>NZ_CP047656.1:4619550-4948461 GCF_009906955.1 Paraglaciecola mesophila
TCTTTTTGTGCATCTGAACCGTTTTTATGAATTTGATTCACACATAAATTAGAATGTGCTCCGTAACTTAAGCCGATGCCTGCTGAAGCTCGGCTAACTTCTTCCATCGCAATAACGTGGGCTAAATAGCCCATATTCGAGCCACCATACTGTTCTGCAACGGTTACACCTAGCAGTCCCATTTCCCCTAACTTGGGCCACAATTGGTTAGGAAAGCCGTTTTCGATGTCTGATTTTTCAGCCAAGGGAGCGATTTCTCCTTGGGCAAAGTTGTATACATGATCACGTAACATATCGATGTCTTCGCCTAGGCCGAAGTTTAGCGTTGGGTAGGGAGCATTCATGCGATTTTTCCTCGCTTAATAGTAGTGAGTTCGTCCTTACAACGAGCTTCGACTTCGTCGAGCTCCATCATTAAGGCTTGAATATCTTCTAGTTGTTGGGTCATTACAGCGCGTTTCTGTTCTGTCATTTGCAGCATAGTTTCAAGTTGCGCCTCAGAGTTTTGATGACTGTCATACAAATCAAAAAGGGTCTTTGTTTCGGCTAACGAAAAACCCAAGCGTTTGCCGCGCAATACAAGTTTCAACCGTACCTTGTCCTTTTTCTTATAAACACGATTTTGGCCGTTTCGAGTAGGATTAAGCAGTCCTGATTCTTCATAGAAACGGATAGAGCGTGAGGTGATATCTAACTCTTTGGCTAACTCACCTATGGTGTAAAGTTTTTCGGTCATGAGACTGCCTTATGACAAAATGAAACGTTGTTAAACAATAAAATATTAATTTTTATTCTATCTTACTTTACGTTAACGTAAAGGATAAGTTAACGTAAAGGTAAAGTATGAGTTACAATTCGTCAACATTGAAAGGTGAAAAATATTTTTCTTGCAGAGCAAGATGTAAAAATTAGTTATATATTTGGTTTTTAATTTAATTAATTGTGTATTATTTGTTTTATTGTTAGTGGCTTATAGTGGTGCATCTGTATCATAAAAATGTGGAGATAGATTAATGAATAACGATTCAGTGGTTATTGTTAGTGCAAAACGTACACCGATGGGCGGGTTTATGGGCGGTTTGTCAACACTCAGCGCGTGTGAACTAGGGGCAAGTGCAATTACTGCTGCTCTAAAGGAAGCAGGTCAAGATAAGCCGGTGATTGATGAAGTCATCATGGGCTGTGTGTTACCGGCGGGATTAGGCCAAGCACCTGCTCGCCAAGCCAGTATTAAGGCAGGTTTACCGCTCGCTAGTGGGGCGATAACACTGAATAAAGTCTGTGGCTCTGGCATGAAAGCGGTCATGCTTGCTCATGATTTAATTAAGTCAGGCAGTGCGAAAGCGATCATAGCGGGTGGTATGGAGAGTATGTCTAATGCCCCTTATATTTTACCTAAAGCGCGCCAAGGTTATCGTATGGGGCACGGTCAAATGCTTGATCATATGATGCTTGATGGTTTGGAAAATGCGTATGACGGTAAAGCAATGGGCTGTTTTGCGCAGTCTAAAGCGGATGAAGAAAGTGTGACTCGTGAGCAAATGGATGAATTTGCACTGAGCTCTTTAACAAAAGCGAATGACGCGATAGTTAATGGCTTATTTAAAGACGAAATTAGCCCTGTGACCATATCTTCACGCAAAGGTGAAGTTGTCATTGAAAACGATGAGGGGCCTGGAAATGCTCGTCCTGAGAAGATACCTTCGTTGCGTCCAGCGTTTACCAAAGATGGAACAGTGACCGCGGCAAATTCAAGCTCCATCTCAGATGGTGCCGCTGCTTTACTGGTAATGAGTGAAACCGAAGCAACTGAGAAGGGCTATACACCGCTGGCGCGTATTGTCGGGCATAGCTCTAATGCGATCGAGCCTGAGAACTTTACCGTAGCCCCTGTCGGAGCAATTGAAAAGCTATTCGCACAAACTGGTTGGTCAAAAGAAGACGTCGATTTATTTGAAATCAACGAAGCCTTCGCCATGGTCACTATGTTAGGTATGAGCAAGCTCGGTTTAGATCCAGCAAAAGTCAATGTTAAAGGCGGAGCGTGCGCCCTTGGTCATCCAATTGGTGCGTCAGGTGCTCGTATTATCGTGACCTTGCTACATGCCCTTAAACAACGTAGCTTGAAAAAAGGTGTTGCTGCCATTTGTATTGGCGGCGGCGAAGCAACAGCGATCGCATTCGAAATGCTAGGGTAATACTGGTATTTTACTGATGTAATTTGAGGTGGCGTTATTGCGCCACCTTCTTTGTGGATGAGGATCGGCTTTTAGTTGTATCTCTGATTTATTCCTTATAGCGCTTTAATTTCCTATCTGCTTCTGTTTTACTCCCAGCCTTAAATATCTTTGAATGAACTGCAATCTAGGGAGGGAAAATGACGTTTTACTCTGGTGTTTTTCTACTTTTAATCATGTCACTAGTGGCTTGTAGTACACATGCGCCAAACCGCGATAGCGAGCAAAAACGAAACGAGTCTATGCCAGCGCAAGCCGATTTACCTAATGGCCCATTGAATCAAGTCACATTTTCGCAAGTTATGAAGCTGAGCTCAAAAGCAGATACCGGCGAGAAAATCGCCTATGGTGAAAATTCGTTACAGTACGGCCATCTATATTTACCGTTAAACGGAAAAGGCGCAAAGAGAGCAGAAAAAGCCCCATTGGTTATTTTTGTTCATGGTGGTTGTTGGTTAAACGCGTATGGGGTTGGCCACAGTGTAGCGTTAAGTCAGGCGTTAGTAGAGGAGGGCTACGCGGTCTGGGCCATAGAGTACAGGCGCACAGGCGATGAAGGTGGTGGCTGGCCCGGAAGTTTAAATGATGTATTAAAAGGAGTGAGCTTCGCTCAAACCTTTAAAGAATATCCAATTGATTTAAACAATGTGGTGCTTACGGGGCACTCAGCTGGTGGTCATCTTGCATTGCTCGCAAGTGCTGAGCAGCGGCATGTTTTTAAAGGTGGAGCAAGGTTAAAAGGCGTAATTGGATTGGCGGCTATAGTGGATGTGGTTGGTTATTCACAAGGACAAAATAGTTGCCAAGCGGCGACATCTACATTTTTTGCAGGTAGCGCAGAACAGAAAATGAAGGCTTATAAGCTTGCTACACCCACAAATTATACTCTGCCTGCTGAAACCTTGTTGCTGCAAGGCACAGCCGACGAAATAGTGGAAGTCAGCGAAGCGCAAAAAAGTGGATTTGAGTATTTGATTGTCGAGGAGGCAGGACACTTTGATTGGCTCCATCCTGAAACAAATGCGTATCAAGTTTTTTTGTCAGCATTAAAACAACAGTTGGATGAGTAATGAGCAAGGTAAGTGAAGAGCAAATTGCGCAGTGGGATTTGATTGATCCACTGGCTGATAAACGTCAGTTGTTTAAGCTTCCTGAAAAAGGTGTTTACCTTGATGGAAACTCTTTAGGACCAATGCCATTCTCGGCAGCAGAGCGTGCAAAAGAAGTGTTAGAGCGGCAATGGGCAAATGATCTCATTACCAGTTGGAATAAACATAGCTGGATTGATCTGCCAACCACAGTTGGTGAGAAGATTGCTCCCTTGATTGGGGCTGGACCTGGGCAAGTGATTTGTTGTGACTCTACGTCGATTAATTTATTTAAAGTATTGAGCAGTGCGTTATCACTACAGCCGTCTCGCTCGGTAGTATTGTCGTTAGCCGGCAACTTTCCAACAGATCTGTATATGGTTGAAGGTGTGGCTTCGTTATTGGGTGAGGATGCGTGTCATCTTAACCTGGTCAGTGAAGATGGGCTTGAAGACGCCCTTACCTCTGAAGTGGCGGTATTAATGTTGACTCAAGTTGATTTTCGTTCTGGTCGCTTGTTAGACATGCAACGCATAACGCAGAAGGCTCATGAACAAGGTATTTTGGTCATTTGGGATCTTGCTCATAGCGCGGGTGCATTGCCGGTAAGGCTAGATGATTGTGAGGTGGATTTTGCGGTAGGTTGTGGTTATAAGTACCTTAATGGCGGCCCTGGCGCTCCGGCATTTGTTTATGTTGCAACACACCTTCAGTCGCGGGTAACACAGCCGTTGAAAGGGTGGATGGGACACAAACAGCCCTTTGCATTTTCACAAAGTTATGCTCAATCCCAAAGCATAACGCAGTTTTTATGCGGTACACCTAGTGTGGTTTCGATGAGTGTGCTTGACGCCGCTTTGACCGTATTTAACGACGTAGATATGCAACAAGTACGGGAGAAATCTGAAGCGTTAGGTGAGCTGTTTATTGCGCTGGTAGAAGAAGAGGAGAAGTTAGCTGATTTGAAACTGGAATCACCAAAAGCTCCTCAAGCTCGAGGGAGTCAATTGGCATTTTCCCATGAACATGCGCATGGTATTTGCCAAGCGTTAATTGACAAGGGCGTTATAGCTGATTTTCGCGCGCCAAATATTCTGCGCTTTGGGCTTACTCCCTTATATTTACGCTATCAAGATATACAAGATAGTGTTCAGACACTTACACACATTATGGAACAGAAAATTTATCTGCAAGCCCAGTTCAATGTGCATCATAAAGTGACTTAGGACGAAAGCGATTATGCGATATCGTCTAATAGTTCGCGAATTTTGACGTAACGATTTTCTTGTTCATCATTTAGCGGGCCGTTTTCGACCGTCTTAACGCAACGTTGGATTGTTTTTTGGTACGCATCATCAGTATGCAGCCGTTTAATCGTAATCACTTGTAGCAAATTCAGGGCGATAGACGGTTTTTTAGGCATTAAGGTGAACGCATCTGTGAATGTGTGCAGGGCATTATCAACATCACCTTGTTGAAAGTGCTGTACCGCTGCATTGTTTAACTCCTTAGAACTTTGTTTGATTTGGCGCTTTTCCTTTTGCTCCTGCTCAACGTAATGCAGAAATATTTCATTGCCTTGCTCACTTTCTTCGCAGCGACGCATTATTTCACTAAGTATTTCTTGGCTACGTTCGTGTATTCCTATTTCATGAAACGCTTTGGCTTTATCTAAAAGGGCTTCGATTGATTCACTTTCCCAATTCTCGTTACCTAATTGTTCGAGTAAAGATTTTGCGTTGTCTTTCTCATCGGATAAATACATGAGCCTAGCATTGATGACATTCACCTGATCTTGCATATCCGCCTTTGGAAATGCTTGGCGAAATTGACGAATATACTCGTTAGCTTGCTTTATTAAGGCATTGGTTTGTTCTTCATCAGCGGTCATAGCGTAATCGATACCAGCTCGCGCAACATTTAGATAATGCTCAGGCATGTCGTGAATGGAGTTTTTGGCAAATTTAACGACCTTTTTGGCTGCTTCAAATTGAGTATAGTAATCGTGGGTGATTCGGGATAAATCTAAAGCTGTTTTATGTCTTCTAATATTCCTTGGTGATATTTCGGATGCCATCAAAACGCATTCAAGGGCCGTGTCAAAGTCACCCTGTTTAATTTGCAGTGACATGAGTAAGTCATAGGCGGCTAATTGTGACTCGGGTTTAAAAGCTAGACGTAACACGAGTTTTTCGGCGGCTTCATCTTCGTTTAAGTGGAGGTAGGTTTTCACTAAACCTAACTGCGCCCAAGTGAATGTTTGTACATTGAGGATAGCTTTATAAAAAACTCTGGCCTGTGTGTAGTGGCCGCACAACTGTAAAACTTCGCCCTTTATCTTTAACGCCAAAGGGAAAAATTCGGCGTTCTTTGGCTCACTTAAAAATAATTCAACCTCGGATAGCGCTTTAGGATAGTGCTTTTTTTCAATACACCAGTACACACTTTGCAGTGCCCGTTTTCGGCCAAGAATACGAGATAAGCGTCGGTCTAACTCCTTTACTGTAAAGGGTTTTGCGAGAAAATCATCAGGCTGTAATTCAACAATACTTTGCACTAAATCCGCTGTGGTGTCTGCACTGATAAACACGAATGCCGTACTTAAGGGTAATTCACCATTTCGATTTATTTCATCATAAAAGTAATAACCATCTTGCTCGTGCTTTAAATTGTATGAGCAAACAATAAGATCATAGCGCTGGTGACGGATCTTGTTCAGGGCAAGGTGCACTTTATCCACATAGGTAATATCACTAAAACCAAGCTCTTCTAATGAGTATTTCATATACCCTTTAGCGAGAACCTGATCATCAACGATCAATACTTTGGTTTCTTTAGCAATCAGTGGATTCATATAAATACTTCAAAAGGTTGATTATTAAAGGTTATCGTACTTTCCCTGATAATTATAAGTACAAATAAGCAACAATGATTAAATTTAGCCAAGACAAGAGGCTAATTATACTAATTTATCGTTAGCTGTGGGGGAGGCGAGGGGAGTCAAATCTTATAGACAAATAAACTCTAGGGGCTGACGACGTTTATCGCAGACGCAATTGTGCTGCTTAGCTATTTTGTATTTTTAAAAAAGGGGGATAAAAATAAGAAGTGGTGGTCGCTACTGGGCTTGAACCACGTCGCCTGTGCTTTTGTGAAAGCGGCGATGCTTATCGCAGACGCAATTGTGCTGCTTAGTTATTTTGTATTTTTAAAAAAGGGCGATAAAAAATAAGAAGTGGTGGTCGCTAGTGGGCTTGAACCACGTCGCCTGTGCTTTTGTGAAAGCAGCGATGCTTATCGCAGAAGCAAGTATGCTGCTTAGTTATTTTGTATTTTTAAAAAAGGGAATAAAACATAAGAAGTGGTGGTCGCTACTGGGCTTGAACCAGTGACCCTCGCCTTGTAAGGGCGATGCTCTCCCAACTGAGCTAAGCGACCATATTTTTGAAACGTTGTACTTACACTGACTGAACCAGTGACTCTCGACCGTTTCTTGTAGAGAGTGGCGATGCTCTTCTCTTTTTCTAACTGAGCTAAGCGACCATATTTTTGAAACGTTATGCATATACTGGCTTGAACCAGTGACTCTCGACCGTTTCTTGTAGAGAGTGGCGATGCTCTTCTCTTTTTCTAACTGAGCTAAGCGACCATATTTTTTGAAACGTTGTACTTACACTGACTGAACCAGTGACTCTCGACCGTTTCTTGTAGAGAGTGGCGATGCTCTTCTCTTTTTCTAACTGAGCTAAGCGACCATATTTTCGAAACGTTATACATACACTGGCTTGAATCAGTGACTCTCGACCGTTTCTTGTCGAAAAGTGGTGGTCGCTACTGGGCTTGAACCAGTGACCCTCGCCTTGTAAGGGCGATGCTCTCCCAACTGAGCTAAGCGACCATATTTTTTGAAACGTTATACATACACTGGCTTGAATCAGTGACTCTCGACCGTTTCTTGTCGAAAAGTGGTGGTCGCTACTGGGCTTGAACCAGTGACCCTCGCCTTGTAAGGGCGATGCTCTCCCAACTGAGCTAAGCGACCGTATTTTGTTTCATTTACTGAGTTGCCTCGGTAAGTGGAGCGCTATTATAGGTATGCTCTTGTGAGTGTCAACTGTAATTTAAAAAAAGTGTTTAAGTGCCTTAAAAATAGACAGATGGTTTAAATCTTGTTCATTTTACGTAATGAATAGCGACCCAATACGTTAAAGCCGGTCTGATAAAGGTGCAATTATTCAATGTTCTCTGGGTGATATTTTGATGCGTGAGGGGAAATCGAGCATTGAGCGTGCGCATTATTGAAAATTTACTTGTGCTATTTACCGATACCGAAAAAAACTAGACTCAATACTGGGCTGCCATTTAAAGGTCGAATTGGCTCGTTTTTAAAAACAAGGTACGCATTTTAATTGGCAACTTAATTGAGTGAAACAAGGGACATCACGACAGATCGTTAAAACAATCTGATGCATTGCATGTTTGCCCTTTCTTCTCGGGGCTATTGACTGATAAAATACGACCAATTTTTTGTAATAGGATTATTTATACAATGACAACGGTTACCCGTTTCGCTCCAAGCCCTACAGGTTTTTTACATGTTGGTGGTGCACGTACTGCACTTTATTCTTGGCTTTATGCAAAAAGCCAGGGGGGGAAATTTGTACTTCGAATTGAAGATACGGATATTGAACGTTCCACCCAAGAAGCAATTGATGCAATTTTAGAAGGTATGGAGTGGCTGGGCTTAACTTGGGACGATGGTCCTTATTATCAAACTCAGCGTTTCGATCGATACAAGTCGCTCATAAATGAAATGCTCGAGGAAGGCAAAGCCTACAAGTGTTTTATGACCAGTGATGAACTTGATGAGATCCGTGAAAAGCAAAAAGCCAACGGTGAAAAACCGAGATATCCAGGTACATGGCGTGATCGGACCGATCACCCAGAAGGGAAGCCTTTTGTTATTCGTTTTAAAAATCCGTTAGAGGGCTCGGTGATTATCAAAGATCATATTCGCGGAAACATTGAAATTTCAAATAGCGAATTAGATGATCTTATTATTTTACGAAGCGATGGTACGCCCACCTATAATTTCTGCGTAGTGGTGGATGACTGGGATATGGGGATCACCCATGTAGTTAGAGGTGAAGATCATATTAATAACACCCCACGTCAAATTAATATTCTACAAGCTTTAGGAGCCCCTGTACCTGAATATGCTCATGTTTCTATGATATTAGGGGACGACGGCAAGAAGTTGTCTAAACGTCATGGCGCGGTTGGTGTCATGCAATACCGCGACGACGGTTTCTTACCTCAAGCCTTATTGAACTACTTAGTTCGCTTGGGTTGGTCTCATGGTGATCAAGAAGTTTTTTCAAAAGAAGAAATGATCGAATTGTTTAGCTTAGACGCGATAGGTCAGTCAGCATCTGCTTTTAATACAGATAAATTGATATGGTTGAATCAGCACTATATTAAGGAACTACCTGTGAGCGAGGTCCTGCCTTATGCACAATGGCATTTTGAGCAGCAAGGTATAAATGTAACGGATGGGCCTAATTTGGAAGACGTTATTACCGTGCAAGCTGATCGAGTCAAGACATTAAAAGAGTTAGCTGAGATCAGTACTTATTTTTACCAAGAATATGAAGCGTTCGACGAGAAGGCTGCTAAAAAGCACTTACGGCCAGTAGCACAGGAACCATTAGAGACAGTAAAGGCTGCTTTAATGGCATTAACCACTTGGGATGTAGAGTCTATTCATGGTGCAATAAATCAAACTGCGGAAAACTTAGGTGTTGGTATGGGCAAAGTCGGTATGCCTTTGCGCGTTGCTGTAACAGGCTCAGGAAATTCACCTTCGCTCGATGTGACATTAAATTTGTTAAAACCTGAGCAAATTGCTCAACGTATAGACAAAGCGCTCATATATATAGCAAACAGACAAGAATCATAGATAAAATTTAAAAAAGTCGTTGACATAAAAGGGGGGGGTGCCTAGAATGCGCCCGCTGTCAGGGAATGACGCCCACTAAGTCAAAGCAGGTTTGCTTAGAAGCTTTAGTTTGGGGCCATAGCTCAGCTGGGAGAGCGCTTGCATGGCATGCAAGAGGTCGGCGGTTCGAACCCGCCTGGCTCCACCATATCAAGGAATATTTACGGCATACCTAGGTCAGTAAATGTAAAGATTTAGACAGATTTTTGTTTCTGTAAAATTAGGTCGTTCCTCTCGCAGGCTCGATTTTATTTATAGAAATTATCGTTTTTGTGTAAGGTAAGGTCGCTCAGTTCGCTGGTTTTCTTCGCCTTACAGAAAATCTCGAAAGCATGCTTTCGAAAACGATTTTCTGTCCCCATCGTCTAGAGGCCTAGGACACCGCCCTTTCACGGCGGTAACAGGGGTTCGAATCCCCTTGGGGACGCCATATAAAGAACGAAGTGAACGCATTTATGCGTCACAAGGGATGAGAATCCTTAGTTCGACAAATTCGTAAGGAACGAATTTGAACGTGCGTAGCACGGCCGCGAAGCGGTAAAATACAGGATGTATTTTATAATCCCCTTGGGGACGCCATTTAAAATAAACCTACGGATAAGGTTTATGTATTAAAACAAGGACATTCACGGCATACCTAGGCCAGTGAATGATATGTTTGACAGAGTTTTGTTTTTGTAAGGTAAGGTTGCCCAGTCCGCTGGCTCACTTCGCTTTACAGAAACTTATCGAAGCTTGCTTCGATGAACAAAGTTTCTGTCCCCATCGTCTAGAGGCCTAGGACACCGCCCTTTCACGGCGGTAACAGGGGTTCGAATCCCCTTGGGGACGCCATTTAAAATAAACCTACGGATAGGGTTTATGTATTAAAACAAGGACATTCACGGCATACCTAGGCCAGTGAATGATATGTTTGACAGAGTTTTAGTTTCTGTAAAATTAAGTCGTTCCTCTCGCAGGCTCGATGTTATTTTGAGAAATTATCGATTTTGTGTAAGGTAAGGTCGCTCAGTTCGCTGGCTCACTTCGCCTTACAGAAAATCTCGAAAGCATGCTTTCGAAAACGATTTTCTGTCCCCATCGTCTAGAGGCCTAGGACACCGCCCTTTCACGGCGGTAACAGGGGTTCGAATCCCCTTGGGGACGCCATATAAGAAAAGCCGCACAGTCATGTGCGGCTTTTTTTGTATTTCTAGCATTCTGGGAGTGACTAATATTAGTTAAGGGAGTCTGTTCACATGCCCCCTGCTAGGTAAGGTTACACCTATGAAGGCAAAGCTAAACGACTTAATGCTGTAATGAATATGATTAAACCCCTCGATGATTCCCCGGCACATTATAAAATCCGTATCAATGAGCGCCTGATTGTCGTGCGAACAAAAGGTACTTGGACTTTACAGACTGACATGGCCTATTTGTCAGAACTCGGGGAAGCCATGCATTCTATGCGCGGAAACACTTGGGCTGTTTTAGTTGATATGCGTGGTTGGATTGTACCTGAGACTGTTAGCGCTTCGCCATTTAAGTTAAAAACGCAACTTGACCGACGTAACCAGAAACTTGAATGTTGGATTGTTGATGACTTGGAGCAGGGAAATGCCTTACTCCCTTATTTTCAAGCATCAGGTATTGTACCAAAGCGCTTTCTAGAACCTACTGAAGCCATTGCTTATTTACACCAAGTTAAATTTGTCGATGATAAGGTTAGTTTTGAACAGATAAACAGGTTTTTAGAAGGCGATTAATTGATTTATCTTGTGCCCTTATCCAGATTAGTAGTGATTTAGCGATTCGGATTTATATTTTTATTACTTAGATATATGCATACACGTTAATCAAGAGGTTTTTTATGATGAGTAAGGAAATAGATTCCCCCTGCGTACGAAACTGTTGTCTTGATCAGCAAGATATGTGCGTGGGATGTTTTCGCATGCTGGATGAAATTGTTGGCTGGGGCACGGCTTCATCAAAGCGGAAAAAAGAAATTCTTATTGCTTGTTCACGCAGAAAGCATCGCCCTAATATCGAGGCGGATTGATTAGCGGCATCCTTGTAATGTATCGCCTTTGCGTATCACTCTAACCTTGTTGTTTTTGATTATAATTTTCACCTTTAGAATTGAGTATAATAAGTTGCAAGTCATTTTAGCACCGATGGAAGGGGTGGTTGATCACCTAATGCGAGACATGTTGAGTAAAGTCGGCGGCTTTGACTTGTGTGTCACTGAATTTGTGAGGGTGGTGAATAGTTTACTGCCTAAAAAGGTATTTCATCGCATATGCCCTGAATTACATAATGATGGATATACCCCGAACGGCACACCTGTTCGGGTTCAATTATTGGGGCAAAACCCTCAACCGTTAGCTGAAAATGCAGTGCGCGCAGTAGAACTCGGTTCTCACGGTGTCGATCTTAATTTTGGTTGTCCAGCTAAAACAGTTAATAAAAGTAAAGGTGGCGCAGTACTGCTGCGTGAACCACAAACTTTATACGATATTGTGAGCGCAGTGCGACAAGCTGTTCCTAGTGAACACAAAGTTACCGCTAAAATGCGACTAGGGTTTGACGATAAAAGCCTTGCGTTTGAAAATGCCGCCGCTATTGAAGCAGCAGGTGCAGATTTATTGGTTATTCACGCCAGAACAAAAATGGAAGGCTACAAGCCGCCAGCGTATTGGTCATGGATTGCAGACATTAAACAGAAAGTGAATATTCCCATTATAGCGAACGGCGAAATCTGGTCCTATGAAGATGCGATAAACTGCCAAGCCCAATCAAACTGCCAAGATATTATGTTAGGCCGAGGTATTTTAGCCATGCCAAACTTGGCGCGTGTGGTACGTGGTCAGCAGGAGGTGATGAACTGGTCTCAAGTCAATCAGTTGCTAATCGATTATTCAGGTTATGAATTGTTTGGTGACAAAGGTAAGTATTTTCCTAACCGTTTAAAACAATGGCTAGGCTATTTGTCACGTCAATACCCACAAGCCGAAGACTTGTTTATGCAAGTGCGTAGGCTGCGAGATTCGAATGAAATTGTTCAAGTGTTACAGCAACAAAGGTAACGTTTTCCAATAAATAATTAACCACTTAGCAATTATTTAATGGAATGGTTATCAGCTAATTGCTGCAAGCTGAGGTGACTATTACACTTGTATATCTACAATCGAGCCAACCCGTTGATTAGGATCATTGGTTTGAGAAGCTGCACTAGCTTGCTGGGTCGACGAGGAACTTGACAAGGTTTGTGTGTCCTGCGGCGCTGTATTTCGTTCTGCTTCTGGTCTAGATGCACGGACTTCTTGTCTAGGTGCAGGCACATTGGTCTGCAAGTTATTTGCACCTGTAGAGCTCACTTCCATCACATTTCCCCTTCAATTTTTCTGATTTATTATACTAATCCGTATTAATAATTGCCCCCCACAGAGTGCGTCCAGCGGTTTTTTGATTAAGGCGTCGCTATGTCGTAATGGTTGTTCCCTTACAAATAGTGAGAGCGCAGAGTAAAAGCATTCCTTGCAGGCCAGTTTTAAAAGGGCATACACTGCCTTGCATGACTTCGAAAGAGAACCACTATTCATTCAGTCATGGGCCTTGTTTAAGCCCTCTTAAACTCTCGCTGAGTGATCACTTATTGACGTGGAACGGTATTAGTCTAGCGTTGCATTCTTTTTTATTCCATGCAAAACGCAAAACGCAAAACGCAAAACGCAAAACGCAAAACGCTCTTATTCAATCACCAGAGGGCTCAAGGCCGCTCGCATAGACTCGGCAATGATTGGCTGCGCTTCGGCATTTGGATGAATACCATCAGCTTGCATCAATTTGGTATCCAAAGCGATATCAGCGAGAAAAAACGGCAGCAATGTGACGTCGCGTTCTTCGGCAATAGTAGAATAAGCCTTAGTAAAAAGTTCGGTATATCTGCGCCCATAATTAGTAGGAATTTGCATTTCTTGTAAAATAACAGTTGCACCTGATTCTTGGCTCAACTTTACAATTTCCATTAGGTTGTTGCGCATTTTACTGATTGAATGACCTTGTAAACCGTCATTTCCACCCAGTTCAACATAAATATGGCTTGGGGAATGCTGGTTCAACAGCCTTGGTAAGCGAGCCAATGCGCCATCGGTCGTTTCACCACTTATCGCCGCATTTACCACGGTTATGTTGCTTTTTTGCCACGCATCTTGTAACAAACTTACCCAGCTTTGTGCTTGCGTCAGCCCATAACCTGCACTTAGGCTATCACCTAATATGAGCAATTTACTCGATTTCGCCCAAAGCTGATCTGAAACCAGTAATATAGGTAAAAGAATCAATACGACTTTGGCGCGCTTGCGCAATGAATTTACTATCAATTTAAACACTATGGCTCCTGAATATGATTAAAACGTCCGCGATCACAAAAACGGTTACTACATCTCAAGGTGAACTTTCAATCCTCAAGCCAATTAGTTTTGAAGTCAAGGCAGGTGAGTCGATTGCCATAGTGGGTGCGTCAGGCTCCGGTAAATCTACATTATTGAGCTTACTTGCGGGACTTGATGAAGTAAGCAGCGGAAATATTTTCCTCGACGGTCAAGCCTTGCATGAAATGAATGAAGAGCAGCGGGCGCAATTACGTGGTGAGAAGGTTGGCTTTATATTTCAAAGCTTCATGTTGGTACAAAGTTTAACGGCGATAGAGAATATCATGTTACCTGCTGAAATCGCGGGGTTGAATAACGCCAAACAACTTGGTCAAGAAATTCTAGATAAAGTCGGCTTAGGGCATCGTGGCGATCATTATCCTAATCAGCTATCAGGTGGTGAGCAGCAACGAGTTGCTATTGCGCGAGCGTTTATCACGAAACCGAAAATCTTGTTTGCTGATGAACCAACCGGCAATTTAGATGCCGCCAATAGCGACAAAATTGAACGGTTATTGTTTGATTTGAACCGTGATTCTCATACTACCCTAGTACTTGTAACACATGACAATGAATTGGCTAAACACTGCCAACGTCAATTGTTAATGAACGCTGGTGAACTTAGCGAAGTATCATTATCAGATGATAATACAGGCACAACACATAGTGCGGTGATTTCGCAAAGTCAAGTAGGGTAGTGCATGACTAAACAAACATTAAATTTAGCCTGGCGTTTATTTAAACACGAAGCGAAGCGCGGCGAGTTAACCATTATTTTACTGGCAATTATTTTGTCCGTGGCCTCAGTGTTATCCCTATCGCTTTTTAGTGAACGCTTACAGTCAGCGTTAACGGATAAAAGTGCTGAGTTTATCGCAGCAGACCGGGTACTTAAATCTCGTAAACCAGTGGATGAAAGCTGGATTGAAAAAGCCAAAGAATTTAATTTGAATACAGCGAATCAAGTTTATACGCGCTCAATGGCATTTTCTGGCGATAATATGATGTTGGTTGACTTAAGAGCCGCTGCCCAAGGTTATCCATTAAAGGGGACAGTGAAAGTAGCCGAACAGCCTTTTGCGCCAGGACAGGCCATAAATTCGTTACCAGCCCCAGGTAATGCCTGGATTGAATCTCGCTTATTTCAAAACTTGGGGTTGAGCTTAGGACAGGTTATTGAAGTTGGCGACAAGGCATTTACCGTCAGCAAAGTGTTATCTGAAGTACCGGATGCAGGTTTCAGTGTTTTTGGTGGTGACCCAAAAGTCTTGATCAGTGAGCAAGACTTAGCCTCAACCAATATTATTGGACCAGGAAGTCGAGCGTCGTTTAGTTATTTTTTTACTGGCAGTGATAGCGATTTAGATGCGTACTACGACTGGTTAATGCCACAACTTGATAAAGAGCTGCAAAGCTGGGTATCTGTTAGTGATGATGACTCAGCTATTGGTCGTTCTATCGCAAGAGCCGAGCAATACTTTCTGTTGGCTAGCTTGTTGGCGATTGTCTTAGCGGCTGTTTCTATTGCTGTTGCCGCGCAAAGATACAGCCAACGCCACTATGACCCAGTTGCCATCATGAAAACCCTAGGGGCGAGTAAAAAAATGGTGCAACAAGTTTATTTGTTGCAAATCACGTTTATTACATTGCTTGGAATAGCCATAGGCACAGTGCTCGGTTTCTTGATCCAGCAAATAGTGGTATGGGCTTTAGCAGGCAGCGTTGATGTGTCATTAGATGTTTGGTTCTGGCGCCCGCTGATTATTGCTGTGTTTACTGGGGCAATATGTGCCGTGCTGTTTTCACTTTATCCGCTGCTTAAACTCTTTTCGGTCTCACCGCTACGTGTTTTACGCCGTGATTTAGGGGCCTCGCTGAGTTCGCGTTTTATCCAATTTTTAGCCTCAGGCGGGGCCATTTTCAGTCTGATGTGGGCTTACAGTGGTGACTTAGGCTTAAGTGCGATTTTGTTTGGCTCTGGTATCTTGTTGGTGATCAGTTTGCTGCTAGTAACCTTTGGGCTGATTTGGGTAGGACGAAGGCTTGGTCAAGGTAAGATGGGCGCGTGGCAGTTAGCATGGGCACGTATTCGTCGCCGAGCAATGGATAACGCCATTCAACTTATTAGCTTCGCCGTGACCATTATGCTGTTGTTAATTGTGCTGGTCATGCGTAATGACATGATTGCTCAGTGGCAAAATCAGCTCCCACAAGGTACACCTAACTATTTTTTAGTGAATATCACTGAGCAGCAGTTGCCCGAATTAAAAGCACATTTCGCTAATGAAGAAGTCCATATAGAACACTTCTATCCTGTGGTGCGTGGTCGCTTCGTGGCAATCAATGACGAAAAAGTCTCTACTGCAGTCACCAAAGAAGACGAAGAAGCAGGACAAGAGCGAGGCCGTGAAGGGCTGGGCCGTGAAGCAAACCTAACCTGGAGTGATACCCTTCAACCTGAAAACGAGATTGTAGCAGGTAAGTGGTTTGAATCGGGTGAACCTTTAGCAAGTGGATTGTATGGTGTTTCTGTCGAAGCTCGCATTGCAGACAGGCTGAATATTAAATTAGGCGACAAATTAACCTTTAATGTAGGCAGCGAGATCATCGATACGCAAGTGTCGAGTTTACGTGAAGTGAATTGGCAAACCATGCAGCCAAACTTTTTCTTTGTCATTCAACCTCAGGCGATGACTGGGTATTTACCAACGTATTTGTCGAGTTTTTACTTAGATAAATCACGCAAATCAGATATTACTGAACTGATGAAGCCCTTTGCTAGTGTCACCTTGTTTGACGTGGAGGCTCGCATTGAGCAGCTGCGCGGGATAGTGCAGCAAGTGTCATTGGCGGTAGAGTTTATATTAGTATTAGTGCTAGCTGCTGGGGCATTAGTATTGATCGCTCAAGTGCAAGCGAGTATGGATGAACGCCAGCAAGAGCTTGCTATCTTGCGCACGTTAGGGGCCAAAGGACGCTTAATACGAGCTAGTGTGTTGTTCGAATTTGTCATTATTGGGCTAGTCGCTGGACTGATGGCGGCGTTTTCCAATGAAGTGAGTTTGTTCTTTTTACAAAGCCAAATATTTGAAATGGAAGCAGTATTGCATTGGGAGTATTGGTTTATTGCCCCAGTTGTCGGTGCGATCGTTGTTGGGGCTCTAGGCATTATAGGTTGCTGGCGCTTGTTACGCCTTAATACCAGCCACTTATTGCGTCAAATGGTCTAATTATTTACTGAAATTGGTAAAACAGACAGCTCAAACCGTTAATAAGCCGATAACGCGTTATTCGTTATCGGCTTTTTCTACTTAATGTAGGGTATATTTTTTACTTCATGCAAGGCATATAGAAACGCAAGATTGTTGCCTAGCGCTATAGACGCAAGCACTCTAATGCATGCTCAAGCTCAGGATAATGAAATTGATAACCGTCCTCTTGTAATCGTTTCGGTATCACCCTCTGCCCGTTCAATAAGAGGTCGGCTGCTTCACCCATAATCAGGCGCAGAGCGAAAGAGGGCATAGGTAAAAAAGCCGGACGGTGTAGCACGGCACCTAAAGTTTTACTGAATTGCTCATTGGTAACGGGATTAGGCGCGGTAAAATTGTATATCCCTTTGCACTGCGTATGTTCAATTAAATATATCAGGCCATCTAACATATCTTCTAAGTGGATCCACGACATGTACTGTTGCCCTGATCCCATTGGGCCACCCAAACCAAACTTAAAGGGAGGTAGCATCTTCACTAATGCACCACCGCGACGAGTTAGGACAACGCCTGTGCGTACAATACACACACGGGTGTGCGCTGATTCAGCTTGTTTGGCCAAGAACTCCCATCTTTCACATAATTGATGGCTAAACTCATCGTGTGGGGAGTCGAATGTTTCATCAATAATATTGTCGCCTTGGTGTCCGTAGTAACCAATTGCTGAACCACTAATGAATAGTGCAGGAGGCTGACTACTGGCTTTTATCAGTGAAACAAGCTTTTCGGTGAGCTCCCATCGACTCTGTTCAATGCGCTTTTTTTGTTCATCTGTCCAGCGTTTGCTTATAATGGGTTCGCCAGCCAAATTGATAATGACGTGAAAGCCATCAAGGTTCTCGAAATCATCCAATGACGAGATTAAGGTGATTTTGTGACCTAATACCAGCTCCGCTTGCGAAACATTGCGCGTGACCACTGTGATATCGTTTGGCTTCAACTTAGGGATTAAATTAGAACCGATTAATCCTGTACCTCCAGTAATCAAAATACGCATAGAAAATCCTTATTAAGTTACGTTTTAGAGCATGAAAGACATAGAGAAACCGAGTCAGCAAAGCGCAATGCATGGGGCTTATCCACTTCTGCTTCGGCATATGTCACCCTTGGGTGTTCGGCGGCGATCGTTAAGACATCAGCGGTTAATTTTTCCAGTAACGCAAAACGATTGTCCTCAACTAAATGAATAATGCGCTTTGTGATGACTTTGTAATTAAGGGCATCGTCCATGTTGTCTGAGTCAGTTGCTTGATCTGCCTGATATTCAATTTTTACATTTACGACGACATCTTGCTTGTTAATTATTTCATCTTCATTAATACCAATATAGGTACGTAAACGTAAATTTTTTATCCGGATCGTCGCTGGATTTAACTTCATATTATTACCACTCTTGTTTTACGACGTAAAAATAACCTAAAATCAGTACGTTAATATCTTTTTGTTGTTTTGTACATGGATATTATCAAGATGTCATTGATATGCCTCATAATACTAAAAACACGACGTAAGGCTATAAAGTAAGCATACTTTCCGTTAATTTTTTCATTTATTCTACAAGTGAGCTAAACCATGCAAATGAAATATTCCCCTTCGCTGAAAGTGCTGTTAATACTTGCATCACTTGTGGTTGTTTTGGCTGGCATAAAAGCCGCAAGTACTATCGTCGTTCCATTCTTATTATCGATTTTTATTGCTATGTCATGTAGCCCAATTATTAATTGGGCCAACCAGTACAGGATCCCAAGAGCCGTGTCAGTGGTCTTGGTTATACTGCTCATTGTTATATTAGGCTTTATGCTTGCAGGACTTGTAGGCCAGTCGATGAATGACTTTAGCGAAAATTTGCCGAAATACCGGAAGCAATTGGTCGAGCAATTTTCCTTTGTGATCGGTCGTCTAAACGATTTCAACATACAGATTAATAAAAACCAATTACTGTCTTATTTAGATCCCGGCGCAGCTATGAACATGGCTACTAGCTTATTGACTAGTTTGGGCGGGGTGTTGACGAATTTCTTATTAATTCTTCTTATTGTGGTGTTTATGTTGTTCGAAGCGGAATCGTTTCCTCGTAAGATCCATATTGCTTTAGATGATCCGAATATGAAAATGCGCCAAATCGACAAGTTTCTATTGTCTGTTAAGAATTATTTGGCGATCAAAACACTGGTAAGTTTAGGTACGGGGTTGGTGATAGGGCTTTGGCTGTACTTTTTAGGGGTTGATCATTACCTATTGTGGGCAATGATGGCATTCTTGCTCAACTACATACCAAACATAGGCTCAATTCTCGCCGCCATCCCAGCTGTTTTGCTGGCGCTAGTACAATTAGGCCCTGGTATTGCCGGCTTAACGGCATTGGGGTTTGTGGTGACCAACACGGTAATGGGCAATATTATAGAGCCAAGGTATATGGGCCGAGGTCTAGGTTTGTCGACATTAGTGGTGTTTTTGTCGCTGATTTTCTGGGGATGGTTGTTAGGCACAGTAGGCATGCTACTGTCAGTTCCTTTGACCATGATCGTCAAGATCGGCCTTGAGTCAGGGCAAGACACCCGCTGGATAGCTCTGCTCTTAGCCAGTGATGGTCCGGAGTTAAAAGAGCTTGAGCAGGTTGATGAGGAAAAACGTCAAGACAATAGTGAGCGAGTCAAAGACGCGCAATAAAACCCTGTAAGCAGCTTTAAAAAGCTGATGAATACACTTAGAAAGGTAGGTTATTTAAAAAGGGGGGCATCTATTGTTAGATGCCCCCTTCTATTTGAGTGGCAGGATTTATGCGAGACTCTCCAAACCTGAAGTTATCGTGTTTTTGTATAACAAAAAGTCGAGTTAATCGAAGTGGAAGTTGATATAGCGCTGCCTGTTAGCCATCTAGCAGATACAACTCTAGTGGGCGTAAAATTAGGAAACCTGTCATCTGCCAATCGTTGGGGATACAAGATCAAGGGTAGGATAAAGAATGTAAAAGTCGCGGGTGATATTGACGCAAATGAGTCATTAGCCCTTCTTTCGCTTGCCAAAAAAGGGCATGGTGTCGCGTTTTACCAGGAGTATACGTTCAAAAACAAATTGGCCAAAGGCACGCTTGTAGAAGTGTTGAGAAAGTTTAGGCCAGAGCCGTTACCAATCAATATGCGTTATGTGTCTAATCGCCTCGTTAACCCAGTATTGAAAACGTTTATTGATTATGTTGTAGCGTATTTTCCTGAGGTGAGGCCAAAGCTTGAGGCTGAAATGTGATACTCTTAGTGTAGCTTTATTCCGAGGCTTTAACAGAGATGATTTCTGCGTTAGGCTTCCTGTGCAAAAAGGGTGTTTTGTAACTCACGCACTGCGGTTGTCACTCTGTCTGACTGAATATCGATAATTTCAAGGCGTGAATCTGAACATTCATCCAGTTCTGTGCAGGTTAGTGCATTATCCACTTTGTTAAAGCCGAAAATACCTTTTTCAGTGATCATGACTGCTTTTAGCCTATCCGCTTCAATGCCGCTAAGCACTTTCATGACTTCTTTGAAATTGAATATTTTGCTGCCACTAAACACCCAGCCTTGAGAGTAAAAACCTTGAGCTGCATTTTCGATCATCACTGCACCTTTTTCCTCAAGCGTGCGCTGCCAATCAGGGGAAGTATCAGGGCTGCTCCCGTGAGAGTGTGCATGCTGGGGATATTGAGAAAAAGTCTTCGCTTGTTCATGCTCTTTCTTTGACTGTTGTCGTTCAGCGCAATCTTGGGTTGAATCAAATATTGATAAATCTTTCAGAGGATCATTCAGCATCATTAACGGTGTTTTCATCAATCCCTGAGCATCGAGATACGTCTTTAATTGTGTTTGTTCATCGCCTTTATACAGGTCGGTTTTGGTGGCAATGATCAGATCCGCAATAGACAGTTGTTCTTGGTAAATTGGGTTTTCACGATAGCGACGTTGTGCAATCGAGCGGGCGTCTACCAAGGTAAGGGTTGCCTGAATGGCAAACATATTTTGATAATGTGGTTGCTGTAACGTAGCAAGTACCTCTTTGGGGTGCCCGACACCCGTTGGCTCAATCAACAATCGATGAGGTTTTGCATAAGATATCAGTTGACTTAGGGCTATTTGCATCGGCAAACCGGACGTACAGCACATGCAACCGCCAGGTACTTCTCTGATATAAACATCGTTTTCAGGTCGACCTTTGAAAAATGCACCATCAATGCCGACTTCGCCAAACTCGTTTACCAAAATTGCCCAGCGCTCTGTTGCGGGTTTCAGTGCTAACAATTGCTTTATGAGTGTTGTCTTGCCCGTACCTAAAAAGCCGGTAATGATGTTAGTGGGAATAGCTGAAGATTGAGGTGTCAACATCAATGGGTGCTTCTCAGTTTAGCGTGGAATTTAACATGTGATGTTATAACAATTTTTTGAGTGCGCATATCCTCTCGTGAATTTTCACCTAGCAAAAAATTTAACGTATCTCGTGACGTGATCGAAGGCGAGTGTGTTTGGGGAGCCAAATCTATGGGTAGCGCATCAAACAAACGAGTCAGTGAATCATGACTCCTCTTAGTTAAGTTGCTATTCGTAGTGCTAATTTATTAATGTGGTATTAAGCACTCAGTATCACCTGATTTCTACCTGATTCCTTAGCGTTATAGAGTGCTTCATCAGCACGTAGAATAACATTAGCGATATCGGTATCACTTGGCTTCAGGTCACTAATACCAACGCTGATGGTGAAACGGAGTTGATGATTATCGATGTTAATCTCAATGCCCTCTATGGAACGTCTAATTTTTTCCGCTACGATAGATGCTTCGTGCTTAGAGGTTCTGGGCAATAGTGCAATGAATTCTTCACCTCCATAGCGGGCGACTACATCGGAATTACGTGTATTCTCAAGCATGACTTGAGCAACTCTTTTGATCACTTCATCACCCGTGCTATGCCCATACGTGTCATTGACGTTTTTGAAAAAATCCACGTCACACATCAGCACGCTAAGGGGTTGGTCGTTTTCGCGCGAGACATTAAACTGCTGCGCAGACTGTAAATTAAATGCGCGGCGGTTAAATATGCCACTTAGTGCATCGTAGTTAGCCTCGCGTTGCAATTTAGAGGCGAACAATGTCACTTTTGCCACCATAGGTCTAAAAATAAATATGGCTTCAATGAGAATGGTAAAAATGATTATCCAAAACACCACATTTTGCGCAAACCGCAGCTCGTCGACTTTCTCCAAGCTTTCTTTTTCATACTGCTCTACCACACTGTGAAGAGACTCTAAAAGAGAGGTTTTAGCAACATCTACTACATATTGCTTTTGCTTATCTAGGTTAGCTGCATTTAATTCATTCGGGGAAGTTAAAATACCTTTGATGGTGTCAGCAAATTTAATGACATTCTGTTGTACGTTATCCGGTGGATTGAAATAGAGTGCGTTTAACTCTGCTGAAAAATCAGCATGTTGATTTTCTTTATGGCGCTGTAGTAAAAAATTTTGATTTATGAGCATTTTATCCACGGCATCTAAAGCGACGAGTTTAGAGTCATGACTGCCTGTTTGCAGGTGATGAAGTACAAACAAACCCGCACGCTGGGAAAGCATTCGTTGCTGGCCGCTAATATTAACAATCTTACCAGTCTGGCTTTGCTGCTCAATGACTTGGTCTAACATCAAATGAACCGCACCAGATAAGAGCGCGATTATCGTTAGAGATACAGCGTATGTTAGTGTCATGTACTTGCTAGGATTTTCTATCTCAATCCCTTTGGTTTGCTTTGTATTCATTGTTTTTGACTAAGTTAGTGTTAAATAGAGACGCTAGAACGTTTTACTTCAATAGAAATCAAACCCGACAATCTAGCTACATTCAGTTCCACCAAATTTTTATACGATGAATATCGAGGTTTTGCTATTAGCACTTAGTCTATTTTAGTCAGCAACTTAATAGTGCGTTCTTCATCTGACAGTATGTCACTCAGCTGATAAGACACATTAACTATCTGCACCTATATAATACCAATTACATTAAATAATTGGCCTCTCAGAATTCATCCAGCGGGTTTTGAACAAGGCGTCGGTGTGTAGTAATGGTTGTTCCCTTTCAAATACCGAGAACGTAGTGCAATACCCGCTGGGGAATTCCCCTCGGGCGAATTTTAAAAGTACTTACTCTGTGTTGCTCAAACTCGAAAGAGCACCACTATTACTTCATTTGAGCGCCTTGATTAAGTACTTTTAAATTTTCGCTGAGTGGTTAATTATTTAATGGAATTGGTATAACCTTGCTCTAATCGCAGTGATGATAACTATTGGGTTATAGGCACTGAGCGTTGAAAAGAAAAACGCCATTTTTAAAGCTGCGCTTTACGGTTTTAAAAAGGTAACCGTGTAGGGATATTGATACCTTTAATTTAAATTACGCTTGAATAAATCATGGTCTACACTGCATGTGAAGATAGGTTTCAGGGAGGAGATTTCGCGTGAATGTAAATATTTTCACATCAATGAAATATTCATTTACTTCGCTGGGTCTAATCATTTGTAAGCAATTTTACATTCAAAAATTTAATTCTACTTAAGGTGTCAAATATGAAACAAATTAAACAAACTACTATCGCTACAGCAATGGGTGCAGTTGTACTTGGCTCTCTAGCAGCTGTTAGCTTTCAAGCTAATGCGGCACCTTTTGGGATGCAAACCTTAGAATCTGGTTATATGCAAGATGTCGCTGAAGGCAAGTGCGGCGAAGGTAAATGCGGCGGCGACAAAGCAGCTAAAGAAGGCAAGTGCGGCGAAGGCAAATGTGGTGGCGACAAAGCAGCCAAAGAAGGCAAGTGCGGTGAAGGCAAATGTGGCGGCGACAAAGCAGCCAAAGAAGGCAAGTGCGGTGAAGGCAAATGTGGCGGCGACAAAGCAGCCAAAGAAGGCAAGTGCGGCGAAGGTAAATGTGGTGGCGATAAAGCAGCGAAAGAAGGCAAGTGCGGTGAAGGCAAATGTGGCGGCGACAAAGCAGCCAAAGAAGGCAAGTGCGGCGAAGGCAAATGTGGTGGCCAAGCTTAACGCTTAACCAGTGTTTTTTGGATAAAGGCCAGCATTGCTGGCCTTTATTGTATAGGCCACATAAATTATGAAACACGTTACAATGTGAGTGATAGCGTCAGTTTCAACAACGTCAGTTTGAATAAGTAGTGAAGAGGCAAGTGATGCAGAAAAAGCATTTATCAGGTGTGGGGTTAGGGCTGCGCCGTGAAATGATCAATGAGTTAATTGATGATATCCCTCGCTCTGTCGATTTTTGGGAAGTCGCTCCGGAAAACTGGATACCGTTAGGGGGAAAGTATCAAAAGCAGCTTAGTCAGTTTACCCACACTAGCCAGTTTACCACTCACGGGCTTTCATTATCGATTGGAGGCCCAGAGCCACTGGATATTAACTTCGTCAAAGACGTTAAAGCCTTTCTTGATAAACACAATATTCAGCATTACAGCGAGCACCTAAGTTACTGTTCTGGCAAGGGGCATTTGTACGATTTAATGCCGATCCCATTTAGTGAAGAAGCGGTCAAATATGTCGTTGAACGGGTAAACCAAGTGCAAGATATAATCGAGCGCCCACTGATTTTAGAAAACGTATCGTATTATGCTGCGCCCAACGCACAAATCAGCGAACAAGACTTTACCTTGGCGGTTCTTGAAGAATCAAACTGTAAAATGCTATTAGACGTAAACAATATATATGTGAATTCAATTAACCATGGTTATGACGCTGAGTCATTCTTAAAGGCGATGCCAACGGCTCGCATTGCATATGGGCATATCGCTGGGCACTACGATGAAGCAGACGATTTGAAGGTCGATACACATGGTGCGGATGTTATCCAGCCTGTGTGGGATTTATTGGAAAAAGCCTACGAGATACATGGAGTGTTTCCAACATTATTAGAGCGTGACTTTAATATCCCGCCGATCGAAGAGCTGCTGCTTGAAGTAGAGAAAATACGCCAAATACAACACAAACATATGATGGCGTTGAGCCACAAGGATTTGGCATAAATGTACGATTTTCAAAAGACCCAATTAGCATTTATCGATCATTTGAAAGATCCAGATAATAATCCAATTTCTCATGATATAGAGCCAAGGCGCATGGCCATATATCGGGATTTGTTCTTCAACAATATCAAAGGGTTTCTCAGTTCTGGTTTTCCTGTGCTAGAGAGCCTTTATACAGCCAAGCAATGGAATGCCCTTGCAAGGCAGTTTTTTGCTGAGCACGAATGTCGCTCGCCGTATTTCACTGACATCAGTAAAGAATTCGTTGAGTACCTAAGTAATGAATATGAGCGCCAAGATCACGATCCAATATTTATGGCTGAACTGGCACATTATGAATGGATGGAGCTTGCCGTGTCTATTCGAAAGCTGAGCCAAGCTCAAATTGAAAACCTATCGTGGGACACATCGAAACAGGTTAGTGACGTACAACTATCGCCGCTAGCCAGTGTTGTCAGTTATCAATTTCCGGTGCACCAAATTAGCCGAGATTACCAACCCAGTGAACAGGGAGAGCCGGTCTATTTAGTGATCCACCGTGATAATAACGATCAAGTGGACTTCACGCTTATTACCGCGATGACCGCCCATTTATTGGTCACGATCGAAAATAATACCCACCTGTCAATCGAATCTCTGCATCAAAGTATGATTGAAAGTCTTCCGCAATTAGCGGCAGAGCAAGTAATACAAGGCGTTAACCAAATTGTTCAACAAATGTTGGACGAACAGATCTTGGTACCGTACTCGGTTTAGCGCATAATTGGGCTATCAATTTTTATCTGTTTGAATTACCATTTACGGCTGAATTCATATTAGTTAAATCGCGACGAATGGGGTTTTCAATGCAAGATAATAATGGTTCTCAAGATCCGTTCAATTTCACATATTTAGCCGCTGGGCTTTTGACGTTGTTGGCGTTACCGTTAATGCATGTCATTCTGGGTTGGATCGTTTTCCTTTAACCGTCGTTTTTTAATTATCAATTACAACGGGGAAAGCTGTGCCCGCTGCTTATATAAAGTCGGTTATTAAAACCGTACCTGATTATCCCAAGCCTGGGATTTTATTTCGTGATGTGACTTCAATTCTTGAAGATCATAAAGCGTACACGTCGAGTATTGAACTTTTGGTAAAAGAGTTCGCTCCATACAATTTCGATAAAGTGGCAGGCACTGAAGCCCGCGGCTTTTTGTTCGGCGCGCCATTGGCGATAGAGCTAGGTATTGGTTTTATACCGGTACGTAAGCCCAATAAACTACCGCGTAAAGTGATTAGCGAAAGCTACGATCTTGAATATGGTACTGACTGTCTTGAAATCCACGAAGACGCCGTCAAGCCAGGTGAAAAAGTGCTGATGTTAGACGACTTGCTCGCCACCGGTGGCACCATGATCGCCACGGCTAATTTGATTAGGCGTTTAGGCGGTATCGTGGAACACGCTGGTTTTATTATTTCACTCCCCGAGCTAGGCGGTGAAGCAAAGCTGCAAGAAATTGGTGTACAAAGTCATTCTATTTGTGAGTTTGAAGGCGAGTAATTAAATAACATGAGCTATCAAGTTCTAGCGCGAAAATGGCGGCCGAATAACTTCAGTGAATTAGTCGGTCAAGAGCATGTCGTTGCAGCCATTTCAAATGCACTTGATAATGACCGCTTACACCACGCTTACTTGTTTACTGGAACACGTGGTGTAGGTAAAACCACCATCGCTCGGATTTTCTCGAAAAGTCTGAATTGCGAATTGGGTATGGGGTCAAAACCTTGTGGCCAATGTTCAACCTGCGTAGAGATAGAGCAGGGCAACTTTGTTGATCTTTTAGAGATTGACGCGGCCTCTCGTACCAAAGTTGAAGACACTCGAGAATTATTAGATAACGTACAATATCGTCCCACTCGCGGCCGATATAAAGTGTATCTAATCGATGAAGTACACATGTTGTCTAAGCATAGTTTTAACGCGTTGCTTAAAACCCTTGAAGAGCCACCCCCTCATGTGAAGTTTTTGTTGGCCACGACCGATCCACAAAAACTACCGATCACCATTTTGTCTCGTTGCTTACAGTTCAATCTCAAAGCCTTATCGCGAGCGCAAATTGCTCAGCAACTCAAGCATGTGTTTAACCAAGAACAACTCGAAAATGAGCCGGAAGCGCTGGCGCAGCTAGCAAGAGCTGCCCAAGGTAGTATGCGTGACGCATTGAGTTTATCTGACCAAGCCATCGCCCAAGGAAATGGCAATGTTAGTTTAAGCATCGTCACCGACATGCTTGGCTTGATGGATAAAACCCAAGTTCTCAAGTTACTGAATGCTGTGCTGAATAAGCAAAATGACTTGGTGTTTGAACTAGTTGAACTGATGTCAGAGCAAGCAGTTGATTATAGCCAAGTGCTTAACGAATTAATGAGTTTGCTACATCAAGTTGCCTTGACGCAGTTTGTGCCTGATGCATGTAAGCTTGAAACGATTTCAGCGCGAGCCATTTATCAGTTAGCAAAAAATGCTGTGCCTGAGCACATTCAACTGCTTTATCAAATCATCTTGCAGGGCAAGCGAGACATGCCGTTTGCCGCGGATGCCAGAACAGGTCTTGAAATGACACTGCTGCGCATGTTGGCGTTTAGCCCAGTGCAGGCCAACACCAGCATTGAAGAGCTAGTGGCCATGACGCCAAGCCCTTCAGTGCAGCCAGAGCAAGAACAACAAGCTCAAGATCGAGAAGCACCGTTAGCACCGTCAGAAAACACCCAATTGGCGTCAACGGTGACAATGGATTCTGCGCTCGAAAAGGCCGAACAGGAACCACAGGTTGGAAAAATAACGCCTGAGGCTGCTCACTCTGGATCCGCTACCGACACGCAAACTAATGCTGCGTTTCAACCATCAGCGGCACCGCAACAGACTTCGGCTGTGCAGAGTGACATTACGCCGCCTCATCAAGGGTCTTCAGTTGAGATAAGTGATGAGCAAGATCTCATAAGCGCTGATAGACCCGCTAACGCAGGTCCTGAGCAAAACCAGCCAACAGATGAAGCATCTGCGCAGCAGCTTGATGATGAATATTACAGTGCGCAAATGCAAGAAATGGAAGCTCAGCAAGCGGACATTTTGCAAGAAGCAGAACACTATATTCAGCGAGAGTATACTGAACAAGCACGTGACGGGCATGTAGAGAAAAGCCATACACAAAGTGCGTCAAAACCACAAAGCCAAACCACCGAAAGTTTACTCGCCTTGCGCCGAAAGTTGACGCAAACCGCGACAGACGAAGAGGAGAATGCCCCTTCAGTAAAAAAGTCTGAAGGAGGATATGATACCAGTCAGTTTTTGCCTGGTGGCAGTGGGCCGGGTGTTGAACCTATGCCAGGGGCGGTGCCAAGAAAGCAATCGACGACCGAACCACCTGTAACCACTGTTGCTCAAAATGTACCTCAGCCAGCCGCCCATGATACTTCATCTACGGACGATGCACTGACTCAAGACGAGCTTAATCAAGACTTACCTCGTGAAAACGTTGCGGGGGGAAATTCTGAATATGAAAAGACTCAAAATACCTTCGAGCCAAACCTAAATAATACCGCTAATGCTGAAGAAGCACCGCCTTGGGCGACTGACGATGCCTATAATGGTAATGCGGCACAAGATGATATCGCTCGCGGTGAAACGACTTTAGATGCAGTAACACCGCCGATTGACGAGCAAGAGAATTTCTCAGATAACGAACAAGCGATTGAAAATACGGTTTTCGACCCCACTGCTCACTTAGCACAAGATTTAGAATGTGAAGTTAACTATGACGTACCAGCATTTCTAGAATCGGGTGAAAAAGTCACTATTGCGCCGCAACTAGATAAATGGAGCGCCTTGATAACACAAATGCAGGTCGCAGCACTGACTAAGCAACTTGCCTTGCACTCAGAGTTCACGCGAGAGGGTGATAAGGTGATACTTAATTTGGTGCAAAGCAAAGAGCACCTCAACACTGAGTCAGCCAAAGAGCAATTGCAACACGCTCTTAGTGACGTGTTACAGCAAGACATTCAGCTAGAAGTACATGTAGGTGACGCAATTAATACACCATTTGCTTTGCAGCAAAGTATCAACCGGGTGAGGTTGGAACATGCTAAGCAGGTGGTAGAAACCAATGAAGCCATTGGCATGTTTAAAGACATGTTCAACGCGCAAGTGCTGACTGATTCAATCAAAGCACGTTAAATTTTATTCCAAAGATTAAGAGAGAAAAGTATGTTTAAAGGTGGAATGGGCAACGTAATGAAGCAAGCGCAACAAATGCAAGAGCGCATGCAGAAGAAACAAGAAGAGCTGGCCAAAATGGAAGTCACGGGCGAGTCAGGTGCGGGCTTAGTGAAAGTCACTATGACCTGTAATCACAACGTACGCCGCGTTGACATCGACGACAGCTTGATGGAAGACGATAAAGAAATGATCGAAGACTTGGTTGCAGCGGCAATTAATGATGCAGTACGTCGTGTGCAAGAAACCACCAAAGAACAAATGGCTGACGTCACTGGCGGCATGGCAATGCCCCCAGGGTTTAAAATGCCGTTCTAACTGTTAGCCCTTCAATCTTTTAGTTCGCCATTGCTTGAAAAGCCATGGCGACAAATAGGGGATAATCACTCTTTCAAAAAGCTCTAGTTTTTTACTAGGGCTTTTTTTGTTTGTTCTGTCTCATTCTGAAATAGGTTGACATAAAGAGGACTTTTTTATGTCGACATCAAGGATTAAAGGCGTTACTTAATTTTAGACTAAAGCAATTTGGGTCAAGCGTCATATTTATATCGTTGTTAGTATTTAACGGCTTAGGAGAGAACGAATTGTATGGCTAAAGATCGCGATCGGTTTACAGATGTAGTGACGTATATTGAAGCTAACCTTGATGAAGAAATTGATCTCGATAAGCTTTGTCAGCACGTGAACTTATCAAAATTTCATTTTCATAGGCAATGCTCCATATACTTTGGCATATCTATAATGGCGCTTGTAAGACTACTGAGACTCAAAAGAGCCGCACTTCAGTTAGCGTTTAGGGGCGATAAAATTATAAATATCGCGATTGAAAATGGCTATGAAAGTCACGAAGGCTTTTCAAGGGCGTTTAAAAAGCACTTCGATAAAAGCCCGTTCGAATTTAGGAAAAAACCTGATTGGACTCCTTGGCAAACTATATATGAACCAGTGTTAATGCTAAGGATTAAAAATATGAATGCGGATCCTGATTGTAAAGTCGAGTTAATTGATTTCCCTGAAACATCAATTGCAGTATTAGAGCACAGAGGCGCGCCGAATTTACTTATAAATACAATACAAGCATTTATCCAATGGAGAAAGATTAATCATCTGCCACCTAGGATAAGCAAAACTTTTAATTTAGTTTATGATGACCCGAGTTCTACCGAGCCAGAAGATTATAGATTTGATATTGGTTGCTCTACTCCTCACGTAATTGATGTAAATGAATATGGGGTGATTAATAAGACAATCCCAGCAGGAAAATGCGCAGTTGTTAGGCATATCGGCAGTGATGACACTATTGGGGAGGTGGTAAATTTCCTTTATTCAAAATGGTTAGATAATTCCTATTTTGAAGCTCGCAATTTCCCGCTATTTTTTGAAAGAGTTAGCTTGTTTCCAGACGTACCAGAGAGTGAAATGATAACTGATATATATTTGCCTATCGCATGACTATCAGGCGACTCCCTTGTTCTTATTACGCGACCAAGCGAACATGAAAAGCATGACTACGCAGTTAAATATTGGCCGACTTGGGATAGAGAAATAGTGATAAACACGTTAGTATGCGCAGCTTGTGACCCATGCGTGGCGTGCTTAAATCTTTGGTTTGTTGTGCATGTCGTTTCGTAATGAATCAGCCTAAATACACGTTTTAGGTATATAGGCGTCACAGTTATATGGCAAATAAACTTACTATTTTAATCAAGGCAGTATAGATGAAACTTAGTCCTCTTATTTTAGAGCTAATTAATGCGTTTAAAGTGTTACCTGGTGTGGGCCCAAAAAGTGCTCAGCGTATGGCGTTTCATTTATTAGAGCGAAATAGAAGCGGTGCCTTGCAGTTGAGCCAAGTGTTGCATAACGCCATGGAGCATGTGGGGCATTGCAAACAATGTCGTACGTTTACTGAAAGTGAATTGTGTGAGATTTGTGCTCACCCTACGCGCAGTGAAGCTGGCACCTTGTGTATTGTAGAATCACCCCAAGACGTGGTGGCGATTGAGCAAACGGCTGAGTTTAAAGGCCTTTACTTTGTGTTGATGGGGCACTTATCGCCTATCGACGGTATTGGCCCAAGTGAAATCGGTTTAGATGAGCTGGCCAATTTACTCGACAATAAAGACTTAAACGAAGTGATCTTAGCCACTAACCCCACGGTTGAAGGTGAAGCGACTGCACATTATATTGGCCAGATGTGCTCAGCACGGGATATTAAAGCCACACGCTTAGCCCATGGTATGCCGGTAGGAGGCGAGTTAGAGTTTGTGGATGGCAATACGTTAACCCATGCTTTTGTTGGTCGAAGAAGCTTGTTATAAGCGAAAATCTGGCGCTTTTTTAACGGTCTTGTTCTTAGGCCGTTCAATATCTCATCGATAGTTACAATTTTTTTGTGTTTTGTATTGAATTGCATGCAAGCGACCTTATCTCCTTACACACAAACAGAAACCAACTAACTTAGGAGATACTTGTCCATGGCTGAAGTTGCCCATCAAGAAACTCATGGCTTTCAAACCGAAGTAAAACAATTACTTCAGTTGATGATCCATTCACTTTATTCGAATAAAGAAATATTTCTTCGTGAACTTGTTTCTAACGCTGCCGATGCAGCTGACAAATTGCGATTCAAGGCGTTGTCTAATGACAGCTTATACGAAGGTGATGGCGATTTATGCGTTAAGTTAAGCATAGATAAAGACGCCGGCTCTATCACTATCAGTGATAACGGTATCGGTATGGACCGCGCCAGTGTTATTGAGCATCTAGGGACTATTGCTAAATCAGGCACGTCTGAATTTTTCAATAATTTATCCGGCGACCAAGCGAAAGATTCACAGTTAATCGGTCAATTTGGTGTTGGTTTTTACTCGGCATTTATTGTCGCTCAAAAAGTCGTTGTGCGCTCACGTGCTGCGGGTGATGACGCAAGTAAAGGCGTTGAATGGACCTCAGAAGGTGAGGGCGAGTTCACTGTTGCTGATATCGAAAAAGCAGATCGTGGAACTGAAATTACCTTGTTCTTACGCGATGAAGAGAAAGAATTTGCCGATGACTGGCGTTTACGTTCGATTGTAAGCAAATACTCTGATCACATCAGCATCCCTGTGATGATGTACAAAGAAGAAATTCCTGAAAGCGAAGGACCAGACGGCGAGAAAGTTCCTGCGCAGCCCGCGAAATGGGAAGCAGTTAACAAGGCAACAGCCCTGTGGACCCGTGATAAGTCAGAAGTCACTGACGACGAGTACAAAGAATTCTACAAGCACATTTCCCATGATTTTACCGATCCATTGGTTTGGTCACACAACAAGGTTGAAGGTAAAACCGAATACAATAGCTTGTTGTATATCCCGGCTAAAGCACCGTTTGATATGTGGAACCGCGATCAGAAGCACGGTCTAAAATTATATGTACAGCGTGTATTCATCATGGATGACGCTGAGCAGTTCATGCCGACGTATTTGCGTTTTGTGAAAGGCTTACTTGATTCAAACGATTTGCCGCTGAACGTATCGCGCGAAATTTTGCAAGACAACAAAATCACTCAGGCTATTCGCCAAGGGTGCACTAAACGTGTGTTGCAGATGCTTGAACGTATGGCGAAAAACGACAGCGAAAAGTATCAAGGTTTCTGGGCTGAATTTGGTAATGTGTTAAAAGAAGGCCCGGCAGAAGATCATGCAAACAAAGAAAAAATTGCTGGTTTAATGCGTTTTGCTTCAACTGATGGTGACAGTGACGCGCAAACAGTCTCACTTGCAGACTACGTTAGTCGCATGAAAGATGGCCAAGACAAAATCTACTACATCACAGCCGATAGCTACAAAGCGGCGAAGTCTAGCCCGCATCTAGAGATCTTCCGTAAGAAAGGCATTGAAGTATTGCTGATGTCAGACCGCGTTGATGAATGGTTAATGTCACACCTTACCGAATTTGACGAGAAATCATTCCAGTCAATTACTCATGGTGAGTTAGATTTAGGCGACTTAGACGACGAAGACAGTAAAAAAGCCCAAGAAGAAGCTGAAAAGCAAGTTGAAGGCTTAACTGAGCGCGTTAAAACTGTGTTAGGCGATAAAGTTGTTGAAGTGAAATTCACCCACCGCCTAACTGATTCACCTGCATGTATTGTTGCTGATGGCAGCGGCATGACTACGCAAATGATCAAATTGATGCAAGCGGCAGGTCAACCAGTGCCTGAGGCTCAGTATCATTTCGAACTAAACCCAGAGCATAGTTTGGTGAAAATGCTAGCGGATGAGCAGGATGAAGAGCGTTTCGGACAATGGACTGAAGTCTTATTTGACCAAGCTGCCTTGTCAGAACAGGGTAGCTTGAAAGACCCAGCAGCCTTTGTGCAGAATTTAAACACGCTACTAATGAATTTAGCAAAATAACGCTAAATTACTCAACATAACGTTAAAAAATGGGCTCTTTAGCCCATTTTTTGTGTATATTATGCATTATTAGATGTTTACAGTTTTGTCCTAAGACATACGTCTTATATGGCTTGTATCTAAAAGGCTGAATGTGTAAAGTTCGGCACAGAATTTTTTAACTTTAAACTTAAGGCGAGGGGAAAGAATATGCGTATTATTCTTCTTGGTGCTCCTGGTGCTGGTAAAGGCACTCAAGCTCAATTTTTAATGGGTAAATACGGCATTCCGCAGATTTCTACGGGTGATATGCTAAGAGCCGCAATTAAAGCAGGCACCGAGCTAGGTAACGCGGCTAAGCGCGTTATGGATGAAGGTAAACTGGTTTCTGATGAGCTTATCATTGGATTGGTAAAAGAGCGCATTGCACAGGAAGATTGCCAAGGCGGTTTCTTACTTGACGGTTTCCCGCGTACGATTCCTCAAGCTGATGCGATGAAAGAAGCAGGCATTACTGTCGATCACGTGATCGAGTTTGATGTACCGGATGAAGTGATTGTAGAACGCATGGCTGGCCGCCGAGTTCACCCTGCATCAGGTCGTGTTTATCACCTGAAGTACAATCCACCTAAAAATGATGGTAAAGACGACGAGACTGGTGAAGACCTGGTTATCCGTGAAGATGACAAAGAAGAAACCGTTCGTCATCGCTTAAGTGTTTACCACGAGCAAACCAAGCCATTAGTGGATTATTACCAGAATGAAGCGAGCGAAAACAACTGCCAGTATCATAAAATTGATGGTACTAAAGGCGTTGATGTCGTGAGTGAGCAATTATCATCTTTACTTGGTTAATTCTCGCTATATAAACGAATGATAGAAAACCCACTGAAAAGTGGGTTTTTTTATGTCTATAATCAGCCTACAACTGTTTCGGATAATGTAAAACGATAAACGTAAACACAATAATATAGGAACCTATTGCTCATGTTACACACACCAATTACTGCATTCTACGGCTCACTACTGGGGATCACCTTCATGTACTTGTCGATTCTTGTGATCAAAGGTCGCAGATCAGGCAAAATCAGTTTAGGTGACGGAGGAGACAACCACTTTCTTGGTGTCATTCGTGCCCACGCTAATTTTGCAGAATACGTGCCTTTGATTTTGGTGCTGATGTTAGTGGCGGAAATTAACCTAGCGCACGTTAGTGTATTGCATAGTGCTGGGGTTGCATTGCTAATCGGCAGATTAGTACATGCCTATGGCCTCAAACACCATTCAGGGGCAAGTTGGCAACGTGTAGCGGGCATGTTGTTAACTTTTGGCGCGTTGATTGGCCTGTCTATCCAGAACCTTGTATTTCTTTATTAACGAGGGTTGAGAGTGTGAAGGGGAAATAAAAAAACGGCGCTCACTAGACGCCGTTTTGATTCACAGGGAACACATCAATTGTTAGCAGGGTTAATTACGACGATTTGCTACCGTCCTCAATTAACTTTTCGTTGCTGCTACCAATTTGAATGGTGCGCGGCTTTTTCGCTTCCGGTACTACACGCTCTAAATTAACGTGCAATAAACCGTTTTCCATTTTGGCGTCGAGCACATTAACGTGGTCGCCTAACTGGAATTTGCGTTCAAAGTTACGTTCCGATATTCCTTTGTGAAGGAATTTTCGCTCTTCGTCTGAGGCAGCTGCTTTGTTGCCTGTGACTTTTAAGGTATTTTCTTGTACCTCAATAGAGACTTCGTTTTCTGCGAAACCCGCAACCGCCATAGTGATGCGATATTTATCTTCGGCTATCAACTCAATGTTGTAGGGAGGGTAGCTAGATTGTTTTTCGTTACGAGAAGCAGTGTCAATCATGGATGCCAAGTGGTCAAAACCAATGAATGAACGGTATAGTGGAGATAGATCGATATTACGCATTTTGCATATCCTCTTTATAAAGCAATATGTGATTAAAGTGTCCCGACTAGCGGCGACGTTAATTAAGTAACGCGTTCCTCGCGTAACCCTAAGGGCTTTGCAGTTTCCTGCCAGATCCGCTTCCTTTGAATCTGTATCGACCCTTTCGGCGTCGACAAATACTATGTAGGGATAGGCACAACATTTTTCAATTAAAAAATTTAAATAAAGTTTTGTTTTAACCTTAAGTTATTGATTTTTATATTTTTATTATTTTGAATAAATCAATAAAAAGCCCACTAAAAAGTGGGCTGTGACCGTTAAATGTCTACTAAGCTATTGCTTAACACCCTCTAGGTTCAACATTAGCTCAACATGGGTGGATGCAGGTCCTAGATTAGTCATGATCCCGTAATCTGCCATGGCGATACGCGTGGTACCTGAGAAGCCGGCACGATATCCACCCCATGGATCTTTACCTTCGCCGATTTTTTCGGCCATGATGATGATAGGTTTAGTGATGCCATGTAAGGTGAAATCACCGAATATTTTTAGACGTTCTCCGCCTAAGCTTTCTACTTTAGTACTGACAAACTTAGCAGTAGGGTATTTTTTGACATATAAAAAGTCTTCGCTGCGTAAGTGCTTATCACGCTCTGCGTGGTTTGAATCAATGCTGTCAGTATTGATATTCACCGAAATGGTAGACGCCTCAGGCTTAGCAGGGTCATAGCTAAATTTACCGTCAAAGGTATTAAAGCGCCCCGTAAGCCATGAATAACCTAGGTGTTGTATCTTAAAGTTAATTGATGCATGTGCGCCAGATGTATCCACTACATAATCTGCGGCAAAGACCTTGCTGGCTAACATAGCAAATAAACCAAATGCTAAAAGTGATTTTCTCATTTCTGTTCCTTTTGTTGTTTTAAGGTAAGCATTCTTACCAGAGTTCTGTCGTTATTAATAAAATGATGTTTGAATGCGCCTAACGCGTGCAAGCTGGCTAATCCAATCAGTGTGTAGGCGAGGTATTCATGGATTAATCCTGCAATATCCTCTTGGTCTTCAAATAAACGCCCGATGGAGCCTAACGTAAACCAGTTAAATACTTCGATGCCACGGTTGTCAGCGGTGGAAATCAAATACCCGCTAATAAACATTGTGAAAATCAATAAGTAAAGAATGATATGTGCTACTTTAGCTCCTTTTTTTTCCCATTTATTGCCTAATGGTTTAGGGCTTGTTTGGCTGATTTTCCAGCTAATACGGACAATGGTTAAAGCAATCAGCAGTATGCCGACACTTTTATGGTAGTGAGGGGCATCAGTGTACCAAGGACTATAATAGTTCAGGTCAACCATCCACCACCCAAGTGCAAACATACCGATCACGATAACGGCGCTGAACCAATGAAACAGTATACTGAGCCAACCATATTGTTGTGATGAATTTCTAAGCATTTCAAGTACCTAATTAAAAACAGATATACTATATCCTTCGTTTAACTGAATTAATATGACAATTTTGTAACGCTTAATATCGATAAATTAGAACGGTTATATCACGCTAACTCCCCATCGAAATGGGGATAGGAGAACACAGTCAAAAGAGCGGCGTGAAGAATGGAGAAAGTGAGAAAGAGTAATCAGTGAAAACAGAAGAGCACCTAACGGTCGGTCGTATTGAAAAACCGACCGTTAAGCTTATGATAAAACGGCTACTTTGCGTGGCGCGCTTTTAGGACTTCGGTAACGTCGCTTAGTGACAAATCACTCGCTTGTAGCAACACCAGTAAATGGTATAGCAAATCAGCGGATTCATTCTTGAGCTCGTCCAAATCTTTTACCGTTGCAGCGAGTGCCGTTTCTACACCTTCTTCACCGACTTTTTGCGCGATACGCTTGATGCCTTTGCTGTAAAGATGAGCCGTGTAGCTTGAATCAGGCGAAGCGCCTTTACGCGAAGCAATGACTTGCTCGAGCTCTGCAATAAAGCTAACTGACGGCGATTTAGCATCTGCCCAGCAGGTTTCAGTGCCTAGGTGGCACGTTGGGCCATTTGGGTAGGCGAGGGCTAAAATAGAGTCTTTGTCACAATCAGCGCTAAGCTCTACTAAGTCTAATGTGTGGCCTGAGGTTTCTCCTTTGGTCCACAAGCGCTGCTTAGAGCGACTAAAGAAAGTAACATGACGCGTTTCAAGGGTATGGTTGATTGCATCAGTGTTCATATAACCCTGCATTAACACCTTACCTGTGGTGGCATCTTGTACGATACAGGGCAATAGGTTGTCCATTTTCTGCCAAGCCAATTGCTCGACGTTTTGCTTATTGATAATCATGTCTTTCTCGTATTCTTCTCAGGTAAATATTGTGCTTAGCAGTACGCTAACGTTTAACCTTGTTTGCGCACTATTAATCGCGAATGGCGACTTGCTGTTCACGTAAGTAGGTTTTCAATTCAGGAATAGGGATAATGCCCTTATGAAACACTGATGCCGCCAGAGCACCGTCTACATCTGCTTGTTCAAATACATCTTTGAAATGCACTTTCTCGCCCGCTCCGCCCGAGGCAATCAATGGAACCGCGCAGTTTTCGCGAATGGCCGCAAGTTGAGTGATGTCATAACCTTGTCGCACACCGTCTTGATTCATGCAGTTAAGTACAATTTCACCAGCGCCATGTTGCTGTACTTCTTTCACCCAGTCAGCCGTTTGCCAGCGGGTAATTTGTGTACGGCTTTCATCTCCCGTGTATTGATGAACTTGGTACTGGCCGGTTTCTTCATTGAAGAAACTATCAATACCGACGACCACGCATTGTTGACCAAATGTGTCATGCAGTTCACGGATAAGGGCAGGGTTAGCAAGAGCAGGGGAGTTAATAGATATTTTATCCGCACCCATTTCAAGAATACGGCCAGCGTCTTCTACAGACTTTATTCCGCCAGCGACACAAAAAGGAATATCAATTACCTGCGCTATGCGGGTTACCCAGCTTTTGTCTACCACGCGCTGATCACTGGATGCAGTGATATCATAAAATACCAATTCGTCAGCACCTTGCTGAGCATAAAGCTCGGCCAGCGGCACAATTTCGCCAATAGTTTCATGGTTACGAAACTTAACGCCTTTTACCACAAGACCATCACGAACATCTAAACAGGGAATAATGCGCCTAGCGAGCATAGTAAACCTTTTACCTTAATTATTTTACAAATGATTACGCCTACCGTTCAGCTGTAGGCGCCTTAACGTGGCTTATTTAACGCGCTTTAGCCAACCATGTACGTCAGGTGCTTTACCCCACTGAATATCATTCAGTGCTTGGCGTAACTTAGCTGTTGTTGGGCCGGCTTCGCCGCTACCTACCGTGTATTCTTTATCTTCATGTATAAAGGTGCCAACGGGCGTCAGTACAGCAGCTGTACCAGATAACGCAGCCTCAACTCCTGGTTTCGCGGCGCGCTCAAGTAGCTCAGCCACGGTGATATTCCGCTCGCTAATGGTCATGCCTAAGTCTTTGGCCAAGGTCAATATTGTGCTGCGCGTTACACCATGTAAAAAAGAAGAATCTAAGCCTTTGGTGATAATTTCATTGTCGTCTATCAATAAAAAGTTGGCTGCGCCGGTTTCTTGAACATCACCATTAGGGCAGAACAATATTTGGTCAGCGTTGTGATCAACACGCGCTTTAGAAATCGGCCCAAGTGCACTGGCGTAGTTGCCACCACTCTTTATCATGCCCATATGCGGCGCACAGCGCATGCCAGTTTCATCAAGTAATAAACGCAATGCTTTGGCTCCGCCAGTGAAGTAATCGCCCACAGGTGATAACAGTACATACAGCATCGAGTGCAATGATGGCACGGCTGCTTTGCCTATTGCCGCTTCAGTGCCAATATGAGTCGGGCGAATATACATAGAGCCTGGCGGTGACGGTACATCATCAACGTACTGAGCGACTATGTCTAAAATCATCTGAGCGACTTGCTCCTTATCGATTTCAGGCAATGACAGCAGGCGAGCACTTTGGGCAAAGCGTTCGATGTTTTGGTCCATGCGGAAAACATGCACACTACCGTCATCATGTTTGAATGCTTTTAAGCCTTCAAAGCAGGTGCTTGAGTAATGCAAAACATGTGCACCAGGGTGTAAATTGATGCTGTCTGCTGAAACGATTGTGCTCTCGCTCCATTGATTGTTTTCAAATGTAGTCAATGCCATTTCAGGCATGAAAACCGTACCAAATGCTGCCATCATTCTTTCCTAAATCGTGGGGTCACGGCGCAGCGGTATCACTGGTACCATGATCATTTACTGTTCAATTTGCTCAATTATTTAGTAAGCTAAAGACGAGCGCAATCCTTTCACTGAAAACTATTGTTAGGGATCGTGTCTGCTTAGCACTACGCGATTACTCATCGGCATGAGTACGCTGATACCTAGCGTTAGCCTTGCCAGCGAGCAATGGCTTGTTCAACGGTGAACTTCCCTTCAAGCAACGCTCGGCCGAGAATAACACCACTAACATTGGTCGGTTTTAGCACTTCGATATCGTCTAAATTACCGATGCCGCCAGAAGCTTGCCATTCAATAGTCGGGAACTTGGCCGCCATTTCGCTGTATAATTGATGGTTTGCCCCTTGTAGTGTGCCGTCACGGCTGATGTCAGTGCACAGTACATGTTTAGCCCCTACAGACAAAAAGTCTTCTAACAGGGCTTCTAACGATACCCCTGAGTTTTCTTGCCAGCCGTGGGTAGCAATAAACTTATTGCCTTGCTCGTCAATGTTAATGTCAAGCGCCAGAACTATGGCCTCGCTTCCGTATTTGGTCACCCAGCCTTTCACTAATTCAGGCTCTTTTACAGCAAGTGAGCCAATAACCACACGTTTTACCCCAAGTGCTAATAGTTGCGCTACGTCTTGTTCGCTACGAATACCGCCGCCGGCTTGAAACTGCATGCGTCCTGTGGCCACCATGTCACCAATAAGCGTTAACTGGCGCTTGCTGGTGTCTTTTGCGCCGGTTAAATCGACAATGTGTAACCATTTAGCCCCTTGATCAGCGTAGCTGTTAACCACGTCAATTGGGTCTAGTTCGTATTGGGTTTTTTGCTCGTAGTCACCTTGATAAAGTCGAACCACTGAGCCTTCAATTAAATCTATTGCAGGAATAATCATAATCTGGTTTATAACTCGATAAAGTTTTTAAGAAGGGCAGCGCCCGCGTCGCTAGAGCGTTCTGGGTGAAATTGCACCCCGAAGAAATTATCTTTATGCAGAGCAGCGGAAAAAGGCATACCGTAGTCGGATTGGGCTAAGGTGTGTTCACCCACAGCAACGGCAAAACTGTGCACAAAGTAAAAATAACTGCCAGCATCAATGCCTTTGAATAAGGTATTTTGCTCAGCGGGGAAGACAGTGTTCCAGCCCATGTGAGGAAGGCGTAAATCACCTACCTGCATACGTTGTACATCCCCGGGGATCATCCCTAAGCAAGGTGTGCTATCGACTAAGCTTTCTTCTGAGCGCTCAACCATAAGTTGCATACCCAAGCAAATGCCTAACACAGGCTGGGTTAAACCTTGAATACAAGACTTAAGCTGCTTAACTTCGATACTGGCCATGGCCGCGTTGGCACTGCCAACACCGGGTAAAAACACTTTATCGGCTTTTTGAATGACCTGAACATCATCCGACACAGCCACTTTTACCCCTAAGCGCTCAACGGCAAATTTTACCGATGAGATATTGGCGCAGCCTGTGTTAACAATAACAATATTCTGCTTGCTACTAACCAAAGGTGCTGATGTGCTCACTATAGTGTTCCTTTGCTGCTGGGAAGGGCTTCACCGTTTTTCTGAATAGCTTGGCGCAACGCGCGGCCAAACACTTTAAATAAGCTTTCTACCTGATGATGAGCATTGCCCTCTGAGGTGGATAAGTGCAAAGACAAGCCCATCGCTTGGGCAATAGAATAGAAGAAATGCGGAACCATTTCGGTGGCCATTTCACCCACTGTGTCACGGCTAAATTCAGCTTCGAATTTAAGGTGCGGACGGTTTGAAATATCCATAATGCACTCTGCACGGCATTCATCCATAGGCAGGGCAAATCCAAAACGGCCGATACCGCGTTTATCGCCTAGTGCTTTTTTCAGCGCCTCACCAAGGGCGAGTGCGGTATCTTCTACACTGTGGTGATCGTCTATGTGTAAATCGCCGTCAACACGCAGATTTAGCTCGAAGCCGCCGTGGGTGGCTATTTGATCAAGCATATGATCAAAAAAGCCAATGCCGGTTGCGATACTGGACTTGGCTTGTGAGTCCAAATCAACCTTAACGTGAATATCGGTTTCTGAGGTTTTCCGTACTACCTCAGCAATACGACTTGATGCCAACAACTGCTTGGCAATTGACGGCCAGTCTTTTGTTTCGCGATCGTAGCGGATACCCACAATGCCCATGTTTTCAGCTAGTTGAATATCGGTTTCACGATCACCAATCACGTATGAACGAGTGAAATCAATTTTACCTTGCTGTAAATAGTCTTTGACTAACCCTAAACTTGGTTTACGACAAGTGCAGTTATCTTCAGGGAAATGAGGGCAGATAAGCACGTCGTCAAAGACAATGCCTTGACTGGCAAAAATTGCCATCATTTTATCGTGGGGTAAATCAAAATCGGCTTGAGGGAAGCTATCTGTCCCTAAACCATCTTGATTTGACACCATCACCAAACGAAAGCCTGCGTTTTGAAACTGGGCTAATACTGGCATCACCATAGGCTCAAAAACCAGTTTTTCTAGTGTGTCGAGTTGCTTATCTATGGGTGGCTCTTCAACTAACGTACCGTCACGGTCGATGAATAAAATAGCTTGCTGACTTAGGCTCACGTTAGGCCTCCTGCGTAGATGTTTGAAGGGTGAAAAAACGACTGATTTCGCTCAGCAATTGTTTATTCTGCTCAGGGCTACCTACGGTAATGCGCAGGCAGTTGTCTAAATTCACTTGTTTTGACTGGTCGCGGATTAAAATACCGTTGGCAACCAAATGCGCCATTAATGCGCTCTTTTGCGGTGTACGAAATAGAATAAAGTTAGCTTTATCGTCACCGACTAACTCAATATCGTTAAATGCCGTTAACGCATTCTTAAGGTCGGCTTTTTCGGCGTTTAACAGGGCAACTTGTTGTGCAAGCGTTGCTAAGCCTTTTTGACCAAGGGCTTGAGCAGCAATTTGCGCCACTGGCTCAGGAATAGGGTAGGGTGCAATCACTTTCATTAACGCTTGAATGATAGGCGCTTGTGCAAGAGTAAACCCGCAACGCAAACCTGCTAAGGCAAACGCTTTAGACAGGGTGCGTAAAATGGCGATATTTGGATATTGGTTTAGCTGTGAGGCCCAGCTATTGTCTTGATCAAACTCAATATAGGCTTCGTCAATCACCACAATGGCGCTGTCAGCAAAATGCGCTATCACTTCTCGCAACTGATTTTTGTCTACACTGGTGCCAGTGGGGTTATTTGGCGAACAAATAAACACTAGGTTTACTTTGCCTTTAAACGCTTTGATTGCATCAACGTCGAGTGAAAAATCAGGATTAAGTGGCGCGCGCTCTACACCCACATCACAGGTTTCAGCACTGATGGCATACATGCCGTATGTGGGCGGGCAAATAAGGACGCTGTCTTTACCTGGAGTACAAAAAGCGCGAATGAGCAATTCAATGCCTTCATCTGCACCGCGACTCACCAGTAATTGGTCTGATTCTATACCGGCATATTGTGCGTAGGCATCAATAACTGCCGGAGGTTGGCAATCAGGGTAACGGTTAAAACGCTGCGCATCGATGTCATATTCATTGGCAAAAGGTGATTCGTTGGCATTTAACCAAATCTGCTGTTTATTGCCTGCACCTGAGAACAGGCGGCGGGCTGATTCATAGGGCTTCAATGCTTTAATATTGTCATTCAACAGCAAGTCGATAAGATTATTCACTGGTTCAGCCATTGTTTTGCTCCTGTTGCCCATTCAGAGTCTCTAATCGTAAGGCAACCGCTTGTTTGTGGGCGTCAAGGCCTTCAGCTTGGGCTAAATCCATGATGGCACTGCCGATATTTTGTAAGCCGCTGGCGCTTAGCTCTTGCACCGTGTAGCGTCGAATAAAATCAGCTAAACCTAGGCTTGAGTAATTGCGCGCATAACCGTACGTGGGCAATACGTGATTTGTCCCGCTGGCGTAGTCGCCAGCCGATTCAGGTGACCATTGACCAACGAAAATCGACCCTGCATTTTTAAGCTTAGGTAGACACGCTTGTGCGTCTTCCACTTGTACAATTAAGTGTTCGGGAGCGTACTGATTGCTAACCTCAATCGCGCTGTCTATAGAGTCGGTTAAAATATAACGGCTGTGGGCCATCGCCTTACGGGCCGTCTCTTGACGGCTAAGGGTAGCTAATTGGCGCGCAACCTCTTGTTCCGTGGCTTGGAGCAACGTTTGTGAATCACTGACCAAAATGGCTTGTGAATCAGCGCCGTGCTCTGCCTGCGACAATAAATCAGACGCGACAAATACTGGGTTAGCATTACTATCAGCAATCACTAATACTTCTGATGGGCCAGCAGGCATATCAATGGCTGGTCCCGCAGGAATGCGGCTGACTTGTTGCTTGGCTTCGGTAACAAAACTATTGCCCGGGCCGAAAATTTTATCGACTTTCGCAATCGATTCCGTGCCCAGTGCAAGCGCGGCGATGGCTTGTGCACCGCCCACTAAATACACTTCGTTGATATCACATAAACTGGCAGCGTAACGTATTTCCGCTGGCACCTGACCTTGTTTATTGGGCGGGGTACATAATACCTTGCGCGGGCAACCGGCAACCTGTGCGGTCGCACCCAACATCAGCACGGTAGAGATAAGCGGCGCACTGCCGCCAGGAATATACAAACCAACAGAATCTAATGGCGCATGCTTTAACTCACATACCACGCCGGGCGCGGTTTCCACTTTCACATCTACAGGCTTTTGTGCACTGTGAAAGACGTGAATATTGCGATATGCGGTATCAATCGCGGCTTTCACATGCTCGCTTATGTCGCGCTGAGCACTGGCTAATTCAGTTGCGGGTAAACCTAACTCGCTAAGTTCAACCCCATCAAACCGTGCGGTTAATTCACGTAGTGCGTTATCGCCGTTGTCGGCAACCTGCTGAATAATCTCAGCAACAGCACTACTGAGCGCCTTGTTATCCGCCATCGCTGGGCGGCTTAACAATGCCTGTTGTTGGCCTTCATTTAGGCCCGACCATGTTTGCATTTTCGTTCGTCTCACTGACCAATTAAAGGTATTCGTACTGCGTATTAGCTTGCTCAATTACACAATGAGTAACTGAACCACTAACCCATCATTTTTTCGATTGGCATCACCAATATGGAGCTGCAACCTAGGGCTTTAAGTTTTTCCATGGTTTCCCAAAACAGTGTTTCAGAGCTCACTACGTGTACAGCTACGGTGTCGTCGCTGCCCGCTAATGGCAATACCGTTGGGCTACCAGAACCAGGTAACAAGCTTTTGACTTGTTCAAGGTAAGTCTTAGGTGCGTGCAACATGATGTATTTGCTTTCTTTGGCCTGCATAACGCCATCAATACGGGGTAAGAATGTGCTAACCAATTGGGCTTTTGCTTCAGGTAATTCGCCAGCACGCTGAATAAGAACGGCTTTTGATTGAAAAATCTCTTCTTCTTCTTTTAGCCCGTTTGCTTCAAGGGTGGCACCGGTTGACACCAAATCACATATGGCATCGGCCACACCTGCCCGAGGGGCAACTTCAACAGAGCCTGTCAACATAACGGCAGATGCGTTAACGCTGTTTTCTTTAAAAAAACGTTCAAGCAAGAAAGGGTAAGTGGTCGCTACTTTTTTACCTTCTAACGACTGCACACCTTGATAATCAAACTCATTCGGTACGGCGATAGACAAACGGCATCCGCCATAATCTAAGCGACGCAAGGTTTTAAATTCGAATTTCTTACCTGATGCTTGACGCTCAAGCATTTTCTCTTCCAATTCATTTTCACCGATAAAACCTAGGTCAACCACACCGTCCATGACTAATCCTGGGATGTCGTCATCGCGAACGCGAAGTAGGTCGATAGGTAAATTGGTCGCGTGAGCAATTAACAAGCGGTCACGAATTTGCAGTTTAACGCCAATGGCTTTCAATAGCGCAATGCTGTCGTCGCTTAAGCGACCTGATTTTTGAATTGCGATACGTAATCTGTTGCTGTCACTCATAAGTTGCTTGTCCTATTATCATTTGCGTTAATTCATCTTACCGATGCTCATGAATTATATATTTTTCAATGCCTTAAATGAAAAACCCCCGGAAGTTTCCTTCCGAGGGCTAGTTAATCGTTACGCCGCAGGAAGGAATCAATAGACCTTCCAGCACCAACCTGAAAGGTTATGCTATATGATGGTGATGTTTCGCTGGCGTAATTGAGATAAACATTGTAATTCTTGGGCCGTGTTTCGACTGAGGGCGCAAACATTAGCTAATTGGCTTGCTTAATGCAATAGTAAACTTCTAACTTTTTGCGCTAATGTGTGCAAAAGTGTTGCAAGGCACTTTGCAGGGGGCAACAGGAATAAGTTACTGCTAAAAAGCATAATTTAAATGGGCTCAGTTTGGCTTTTGTACTTGCACTTAAGCGCACATTCGGGTTAACGGTTTTATGCTCGTTGGAACCTTAATATGCATGTGTACTCTACATTTATGTAGTGTGACGACAGGTAATGAGCAACATTAGCTAGCAAGCTCGAGATAGTCGAAGTGCTTTTAGGATCGTGCCGTAGTTTACGGGTAACACTATTTAACGGTAATGAACGGGAGAGAGTGATGTTGAATGACTTACTATTTTCGATTCTACCAAGGGAAGGGAAGTCGCCGATTGCCCATGATGAACTCAAGGTGAAGAAAATTGATAAAAAGGAGGCGCTAAAAAACATTGACGAAGACAGCGCACCTTATCGGGCAGATAAAGATGACCCGAGGGAAAAAAAGCGCCAACGTAATAATCAAGAAAATCAGGTTGCTAAACAGCAAGTCGCGTCCCAAAGCACACCAGATAAAAAGCCAAAAGAGCAGTCTAAAAAGACTGATTCGGATGATCCTAAATTTATTGATATTGAGGTCTAACTTATGGCAACAGCAACCTGTTGGCAGTGTGGTACGTTTCTAGAGGGCATTATTACCCCTGTATCTCGCCGCGAAGAATGTAGCCAATGCCAAACGGATATACATGCGTGCAAAATGTGTCTTTATTACGATGCGCAAAATCGCACTGGCTGTGATGAAGAGCGCGCAGAGTATATCGTTGACAAAGAGCGGGCAAACTTTTGCGAGTACTACGGGTTATCCAGCAAAGCGTTTGATGACACTAAGCTAGACAAACAGCGTCAAGCGAAGGCGCAACTTGCTGCTTTATTTGGTGATGACACAGACGATAATATTAAAAGTGACACTGAGGTCGAAAATAGACCTAAAGGGAGTTACTCCATTGATCCTGATGATAAAGGTAGCGCTTCAGATTTAATAGAACATGAAACACCCGCACAAGCCGCTGAACGTAAATTACGAGCGTTGCTGAACCAATAAGAAGCGACTTTTATACCAAAAATTCTACTTAACGAGACGCAGACTTGTTTCATTCGTCTCGTATATCAATCTCTTGTTTACATTTTATTTACCATTTCAATTTGAAATAACTCCATAATATCAATTGGTTGCAATTTGGGTTGTGTATCTTTTGTTTAAACCGTACACAACTATTTGACAAATTATAGGGAGTGCCTTAACTTATGTCTTATATAAGACATAATATTGAATTTAATTAGCGTCTTTTTATTACTTGTAGCCTTTTACCCTAGGAATGATTGTATGTCACTTAGTCAGAGCAAAATGCCAAAAGTCGGTTTCGGCCTTTGGAAAATCCCCCAAGATATTTGTGCAGATGCTGTTTACGAAGCCATCAAAGCAGGTTATCGCCATTTAGACAGCGCTTGTGATTACGGTAACGAAGTACAAGTTGGTCAAGGGATTAAGCGCGCCATCGACGAAGGACTGTGTACTCGAGAAGACCTTTGGATCACCTCCAAGTTATGGAATACCTATCATGCTAAAGAGCATGTGCAACAAGCAATTGAGCGTTCATTGTCAGATCTTCAGTTAGAATATTTAGACTTGTACTTGATTCATTTCCCTATCGCTCAGCCGTTCGTTGCTTTCGACGATCGTTATCCGCCTGAGTGGATCACCGACCCGAGCGCGGAAAATCCTAAAATGGAATTGGCCCCGGTACCTTTGTTTGAAACATGGCAAGCCATGGAAGCCTTGGTCGAAAAAGGCCTGACCAAAGAAATTGGTGTATGTAACTACAACACAGGTTTGCTAAACGATTTGATGGCCTATGCCAAAATCAAGCCTGCCATGTTGCAAGTAGAATCACACCCTTATTTGACTCAAGCGCGTTTAATGAAATTGGCCAAGCAATACGACATTCAAGTGACAGCCTTTTCACCCCTTGGCGCATTGTCATACCTTGAACTGGATATGGCAGGTGCTGCTGAATCTGTACTTGAACAAAGTGTTGTTAAAGCTGCGGCCCAGCGTTTAGGTAAAACGCCTGCTCAAGTCGTACTTCGTTGGGGCGTTCAACGGGGCAATGCGATTATTCCTAAAACCTCTAAACCTGAGCGCTTAGCGGAAAACTTAGCCATTTTTGACTTCGAATTGTCGCAGCAAGAAATGGACGATATCAATGCCTTGAACAGCAACCGCCGTTTTAATGATCCTGGCCATTTCTGTGCAGAAGCATTTAATACTTTTTATCCAATCTACGATTAGGGTGTCCTTATGTCAGAACAAGCGATTAACTATGTTGATGTACCTCATCAACTCAAAAGCGGTGATTCAGTTTTCCCTCGAGTCGTACTAAACGATGGCTCTTTGCAGACTTTAGATGAATGCGCCGCATGGATTGAACAAAATAAAGCCGCACTTGAAGCTGAACTAAAAGAGTCAGGAGCGATTTTGTTTCGTGGTTTCCCACTTAATTCAGCGGAAACGTTTGATGAGTTTTCGAATGCGTTTGGCTATCCAAACTTTACCTACAAAGAATCCTTGTCAAACGCGGTGCGTATTAATTTTACAGAGCGAGTGTTTACTGCCAATGAAGCACCTAAACATGTAGAAATATTTTTGCATCACGAAATGGCCCAAACGCCTATTTCACCAAGCAAGGTATTTTTCTTCTGTAAAACAGCCGCGGATGAGGGTGGGGCAACGCCTATTTGTCGGTCTGATTTGTTGTTCGCTGAGCTAAAAGCGCAACAACCTGCATTAGCACAAGACTTTATCAATAAAGGCTTGAAATACACTACGCATATGCCAAGCGAAAACGATGTGAACTCTGGTCAAGGGCGCAGTTGGAAAAGCACGCTAAGCGTTGAAAGCCAAGCAGAAGCGGAAGCGAAGCTAAAAGAACTCGGTTACAGCTGGAAATGGACGGAAGATGGTGGTTTACGCGCTACTACGCCGGTTCTGCCAGCCGTTGTGAAGCTAGAAAACGGTAAAGAAGTTTTCTACAACCAACTTATTGCCGCGTTTATGGGCTGGAAGGGCGTACGTGAAAATCCTTCAAGTGCGATTACCTTTGGCGATGGCAGTGCTATTCCTGTTGAAGGTTTACAATTGGCAACGGATTTAGCCAAAGACTACACCTTTGATCTGCCGTGGCAGGACGGTGATGTTGCCTTGGTTGATAACTACATGAGTATGCACGGACGTCGTTCATATTCTGGTGAGCGCAAGCGTGAAGTGCTAGTCGCATTAGCCATGGATTAATTACGCAGCTCTCGTAATACATCTTAACAATCTTAAACGCCCACCTAAATTCAGGTAGTGATAAATATGGATAAAATAAAAACATTGCTACCTGGCATTATGGTGGCGACAACTGTGGGCATGGCGGCGCTTTTTTTAAGTGAGCATTACGGTGCGCCCGCCATGCTATTTGCCTTATTGTTAGGCATCGCCATGTCCTTTCTACATCAAGGTACGCAATGTAAAACAGGTATTGAATTTACTGCCAGTACCATACTGCGTATCGGCGTAGCACTACTTGGATTACGGATTGCCTTTGGGGATCTAATCGCACTGGGTTGGAAAACAGGCCTGTTGCTCGTGGTGGCCATCATGAGCACTATTTTGCTTGGTATCGTGTTAGCCAAAGCATTTGGTTTACAAAAACGTTTTGGCGTACTCACTGGCGGAGCTGTTGGGATATGCGGTGCGTCGGCTGCAATGGCGATTTCTGCTGTGTTGCCTGAAGGCAAAGATAAAGATCGCGACACCCTGTTAACCATCATTGGGGTGACAGCATTATCGACTATGGCCATGGTGGTTTATCCTATTATCGCTGGCATGTTAGGGCTAGATGAAACAGCCACCAGTATTTTCCTTGGAGGTACTATTCATGACGTGGCTCAAGTAGTGGGTGCAGGCTATTCAGTCTCAGAGCAAACAGGGGTGTTAGCAACGCTGACCAAATTGGTACGTGTCGCCCTGTTGATGCCGGTCGTGGTGTGTATTTTGTTGGTGCTGCGGATGAATATGGATAAAACTAGTAATGCAAAAGCCCCAGGTATTCCATTGTTTTTAATCGGTTTTGTTATTTTAATGAGCATTAATAGCGTGGTAGCCTTGCCAGAGGCATTGACCAAAATATCTACCGATATCTCACGTTTTGCATTAGTTATCGCCATCGCGGCGATTGGTATGAAATCAAATTTAAGTCAATTATTGACGGTTGGTTTCAAACCTATTTTGCTGCTGATGCTAGAAACGGCATGGATTGCTGGATTGATATTGGTATGCCTTCCATATCTTTAAATTTTCTTAAAAGAGGTGATGTCATGAAACCAGCACAGGCCAAGCCTGAGTCTATTTTTTCTTCTGCCAATGAGCCTTCGGCAATTTCCAATGATTCAAATACCGAATCTGTTTCAAATGTATCTTTATCTGACGCAGCGTCTTCATCCCTAGCACCCGAGGCGAGTGCGTCTCGTGGCTTATCTCGTCGTCGCTTTATATTAGGACTTGGCGCATTCGCTGGGGCGCAAAGCTTATTAGCGCCGATTCTCCCTTCAGGTATGATTTCAAGTGCGTTTGCGCAAACAAATAGCCCGTCCACAATTGTGGGCAAAAGTGCGGGCTTGGTGGTGTTGAATGACCGCCCTATTAATGCAGAAACGCCTGCACATATGTTGGATGACAAGATCACCAAAGCTGAAAATATGTTTGTGCGTAACAATGGTATTCCCCCTAGTGAAATAGACCCGCAAACCTGGGTGCTAACCATAGAGGGTGAATCTGCCAAGCAGCGCAAACAATATAGCCTAGCTGATCTAAAAGAGAAGTTTACGCATCATAGTTACCAGTTGACACTAGAGTGCGGCGGCAATGGACGTGCTGAGTTTAGCCCAGGTGCCAAAGGCAACCAGTGGACCACAGGTGCGGTAGCATGTCCGAAATGGACAGGCGTACGCTTAGCCGACGTACTTAAAGACGTAGGGATAAAAGACGACGCGGTTTACATTGGTTACTACGGTAAAGATACGCACATTAGCGGCGATCCGAGCAAAGAAGCAATCTCTCGCGGTGTGCCAATCAGCAAAGCGTTAGAAGAAGAAAACCTCATTGCTTGGGCGATGAACGACGCCGATATTCCGCTGATGAACGGGCATCCACTGCGTTTGGTTATAGGCGGGTGGCCTGCATCTACCTCGGGGAAATGGCTTGAGCGTATTGTGATCCGCGACCAAGTGCATGACGGCGCGAAAATGGCGGCACCTGCTTATCGTGTTCCTTGTGAGCCCGTTGCGCCGGGTAGCAAAGTGGCGGATGAAGACATGTGTATTATTCACGCTATGCCTGTTAAGTCGCTTATTACGTTTCCTAAATCGGGGGAAAATCATAAACAGTCAGAAGCATTTGCCGTACGCGGGCATGCGTGGGCAGGTGATAAAAGCGTAAAGCAGGTTCAAATTTCTATCGACTTTGGTCAAACTTGGCAACAAGCCAAGGTTGAAAAACCGGTTAATCGCAATGCTTGGCAGCAATGGCAGAGCGAAGTTCAGTTTCCCTCCAAGGGCTACTTTGAGGTTTGGGCTAAGGCGACAGACAATGAAGGCGTCAGCCAGCCTATGATTTTGCCGGGCTGGAACCCCAAAGGATATCTAAACAATGCGTGCCATCGCGTTGCTGTGCAGGTAGTGTGAGGATGCTAGATTTAACCTTTACATCGTTGCCTGCTAAACGCTTGCTCACAGGATTATTTTGTTTTTATATGACTTGCACTTCGCCAGCTTGGGCGAGCGAGCTGGGAGACAAAGCACAAATCGATTCAGCATCTGGGCTCGTGATACAGCCCGGGTTTGAAATGGTGAGGGCCCACTGTACTGCCTGTCATTCTGCTAAATTGGTGACTCAAAACCACATGAGTAGAGAGCGCTGGCTAAGTACAATTCGCTGGATGCAGAAAACCCAGAATTTGTGGGCACTGCCTCGAGAGGACGAAATACTCGATTATTTGAGTGCTAATTATGGTGAGCGAGATATGGGCCGAAGGGCACCGCTGCCAGCGCATTTGATGCCGAAAAGTTGAGTTTACATCTTTTGAAGCCTAGCCCGTGCTAGGCTTTTTTATGCCTGACTATGCATTGAGTTAGTCAGTGCATGGCAGTTCGTAAACCAACTCTTGTACGCTTTTAGGAATACTGCGATAGCGCTTATCGATATGTAAACGCGCGGCCATGGTGTCTTCAAACAACATAAAATGACGGAGTAAGCATTCGTCGAGATCGTCAGTTTCATCAGACCAAGTTTCTTTCAAAAATGGGGTTAGAGAAGCTGCCGCATGAGCATACATCATGATTTGCCATTTTATATCCCACATTCGAATCTTTGCCTCCGGCAGGAGAGTGTTATGCGCGTTAACTAAACCTTCAACAAAGTCTTCGATATCTTCACCGCTGCCTAGAAAATAATCGAGAAGGGCGTCTTCTTGGCGTACTGCATCGGCAATTAATTGTACTGGGCGTTTAAAAAGCAGCATATAGGCCATCATTCGCTTAATAAACTCGAATAGTTGTACGTTGGCAGGAGCGGTTTTAGGAATGTTCTGATAGACAGTTGCCACATATTTTACGATAAATTCGTGCAGCTCATCGCTGATGTCGTGCCAAATTTTTTCTTTGCTACCGAAATGATGGCGTATCAGACTATGAGAAACGCCGGCTTTTTCACTGATATTGCGCAGAGAAACACGTTCATATCCGAGTTCACAGAACAGCTCTGCGGCAACCTGTAATATCTCGACCTTTGTTTGCTCTGCGTCTTGAGCACTTCTTCGGCCTTGCTTTCTTTCACTCATAATTTTTCAACTTAACGATCTTCTTAAGCGCGTTTCCGCTTATGCTAATGTCTGCAATATTATATTGTCCAGTTGGAAAATAATACTTGATCTAGCTATTACTTTCAATATACTGCACGTCTGTATAGTAAATTGCTGTACAAGTGGCTAATAAAATAGAGATATGTGTGATGGTTAATCGAAAATTGCGTTGGGTGTTCGGCATAGCTTTGTTTAACTTGGTTGTTGCTGGGGGATTAAGTGGGTGTGACAGTGTTAATTCCCAAGAAATGGCGGAACAAAACACTAACAAGGTCATTAAGCCGGTGAAGTTAGTTAAAATACCGGATCTTAACCAGCAACAGGTAAATCCTTTTATTGCAAAGTTAGATGCCACTGAGCGGGCAATCTTGTCGTTTAATGTGTCCGGTGAAATTGCCTCAGCGATGCCACATATGGGGCAGCAAATTAAGAAGGGGGAACTCTTAGCCAGCCTTGATCCAACGGATTATCAATTAGCATTAGATGCGCGACAAGCTGAATATGATTTAGCTAGAACACAATATCTTCGTGCTAAGGCGCTGATTGAAGAGACGTTGATCAGCAAGGACCAATTCGACCAAAACGAAACGAATTATAAAGTGGCGAAGGCGCTGCTTGAACAAGCTAAAACTGACTTAACCTATACCAAAATACGGGCTCCTTTTGATGGGGTGGTGTCATTAACTAACGCAGAAGCGCATCAAGTTGTCGCAGCAAAACAACCGGTAATGAAAGTGCTTAACAATGCACTGATGGACGTGGTTTTCACTGTGCCGGTGAGCTATGTATCTCAATACGGGGTAGAGAATATTAGTCGCTCGGCGGTATGGGTCACGATGGACTTTGCCCGCGACAGAAAGCTAGAAGCGCGTTTTAAAGAGATTTCAACTCAGCCTAATATCGATACCAACAGTTATACCGCACGTGTGACGGTACGTCGTCCCGATGATCTAACTTTGCTGTCGGGTATGAGCGGACAAGTAAATATCGTCGCTCCTGACCAAACCAGTTTGTTTACTTTACCGAAAAGCGCTTGGATTAGCCGGGACGCGAGCAGTGGGTATGTATGGAAGTTTTCTGCATCACAAGGCGTCGTAAACAAAACACTGGTTGGGTTAGACGAAAATGGTTTTATACAAAGTGGCTTACAGCAAGGTGATTTAGTAGTGGAAACAGGGATTAATGGTCTCAAGGAAGGGCAGAAAGTGAAACCTTGGGTCGAAGAGGATGGCATTTAATGAAATCGATCGTTTTTAGCATGTATATTCTAGCACTACTGTTGCTACAAGCCTGCACACCCAATATAGAACATAGGCCCAAGCCGCCGTTAATTTTGGACACCATAGAGGTTTCTGCGCCTGTTGACACGCAGTTTAGGCGGTTTAATGGCCAGGTGGTTGCGCCAGAATTGACTCCCTTAGCGTTTAGACTTGAGGGCGAAATAGTCGACGTGAAAGTACAAGAAGGTGATGTGGCTAAAAAAGGTCAAGTATTGGCTATTTTGGACGACAGTAGACTCGTTCAAACTTTGAATGATGCTCAGGCTAGGCTTGATTTAACTGCAAAGCAGCTGGAGCGGGGAAAAGAGTTACGTAGCAGAGCGATGCTTTCATCTTCTGAACTTGATGAATTACAAGCCAATTACAAATTGGCTGTAGCGAATGCCAAATTGGCTGAAGTCCAACTCGGGTATACTCGCCTGAAAGCACCAGTCGACGGTATTATTTCCATGGTCTCTAAACAGGACTTTGAGCGCACTGATGCCGGAGAAACGGTTGTTAGTATTTATCAAAGCGAAGACGTTTATGTAGAGATTTCAGTGTCTGATACTGTGTTGACGCGCTTAAAGCCGTTATTGAGTGTACCTAACTATCGTCCTTTAGGGCATTTTAGTGGGCATAAAGGGCAGTATCCCCTTAATTACCTTGAACATACCAGCGAGCTAGATCCTGAATCTCAGACATATCAATTCTGGCTGAAAATGCCCCAAGTGACCCCTAAAATTTTACCTGGAACCAATGTGCAGGTAAGCATTGATATGGTTAAAGCCCAAATGGGTGTATTACAAGGTTTCGAATTACCCATGACGGCCATCGAGTCTGCTGAGCAACACGGTCAATTCAGAGTGTGGAAAATTCAAGATAATCAAGCAGTGGCTACCCCCGTGGAGGTAAGCCAAGTGAAATCAAATGGGGTAATTGTTTTGAGCGGTATTCGTGAGGGAGATGTGATAGCTAATTCTAATTTGAGAAAGTTACGCCAAGGGATGACAGTTCAAGGAGCAACGCAGTGAACATCGCAGAATACTCGATTAAATATAAAGTCATCAGCGGGTTATTTTTAGTTCTGCTAACCCTCGGGGGTATTTCCGCCTTTAATGGCCTAGGGCGCTTAGAGGATCCTGCTTTTACCTTAAAAGATGCGTTGATAATAGCCACGTACCCAGGTGCGACACCACAAGAAGTGGAAGAGGAGTTAACCTACCCATTAGAGCGTGAAATTCGACAGCTACCTTATATCGATAATATTACGTCTATTTCTTCTAGCGGTATGTCTCAGCTTAAAGTCAGTATGAAATCGATTTACGGCCCAGAAATATTGCCGCAAATTTGGGATGAAATGCGCCGCAAAATCAATGATGCCCAGCCAACATTGCCGACAGGGGTAAGTTCACTGCAAATTCTTGATGATTTCGGCGATGTGTTCGGCATTATGATCATGATTACCGGTGACGGTTATGATGCGGTAGAGCTAAAACGTTACGCAGATCAACTCAGGCGTGAACTTGAGCTCGTTAAAGGGGTGGGGAAAGTCGCTATAGCGGGAGATCAAACAGAGCAACTTTTTGTGGAGTTATCACTAGAGCGTTTAGCGTCACTCAATTTAGATATGAGCACGGTAACAGGTTTACTGAACCAACAAAACAGCGTGCAGCAGTCTGGCCAAGTCATGGTCAATGGCGAGTCATTGATTATTCGCCCTAGTGGCACATTAAGTTCGGTTGAAGAATTAGAGAACTTGATTATTCACGGACGTGACACAGGAAACCTTATTCGGTTAAAAGATGTTGCCACGGTTTCCCGCGGTATTGCAGAGCGCCCCAGTAATGTCGTGACTTTCAATGGCAGCCAAGCCATCAGCTTAGGTATCTCATTCGCCCCAGGTGTAAACGTGGTTGATGTGGGGACGCATATAGAAGAGGAGTTTGAAACCTTACAAAGCATTAAGCCTGCGGGCGTCGAGCTTAATTATTTTTATAATCAGGCCACAGAGGTGGATAAATCAGTCAGCAATTTCGTGCTCAGCTTAGCAGAAGCGGTTGGCATCGTTATTGTGGTGCTGCTATTTGCCATGGGGCTGCGCAGTGGGATTATTATTGGGGCCGTTTTATTGCTCACCGTATTCGGCACCTTCATGCTGATGAGCTACACAGGTATTGAACTGCACCGGATCTCGCTTGGTGCTCTGATTATCGCCTTAGGCATGTTAGTGGACAACGCCATCGTTGTAGTGGAAGGAATATTAGTGGGTCTAAGAAAAGGCCGTACTCGACTGCAAGCGTCTAAAGATATTGTAACGCAAACCCAATGGCCTTTGCTTGGCGCAACTATCATTGCCATTACCGCTTTTGCTCCGATTGGTTTGTCTGAAGATGCGACAGGTGAGTTTATGGGTTCACTTTTTTGGGTGTTGTGTTACTCGCTGTTTTTAAGTTGGATGACAGCCCTGACACTAACTCCGTTCTTAGCCAATCTTTTACTCACAGAAAAAGCCGCTAAAGAGGGCGATGAAGCGACTGACGGTGAAGATGATGATGCATACAAAGGGGCACTGTTCGTTATTTTTGGCTCTATGCTCCGTTTTGCTTTGCGGTTTCGTTGGGTAACTGTCGCTGCGATGTTGGCCCTGCTAGTGGTCGCCGTTGTCGGTTTTGGCAATGTAAAGCAGTCGTTTTTTCCTGCGTCAAACACACCTATGTTTCATGTCGATATTTGGATGCCCCAAGGAACTGATATTCAACAAACCATTAAACAAAGTGCAGAAGTTGAAGAGTATTTAGGCAAACTTGACCACGTTGAGTTTGTGGCATCTACCGTCGGCCAAGGCATGCAACGGTTTATGTTGACCTATCAACCCGAGCAAAGCTACGCCGCATTTGCCCAAATGACGGTCAGAGTCGATACCCGAGAAAACATGTTCGCGCTACTTGATGGGTTAGAAGCTGACTTGAATAAAACCTTTAGCCACCCAACGTTTCGCCTACGGGTGATGGAGTTTGGTCCTTCACCTGCATCTAAAATTGAAGCGCGGGTCATTGGCTCAGATCCGCAAATACTGCGCGGCATTGCTCGGCAAATTGAAGACGTGTTTAACGCAGATCCTGGGGCACGCAATGTTCGCCATGATTGGCGCGAACGCACTAAAGAGTTAGTGCCGCAGTTCAATGAATCTAAGGCACGCCGACTAGGGATCTCTAAACAAGACTTGTCTAGTACGTTGCAAATGGCATTTGGGGGGAACACCATAGGCATTATCCGTGATGGTACCCATATGCTACCTGTTATCACTCGCTTGCCAGAGCAAGAGCGAGTCGACTTTGAATCCTTGGCCAATTTGAATATTTGGAGCCCAACGTTACAAACGTATATTCCGGTTGAACAGATTATTGACGGCGTGAAAATGGATTGGGTTGATCCCCTCATTTTGCGTCGCGATAGGAAACGTACATTAACAGTGATGGCCGATCACGATGTCTTAGGGGATGAAACCGCGGCTTCTTTGTTTGCTCGCCTGCGCCCTAAAGTAGAAGCATTAACGTTTCCTGAAGGGTACGAATTAGCGTGGGGCGGCGAATATGAGTCGACGAATGATGCACAGGCGGCCATGTTTCAATCCTTGCCCATTGGGGCACTGGTGATGTTCATCATTACTGTGTTTTTGTTCAACTCAGTGCGCAAACCGTTAGTGATTTGGTTTACTGTGCCATTGGCAATTATTGGTGTTTCATTTGGTTTATTGGCTACCGGAATGCCCTTTAGCTTCACTGCTTTATTAGGGTTACTAAGTTTGAGCGGCATGATATTGAAAAATGGGATTGTGTTAATGGATCAGATCAATATCGAACTGGCGACGGGTAAAGATGCGTATGATGCCGTATTCGACAGTGCATTGAGTCGGGTACGTCCAGTGAGCATGGCCGCTATGACCACAATTTTAGGTATGGTGCCCCTTATGTTTGACGCTTTTTTTGGATCTATGGCGATTACCATTATGGCTGGGTTAGGGTTCGCTACGGTATTAACGCTTATCGTGGTGCCAGTGTTGTTCGCGATTTTCTACAAAGTAAAACCCGCGACGGCGTAATTAACAGAGATAAAATTTACGGCGTTAATAGCGTCATGTTTAGCGGCCTTCCTAGGCACTTGGCCCTACATTTGTAGGGCCTTTTTTTACGTTGCTAGCATGACCACTTAATTTGTTCGTAAGTGGTTTAATATTTCGCAATTTTTAATCTGCTTATGGCTGCAGCTGTCCGCTAAAGTCTGCAGATTCTTTTCCAGTTGTTGTAATTCATATTGGGCAACACGTATTTTCTCGAGTTGCAGATTGATTAATGCATCTACCTCTGCACAAGGGGCATTGTCATCATTTTGGAGCGAAACCAATCTTTTAATATCTGAAAGCGGCATTCTCAGCTCTTTACAGCGTCGAATAAAGTTGAGGGAGGATACATCTCGCTGTTGATAGTAGCGGTAGCCGTTATCTCCTCGCTTTGCTTTTGGCAATAAGCCGACATCTTCGTAATAACGAATAGTTTTGGCGTTTACGTTTGTCACTTTGGCTAATTGTTTAATTTGCATCATCATTTGACCTTCCTGTAACTGGAAGGTTTATTCTACCCTTAACAAATAGCAATTCAATGGGGATAGCATGAGCGAATGTTGTGGTGTAAATGCCCAAGATAAAGAACAACGCACGTTGCTGTGGACGGTTTTGGGTCTCAATGGTGGTATGTTTTTCGTGGAATTCATCGCAGGCTGGTTGGGTCAGTCAAGCGGCTTAATGGCTGACTCGCTGGATATGCTAGCGGATGCCATGGTTTACATGGTAGGCCTTTATGCTGTGGGCAAAGCGATAGAGTATAAGGCGAAAGCGGCCTTGTTTAATGGCTCATTGCAACTGGTATTAGCCGGTTTCATTTTATTTGACGTGCTGATGCGCATCATAAACGGCAGTCAACCCCAAACTGCCATAATGTTATGGGTTTCATTCTTGGCCTTAGAAGTGAACTTACTTTGCTTTGTGTTACTTTCTCGATACCGAGCAGGTGACATTAATATGCGCGCAAGCTGGATTTGCTCACGTAACGACATGATTGCTAATGTCGGAGTGATAGTCTCTGCTGGGCTGGTGGTGTGGTTAGATTCGGCGATCCCTGACTTGGTCATCGGCAGCATTATCGCGCTGATTATAGTGCAATCGTCGTGGAAAATCGTAGTGCAAGCCAAGAGCATGCTAACGAGTCATCCTGAGCTAACAAAAGGTACTATAGATGTTCGAAACGAAGATACGCCATCTCAAAAAGATCAGGGATCTAAAAAGCAATCATCATCTTGTTGCGGATCGTAGTGTTAGGGCAGGGTTTAATCTCAAATCGAGATAGTTATTTTATACCCATCCGCATTCACAGTTACCTCCTCGGAATGCGTCCAGCGGTTTTTTGATTAAGGTGTGGCTATGTCGTAATGCGTGGTCTCTTTCAAATAGTGAGAGCGCAGAGCAAAAGCTGCTGGGGCATGCCTTGTAGGCGAGTGTTAAAAGGGCTTACACTGCGTTGGATGACGTCGAAAGCGAACCACTAAACAGTTATGCGCCTTGTTTAAGCTCTTTTAAACGCTAGCTGAGTGGTTAATTATTTAATGGAATTGGTATTTACGTGGAATAATGGTATTACAATAAAAAAGCGACGGTTAATCGTCGCTTTCATTTTCTAGAATGAGGTCAAACAGTGAGTAGGTTAATCGTGTTCGCTGCGAGTATGCCCTTTGCTTGAGTCAGTCCAATGTCCTTCCGATAATGATAAGATAACAGCATCAACGTCATGTAAGAGTGCCTCTGATTCAGCAGTAAAACAGCCTCCGATTACCACTAAACTTTGATCTTCCAACTCCCCTAACTTAGTCAGTGCCTTTTGTACTAGGCTACTTTTCACCATATTTTTACGATCATGAGGAAAAGTAATTAACGTGCAGGTATTCTCAAGTTGCGATTCGCAGCTCTCCGCTAACTTTTTGTATTCAGTTGGTACACGCTCTTTGACTAAATAAGACTCTAAATGCTTTTGAATGTGAAATTTCATAACTTACTAATAGATTATCAATAAAAAGTAACAATATGGCTTTGCCATATCAGTTTACGTGTTTCAACACCCGCAGAATAAACCGCGAATTAAACACAGTTTAATGCTAACTACTTGAATTTTATCGGCTAATATCTCTTATGCATAATAAGTAAAAGTCGATTATAAATAAACTTACCCCAGTGGCAAATGGAATTAAAGGATTGTTTTAAATTTGTGCGTTTTTCTTTTTTACTGGCATAAAAAAGGGCGCCGTGAAGGCGCCCTAAACACACACTAACTCTCAGGGAAAGGTTAGAAGGTTACGCTTAGAAATTCGCACGCAACTGCACACCAAAGTAGCGTTCTGCATCACGTGGAATTTGATAACGGAAGTTATCGCCACTGTACGTGGTGACAAAGCTCTTATCAGTCAAGTTTTTGCCGATTAAGCTAATGCGATAGGCATCATCGTCAAACGAGAAGGCCAAGCTTGCGTTTAAAATACCGTAGTCTGGTAGCAGATCAATTGCTGTTGCTGTGCCGCCAGGCGCGCCAGCGTACATTTCATCTGTGTATACATATGAGCTGTTTAAGATAACGTTCATATCTTCTAGCTCCCAGAGGTATTCACCTGTGACTGAGTATTTAAGATCGGGTGAGAAGGGCAAGTCAGCACCTGAACGACCAGTACATTCTGTATCTGTAACGGGGCATTTGAATTCATCGACTTCTGCATCAACTTTTGATAAACCACCGGTTAGGGTGAAGTTATCAGTCACTTGCCACATTAAATCAAACTCAATACCTTCGGTGATAACAGAGCCCGCGTTGGTTAGACGAGTGATGGTAACGCCATCAAGCAATTCAGAGTTATTCGCTTGGAAGCCATCAATATCAGTTCTGAAAATCGCTGCGTTGAAAATTAAATCGTTGCTAGCGTATTTATACCCTAATTCATAAGCATCAGAGGTTTCTTTGTCAATAGGCAAGGTATCTGTTGCTGACATATTGTAAAACACGTTAAAAGCAGGGCCTTTATAACCTTGCGAGAAGGTGAAGTATGCCATGCTGTTGTCGGTTAAATCGTATTGAACACCTAACTTACCGGATACATTAGTTTCATCAGTTTCGCCTTGATAATCAGTTTCGAAGCTGCGTACACCAACACCTGTACGTTTGTACTCATCGTTGCTGCTACGGTTATGGCTGTAGCTCACTTCATCGTCTGTGTAACGAATACCAAAGAGTAAACGCAAGTCATCATTGATGTGATATTTACCGTCTGCGAATAATGCCCAGTTATCAAATTGCGTACGCATAAAAGCAGTCGCACTGACGATGTCGTTGGCATTACAGCTTAAATTTTCATCAGCGATGAATTGATTAATCTGCTCATCAGACGGGTTTTCAACACCAAAGTTTTCAGTTAAGTAGGTGCCGATCGCTGCTGGGAACTGCCCACCATTATTTTGGCAACTGGCGTCACGGGTAAAGTTACGCTCAGATTTTTGTGTCCACCAAAATGCTCCTAATTGGTAGTCAAAGTCACCGCCTACCGGTGAAGCAATGCGGAATTCTTGTGATGTTTGTTTCCAGTTTTGTACGCCAGTGTCGTGTAGTTGAAAGGACACGCCGCCATCAGGCACGCTACCGAAATTCACTGGCAAGGGGATTGAGCCCGTGGTTGAGGTGAAGTCACCTTCACGGAATTCCGTGTTATCCCAGCTACGGTGTGCTGTGATTGAAGTAAATTCGTGATCGCCAATCATTTTGTCCACTTGAACTGAGAAACCAGTGGTTTCATCAATAGTGCGCGTTTCAAAATCATGGTCAATTTTGCGCTGATCTAAATCTAAATCCCCATTACCCGTGCTATCTGGTGCTGCTTCAGAGGTGACATATCGATTACTCGGTGCCAATTCTAAATCTGCACAACAGTTATCATTCGATTTAACATTTTCGAAGATAAACAAGATGTCGGTATCGTTACCGGCATCAATATCTAACATACCGCGGATACCTTCTTTATCGTAGCCGTTGGTGGTTTCGTTGTTATACACGTTGTCGATGTAGCCGTCGAATTGTGACTTAAGCACAGTTAGGCTACCGTTAACATTGTCGTTTAACGCACCGGTAACACTGGTTTTTAAACGGTATTCATTGTCCTGAAAAAGAGTGACTTCAGCGGAGCCACCAAATTCGTCAGAAGGGCGTTTAGTCGTAATGTTGACCACACCGGCTGATGCATTTTTACCAAATAGGGTGCCTTGAGGACCACGTAGCACTTCGATGCGCTCTAGGTCGTATAGATCAACAAAAGCTTGTCCAGAACGGCCTAATACCACGCCATCAACAACAGTTGATACGCTTGGCTCTGCAGCCACACTAAATGAAATCGTACCAATACCACGTACGGTAATCGCTGAGTTACGGTTGGTGTTACCTTTTCGGAAACTGACTGAAGGGACTAACGCTTGTAAACCTTCAATGTTTGCTGAGAACGCAGAGTTAATCTGGTCTTCACGTAGCACAGATACAGCAACAGGAACTTCGTTGAGGTTTTCTACGCGTTTTTGTGACGTAACGGTAATTTTTTCCATTAAGCCTTTATCTTCTGCTGGCGCCGCCTCTTGTGCGCTAGCGGCGAAGCCGATTGTCATGCACGTGCCTATCGCTAGAGCGCGCGTAATGCCTGTGTGTAGTGTGCTAGGTTTTAGTAACATGGTGTTCTCCACGATCTCTGTTTTAGGGGTAAGTCCAATGTTCATTTTTTGTGTGTCCAAACAAAAAATGAATGAGTGTGCACTATTGTTTGTGCACTTTGGCCTACCGTTCTTCATTTAATATTCCGTACCACTTAATGCGTGAAACGGACATTGTGATGACTTATAGGGCATCTTGAGTCATACATTAGATGTCTTATATAAGACAAAAGATATGCAAAATTTAACCATAAAGTTAACTAATTGCAATCTTTTTGTTAAAACAATTTTGAGGTTTACAAAGGCGCGAAATTGCCGGGGAATGAATGCAGAAGCCCAGTTCTATTGGGCTTTGTGGTCGCAAGTGAAGCGACGAACCTGCGACAGCTTATACTGGTTATAAATACGATTGATACAATTTAGTAACAGAATTACTCAGCATCAACCTTACACTGAGCAACGGACGTTTCTAATAATGTTAACCAATCATTGCCATAATTCTGTTTGAACCATTGGCGCATATTTTTCGATGCTTCTTTAAATGCTTGTTTCTCAGCGGGTGTCGGGCGATAAACGGTGCCGCCTGCTTTTTCGAACAGTTTGTAAGAATTCGCTTCTTGATTGAAAACTAAATCATTGGCTGCTTTTTGCTGGCGGGTAAACCCTTGTTCAATAATACCTTGAATATCTTCAGGAAGTGATTGCCAAACAGGTTCTGAGAACCACCACAGTGCAGCCATATAAGAATGGCCATCTAGTACTATGTATTTTAAATGTTCTTCTAATTTAGCGCCGATAATATCTTGAATTCCATTTTTGCTGCCTTCAACTACGCCTGTGGCTAACGCCGTATAAAGTTCTGCCCATGACACAGGAGTGGGGTTTGCTCCAAGTTGTCGCACCAGCTCTTGTTGAATTTTTGCTGGGGTGGTTCGAATTTTTTGCCCAGCTAAATCGTCTGGATGATGGATTGGCTTGGTGGTGGTGGCAAAATTACGCCAGCCGCCCGTGTTAGTAACGCCCATTAAGCGTATTTGTAGGTTTTTTTCCAACACTGTATTGCGCATTTTACTTAAAATGGGTCCGTCTAATACGCATTGCGCTTGTTTGTCGTTATCAAACACATAGGGTAAATCGAGTACTTGGGCAGGCGCAAAGAAATTGCCCGTGCCACCTGCTGTGGTAGGAAACATCTCAAGCACACCTTTTTGTAAGTTGCCGATACACTCAGGTACGCCCCCGCAAAACTGACCTGAGGAATACAGTTGTACTTGTACTCGGCCGTCGCTGGCTTTTTCAACATATTCTTTAAAAGCAAGTAGCCCCACGTAATCCTCATCTTGGGTAGAGGCTTGAATGGAAGCTTTGATAATAAATTCGGCGCGATCCGAGTTCGCATTGATAATGCCAAACATACTGGCAACAGCAATCACAGCATAAACAGTGAGTAGGGCGATACGTTTTGTATTCATATTAGGCAAACCCAAACAGGCGAGGTAAGGTCATAGTGACCGCAGGGAAATAAGTAATGACAAATATCACCAAGGCTTCTACTGCTAAAAACGGCAGCATTTCATAGGCAATGTTCTCCGTTTTTTCACCCGATACGGACGCCGCCACAAACAGAACCAAGCCCATGGGCGGGGTGGCGAGACCCACAGTTAAGTTCACGCACATGATCACGGCAAAATGCAGTGGGTCGATGCCCAGTGAGATAAAAATAGGCGCTAACACAGGTCCGAGGATTAATATCGCTGGGCCTGCATCTAAAAACATACCGATAGCGAATAAGAACAAGTTGATAATAAGTAATAACAGTAAAACATTATCGGTAATGCCGACTATTTGCTCTGCAAGCATGTCGGCCATGCCTGAGACGGTAATGATCCACGCAAAGGTAACGGCTGAGCCAACCAATAGTAAAATAGTGCCTGATTGCACCGCCGCGTTCACCAATATGTGCGGTAACTTGCCAAACTTGAGGGTATTGGTGACAAACAAGGTAATAATCAGTGCATAACCCGCTGCAGCGGCAGCAGCTTCAGTAGGTGTAAATACACCTAGTACGATACCACCAAGTAAAATAACTGGGGTCAGCAGAGGTAAAAAAGAGGTTTTAAGAGCGCTGCCTCGCTCATACCAAGTAGCTTTTTGATTGGCCACTGGATAATTACGCTTTTTGGCAATGCGGCTGGTAACAAACATCAAGCCAGCACAAATGAGTAAGCCTGGCGTAATGCCAGCTAAGAACATGCCAGCCACAGAGACATTCATGATAAATGCGTACAATATCATGATCCCAGAAGGGGGAATGATGGGGCCTATAACCGATGACGCGGCAGTCACAGCAGCGGCAAAGCGTCTGCTGTAGCCGTTTTCTTCCATAGCCGGAATGAGCATTTTACCTAAAGCTGAGGTATCGGCGACCGCGGAGCCTGATAAACCAGCGAACAGCACTGAGGATAAAATATTCACTTGGGCTAACCCACCACGGTAATGCCCGATTAAGGTTTGACTAAAGCGTACAATGGATTGCGTGATGCCACCTTGATTCATCAGTTCGCCGGCTAAGATGAAAAAAGGCACAGCCATCAAGGGGAACGAATTCATGCCCGAATACAAGCGCGTTAGAAGGGCTGAGAAAAACACCTCATTGCCATCTAGCATTAAGCTGACACCTGGGCCAATCAACAGAGCGAATACCACGGGCGTGCCTGCGGTGAGCAACAATATAAAAACCCAAAAATAACTGATAGACATATTATTCAACTTCCATGGGAGGGATCGTTTGCTCTGTGAGGTAGTCACGGGCAAAAAGTTGTTTGATCAGATTCTCGATACCCACTAAAAATAGGGCGGCAAACATCAAAGGCGCGCAGGCGTAAAAGTACGCCAGTTTCACGGGCATTGACGAGGCATAAATTTCAAAGCCGCCTTGCCAAAACGCCACACTTTGTTTGAAAAACAGTGCGCTGATAATAATGACCAATATGGTGATGATGATTTCTGAGACTCTGCGTAAAACTTTAGGCAAGGCATCGGCAAACATCTCAATAGATACATTTAAGTTTTCACGATACGCCCAAGGGGCAACCAAACAGGCGACCCATACCATCAGATATTTTGCGAGCTCTTCGGTCCAAGCGAGGGAGTCGTTTAACACGTAGCGGTAGAACACCTGGGCTAATATCATCAGCAACATCGCGCTCAGTAACACGCCTGCGATATTCTTGCCAAGAGTACTAATAGCATAATTAACCTTACCAAGGGGGCGATTAATGGCTAAAAACCCGCGACTGACAGCATTTTGCATAAGGTGTTCTCCGACTGCGCTAACGTGCTATTGAGGCCAGTAATGGCTGATTTGCGGTTGCTGATCAGTCAATTCGTCAGTGTGCTCAACGTCTGGGCCTAAGGGGATACGCTTACCTTTAGGTACAAACACGGCCATTTCTTGCGCACCTAGCGTCAGGTTATACACCTTGCCACCTTGATATGTTTGCTCGCTTGGGAAGCGTTGCCATTCACCTTCAGGCAAATAGAACTCTACTTCGCCACCGGGTTTTAAGCAGGGGGCTACAAGCATGTCGTCACCAAACATAAACTGAGAGTCAAAGGCTGCCGCCACGCGATCCTTAGGAAACGCTAAAGGCATTGCACGCATCAAAGGCACACTGGTGTTGCTTGCTTGCTGCATGGCATTGTATATGTAAGGAATTAGGCGATAACGCAATACTAAGGCTTGATTAACGGCTTCTTCTGCTTCAGGCCCGTAGCTCCATGGTTCACGCTGGCCTATGCCGTGTAAACGCATGTGTGCGCTGAAAACAGCGGCTTGTGACCAACGGATAAACAGTTCTTGGTCACGGGTATCTTTAAAGAAACCACCCACATCAGTGGCAAAATAAGGTGCACCAGACATTCCCCAAGAAAGCGCGCCGCGGATACTGGCGCTTAATCCACCCCAATCTGCTTGAGGGTCGCCGCCCCATTGGCTAGGGAAACGTTGTGAACCTGTCCATGCAGAACGGCTAAACAAGAAGGGGCCATTTTTGGAATATTTTTCGGCGGCTTCGTACACACATTTGTTGTACAGAAAGCTGTATACATTGTGCAGACGATCACCTGAGTCTCCACTGTGGGCGAGCATGTTGTCATCTTCTACTTGCTCACCAAAATCAGCCTTGATCATATCCACGCCTAAATCAAACAGTGGTTTGTGTGACTCCATCCAAAACTGGTAGGCATCAGGATGTGTGAAATCGACTATGCCAGATTCTGGTAACGGAGTCAGCACTTCAGCGAATGCACTCATATCCCATTGATATTGATACGCTTCGCCTGTGCGTTTGTCTTTAAGCAGCCAGCCTTTTTTAGCCATTTCTTTGAAAAGCGGATGCTGAATTGACACCAAAGGGTATTCCCAGATACAGACTTTAAAGTTGTCGGCTTTGAGTTTGTTGATCACTGCAGCTGGGTCGTCAAATCGTTTCGGATCCCACTCAAAAGCAAAGCGCGTGTCTGTGTCCTGCCAGGCTCGGCCATCAAGCGTGATAACATCACAAGGCATTTTGTGGTCACGCACGTCTTTCGCTGTGGCCAATAACTCGGGTACGTCTTTGTAATACGCTTTAGACAAAATAACCCCTAAGCTCCATACCGGAGGGGTTGGGGCTTTGCCGGTTAAATCTGTGTAGGTGTTGATCATGGCATTGCCATCTTCACCGTGCATCAAGAACATGTCTAGGCATTCATCTTCCACCAACACACCGTAAGCGCGCTGAGACCAAGTGGCGTAGCCCACTGCATGTGTTACTGGCGCTGGAGTATGAACAAATACGCCCCAACCACTTGGACTCCAGCAGAAGGGAGTATTTTTATAGGATATTTCAGCGTTTACACCAAGTGCATCATGATTGTAAGAACGCACAAGTTGACCACGTTTGCTTAAGCCACCCCATTTCTCACCTAAGCCGTACACAGCTTCGTCTGTATCCAGCTCTAAGCTTATCAACCAGCCTTTGTCTACTTTCGCTAAAGGCGGTAAGCGGTAGCGACGAACAAAGTGCCCGTCGGTAGCGGTTTTTTGAATCGTCTTGTTGTCTTGGGTGAGCTCAAAGGTAAATGGACTGTGGGTAATCACTAATTTACTGTCACTAGCAATCAGAGTAGTTTGCTGTTCACTTTGCACGATATCAGCAGGAATAATATCCGGTGTTGAAACGAGTAGGCCATAATCAGCTTGGTCTTGTTTACCAATTCGTAAACGCACACCAAAAGCATGAAATGCGATGTGTAAATCACCCTGAGATGTAGGCAATAACACACTTCCGTCACCTTGTACGCTAGCTGTGCCAGTCACATTTGCTTGCGGTATATCGTTCCAATTCGGGGCAGTAACATCAAACAAAGATGTATTTGTAGACATGAATTTCTCTCACTCGTGATATTGACACAATAGGGGACCGCAAATGCTAGCATTGAGTCGCTGCGATTGGCCCTTACAATCTTATATAAGATATAAGTTATAGCAGTGTTAAATTCTTGTCAATCTTTGTTGGTTATTATGATCTTTCAAGTTAACTGAGAATAATAGCGAAATATGCAATCGTTAACGAATTGATAGCCAAAACTGGCGCGTAATTAGACCGAGTTGGCTGTTAGCGTATTGGTGTTAACGGGATAACACGGTCGTTTCATCTTGTCGTGATATGCTGCCTTTTAATCGTACACCTCATGTTAGGATGATAAAGCAATGCGCGCTGAACTAAGAGCAAAAATTATAAAGGTATGTGATGGCAAAATCGCAACTAAAGGCGAAAACGTTGGCCTTTCATTCTATGCATTTTTTGCTAACAAGAATGACGATAATGGAAGCGGCAACTTGGTGGATTGAGACGCATCAGTTAGATCATTTTGTGAAGGCGCGCACCATCAAAGACATGGTTCAACAAAACCTTTAAGGTACACCTCTTCGCCCTGAGGCAATAACGGTCTGTTAGCTGATATTTTTATTTGCTTGGTTAAATTACCACTTTTCTCGGGCACTATGTTGTGTCACGGTTGTCTAGGGCGTGTTAAATAGGTATTAAAGTAGTTTTTATTATCCTGGGCACGTACCAAATGCATGGGATCTTCCATGCCGTTATTTTCAATCGACAAAATAAGAAGTAAGGATTTATATGCGCTATTCGGTAATCTTGGTCAGTTTTTTCGTTTTGAGTTTGAGTGGTTGCGCATCCTCAAAAGACGATCAAGATGTGGTTAAACAGCAATTTTCTCAGCGCTGCGAAGAGGCTAAACAAGAACTTGATAACGCAGTGGAAGAGGGGCAGTTGGCTGATCTGAGAGTGCTGAAACAGGATATCGAATTATATTGTGTCTGGCGTAGAAATTAACACTCGAAAAAAACGGTGTAATGAATTCAGTTAGTCTATGTATCAATAAAGTGTGGTTGGTGGGCGCACAGCATTGCAGGTAGATTATTCACTGAAAACCACTCTATTTCTACCTTGTGATTTCGCTTTATAAAGTCGACTGTCAGCAAGGGATAGCGCTTTATCAAACATCAGGTTTTGACTTGTGGCGGCAATGCCAATACTCAAGGTTGCCGGGCGCTGCAATAATTGCAAAATACGTTGGTTTTGCTCGAATTCTATACGTATTTGATTGGCAATCTTTTGCGCATGTACACTCGGGCAACGTTGCAATATAACCAGAAACTCCTCGCCGCCCCAACGTATTGCTAAATCACTGTCACGCATTGACGTGTTTAAAATCTCCCCCAGTATCACTAAAATTTCATCACCGGTAGAATGACCAAAATTGTCATTTATTTTTTTGAAGTGGTCGATATCAATTAATAGTAAATAGTCGCTACGTTCATTTCTGGCGAGATTAATTTGCTCGATCGTGTTGTGATCAAGAATGGCCCGATTAAATAGCCCAGTGAGGTCGTCTTTTACGGTTTTCAATCGAAGTTGACGATTGGTATTCTCTTGAATATTTACCAGTACTAACGTGATGCAACACAAAGCAAATGCTGATAGAAAGTAGCGGGTAGCTGTTACCGGTTCATAGTGAACAAATGTTTCGCTTCCCAGAGGTAGAAATAATACGCTGAAAGATCCGAGTAAATAGGCTGCCGCGAAGCACATTCCTTCACGAACTGAGAGTACAGCAAGTGCCATCGCCATCAAGGGAAAGGTCCAGAGGTAGCCTGTGGCATCTTGCCCACCGAAGGCAAGTAAACTGAGGCCTATTAATGCGACAATAATTGACAGTATATAGCGCGTAAAATCACGGTATTTTGTTTTCAGTAAATACAGGTTAATCACACCAAAGAAAACAGCGGTGAACAAGGTGCTGGATGTTTTGATGTTACTGTTGTACCAGCTTATAAAGCCAAACGCAGTGAGGAATACAAATCCAATCAGTGTGAGATAAACTGTTAGCGTAAGCTTTTTATTCCCTTTGGACACGTCTAAAATACGTCGCATTAAAATTTATACATCCTATTATCTTAGCTTATGCTTGTTCTTCGGTTATCAACGTTAACAAAGCCTATTCAAACTAGGTTAAATTTAACAATAGATCAATACATCGGAAAATACTTTAGTATAGTAATCAATAGTATAACTTAAATTTGGAGCCATTTGGGCTATCCAATAAGAGCGAATTAGCAAACGCATGACAGGAGCGCGTCGCGATAGGCAGCACTTATGTTTCGCTAACTGTCAGTATGTAAAACGGGCATAATTGGTCAATTTTCACTTCCTATATAAGCAGGTAGGTCTCAAGATAGCTGGCAAAGGGAATTTATGAGTAAGTACATGAAATATATGCTAATTGGTATGGTGTTGATTTCGTTTTCAAACCATGGCGTACAAACCCCCGATGAGCGTTCGTTGTCAACCGCGCTGACAGCGGCAGCCGCTATGGTAAACAAGAGCGCGCCGCAAATGTTAGATGAAGAAACGCGCTTGGACTCGGCAGCAACATTTCGAAACTTCATCATTTACAACAACACTATGGTGAATTATTCCGCAGAGCAATTAGACATAACCCTGTTCGATCCTTTGATTCAAGAATCAGTCATTGCGCCCTTATGTTCCAATGAAAAATTATCAGGTTTTATCGAGCTGGGTGTAGTCATGGTATATCGCTACCTTGGAAAAAATGGCGCTTTTATTACTGAGTTATCAAAAGACATGGCAACCTGTAACGAGGCGAAATAGGCCTTTTACATTCCTTAATATTTAGCATCTAACACCGGCAATGAGTGGATTGAATTTGTGTGTTGCGACTAAAGGATAAGCAGGAGTTGTTAGCTTAATATGATACAAATCAAACACTAAATGAAAAATAAATATTATTTTAGCGATTCACTGTAGGGTGCTTTTTTACCTGTTAGCACAAAGGCATATAAGAACATTAAAGGTTGCTTTACATCGCCTCGTCAGCATTTGCTTTAGTTGGAACAATATCAACTTATGTTTGAAAAATTATTATCGCGTTTATTTAAACGCGCCCATAGCGCTAAAACGCACAGCATACATAATCAAAATACACCGACTGCCGCGCTTGAGCCGCAAAGCAAGAACGACAGCGGATCAAATGCACAAGCACAGGGCAACGTTACTGATAACTACGATATTCCTGTGCCTACGCGCACGGTTAACATTAGCGTTGCGTCATTAAATCGATTGGATTTTCTGTTTTATGATTTTTTACTGGGCGTATCGCGTTCCAGCACGACGTTAAATCCTATCGAGCAATTCATTTTAACGCGCGTAAATCATGCGCTTAAGTCACCTGAAAGCGTATTAACCCACTTCCCTGTGTTACCTAAATCGGTGATTACATTAACCAACTTGTTAAATGATCCTGACTTTGACTTACAGGCATTCATTAAAGTAGTAGAGCAAGAGCCAAGTATTGCCACTGAGTTGATGAAAGCAGCAAATAGCCCTGCGTACAAACGAGGCGACAAAGAGGTAACTAACCTACAGCAGGCCTTTATGTTTATGGGGGCGAATGACATAAAAGAATTCGTGTTAAATCGTTTTGTAAAAAATCTATGCCAGCAAAAGCCGATTTATTTTAAGACCTTTGGTGAGAAAATTTGGTTGCATAGCCAAGAAGTGGCGACAGTGGCCAAAGCGCTCGCCAACCAGCGTCGTCAAAATGGTGACGCAGCTTACACAATAGGCCTAATGCATGATTTGGGGAAAGTGGTCATTTTCCAATTTATGGTTGAAGCGTTTCAAGCGGTCGATCCTAACTTCAAGCAAGACTCACTAGTGTTTAAAAAGTTTCTTAGTGAGAAATCCATGCTGCTAAGTGTGGAACTGATGAAGCTATGGAACATGCCAAAATTGATTATTGATGTAGTTCAGGCGCAAACACAAGAAATAAACACAGTTAACGAGCTAGCGCCTATGGCTCAAGTATTGTTTGAGGCAAATTTAATCAGTGAAATTAGTTTGTCGTATCAGGGCGGCCATATCAAGCCTGTTGAGTTTGAGTTATTACTTAGCAACACCAAGCTTAAAGATGACGCCAAGCAATTACTATGTGATATTTTAGGTCTGGATTTCGACCAATCTAGCTGGAGCGAATGTTAGGTAAACCCTTAGGGATTTATTTTGCTTGTATTGATTTTGTTCTGCCGCGTCGGCTCATACCAATTCCATTAAATAATTGGCCTCTCAGAATTCATCCAGCGGGTTTTGAACAAGACGTCGGTGTGCAGTAATGGTTGTTCCCTTTCAAATACCGAGAACGCAGTGCAAAACCCGCTGGGGAATTCCCTTCGGGCGAATTTTAAAAGGACTTACTCTGTGTTGCTCAAACTCGAAAGAGCACCACTATTACTTCGTTTAAGCGCCTTGATTAAGCCCTTTTAAATTTTCGCTGAGTGGTTAATTATTTAGTGGAATTGGTATCAGAAAAATTAAACAGGTGATTGGTGAGTCAATTTGCAACACACCAAAACCGCCAAAAAGCAAACCGGTTTTTAGAAAGCGATGCTTGCTCGAGATGGGCAATACCTTATCTTATTTGGCCGATTTAGCTTTCATCAACTGTTGGAAATAAAGTTGCGCCTACTCTTGCGCAACAAGCAGAGAGACGCACTTGGTATGAAACCTAATATGTGCGCACTGCAAAAGTAGAGCGAGATTACTGCTTTTAACCTGTATTTAGACGCTAGGTGAACTCAGCTAGTGCTTTCATGGCCTGGGTGGCTTTCGCACTAGGGACGAAAATATGGTCGTGGTAATAGGCCGCCACCACGTTAGCACTAATGCCATACTGAGTAAGCTTATTCGCCACCGCGGCAGTGAGCCCGACGGCTTCTAAACTTGAATGTACTGTCAGGGTAATTTTTCTATAGGTGCCCTCAAAAGGGATTTTTTCTCGTTTGGCATCATCGGCCAACAAGATTAATGTTAATCCTTCAGATTCTTGAAAAAAACACACAGGGTTTAAATGCACATAGTCCGCCACGTTACCTTCAGTGGTGCAAAAGGCGAACTCGCCGTCTTGCAAATGTGGAGACATCGTCTTAAGTAGTTGAGTTAGTTCAGTTATGCCTGACATATAAAATCCTAAAGTCGTTATAGATCCTGACGTAGTTATAAATCCTGAAGTCGTTATAAATAACGCGCTACCAAAGTGTTTATGTTACGGAAATTCTGGGCGCTTGGGTATGAGTTTGCGCAAACGTCAGATCAGCGCCTGTTGATATTCATGTTGTTTGCGAACGTCATGGCGACTTTGGGTAACATTAGGGGGACGTCTTTTAAAAAACGCTGCAATCAATTCTTTGAATTCCGCTCACGCTAGCTGTTGTGCCAAACCACTCTCTCACATTTCATTTGTGCCTTAATTTTGGCGCTACTTCTTCTCTCATATACCAGATCGCGATGCAGCAACATGATTAAGCCGACACACTCAGCTGGGCCAATTACCGCAACGACAATAGGCGTTTCACATTTTGCAATTGCTTTTAAAATGAAATATAGAAGGCGCACTTCGTTTTGCAATTGGATGATTAACGTCATCCAAATCATTACCTACGGTAATTGTGTCACTATTGCCCGTTAACAGTACCGCGTGAATTTGGTCATTTTGATCACGTCTTTCGAACTCATCAACTAATTAAAGCCCGATGTTAAACGTTTTTTAGCTTCAGGCACTTAATCGTTAAAGACAAAGTATGAATTTTATGGAAGCAATAGGGTTTTCAGACAGTATGCAATTCTAGTTAAGTTAAAGAAGCATGGGGGAGTACGCGTGGTTAGCGCTGGTGTTCCTCGCTTACAATTTGTTCAGCGTTTTGTGCGATATGAACTAAAAAGCGCGCGATCGTTTCTTGCTCATTTACGCTAAATTCACTCAGCAAGGCATGATTGATACTCCGTACTTTAGCCGTCGAGCGCTCAGCTATTTCTTGTCCTTTGGGTAGCAAAATTACATTTTGTACTCTGGCGTCGCTCGTGCCTCGCTGGCGAGTAACGAGCTGTGCTTTTGTCATTCTATCAATCACCCCTGATATGCTGGAATAGCTCATATTGAGTTGGTCGGCAATTGCGGTTATCGGTGCGTTATCTTGTTTTGCTAACGTAAATAAAACCGCCAGTTGTGTGGTACTAATGTGTAACTCACTCTTGAGTTTTTTATCGGCAGCTTTAAACAACGCGCTGTGGGCCAGTTGCAGTAAGTGAAAGATTTTTAAACGCTTTTTCATTAAGGTCACTACTCAGTTGCTATTTATTTAATGTACGAAATAAATTTTTTATTTGCAACGCAATATTCACATATATTGTTATTTTTAAGGAGAACCTAAAGATTTTATTTCGTATGTTAAATATAATTATTTACATGCGAAATAAATGATGGTTTTATGCAAATGAAAGAGCAGTACCATTTAAATATCGCACTAGAAAATCAAGAGGCCCGCCATGAACAATGTAGCGCAAACAGACATCTCGCAATCCATGAAACCTAAAATGTCACATGAATCGAGTCATGGCGCGGAGAGTGCCGTTGATGTGAGTAAGTTTGTTGCCGAGCACAAAATAGTTACTGCTGCAGGTCATTCAATTGTGTTAAAAGTGTTTAATAGTCAGATAGTATCTACAAAGGGAGTTTGTGTACTTGCCGCAGCGACTGGTGTCGCTCAGTATCTATATCAAGATTTCGCACTGTGGTTGTCAACACTGGGTTACCACGTAGTTACATTTGATTATGACGGCATTGGTTTATCGGTCGATAAACACGTAAAGCATTGTAAGAGCGACATATTGAGTTGGGCAGTTAATGATTGCCCGGCTGTGCTTGATTTTGTAGGACGACATTTCCTCGACCTTGAATGTATTTGGATTGGGCATAGTGTTGGCGGGCATATGTTAGGCATGATGCCAAATACCTCACAAATTAATCGTGCGATTACCGTTGCTGCGGGCACAGGGACCTGGTGGTACAATTCTGCGCCTACTAAGCGAGTGTCATGGTTTTTATGGTATTTCCTAGTACCGGTAACTGTACCGTTACTTGGGTATTTTCCTGGTGATAAACTCAAAGTTATGTGCAATTTACCTAAAGGCGTGATGATGCAATGGCGCCGCTGGTGCTTAAAAGAAAAGTACGCTGTGGAAAAAGAAGGGCAATGGCTCAAAGAGCGGTTTGCTAACGTGAATGTGCCAATTCATGCAATTGCCTTTAGTGATGATGAAATGATGTCTATGAAAAACATCGATATGTTACACAGCCAATTTAGTAGCGCTAATATTACACGCCAGACTGTTAATCCAAAGGACGTAGAACACAAGAAAATAGGGCACATAGGATGGCATAAGGGGCGTTACCAATCGATGTGGGAAAAAGTATTCAAGCCGCTGCTCACTGACTAAGATCTTATTGTCAGGACGTTCAATGAGAAAATTTTAATGCAAAATCATAATAGGCGGGTATAAATTTAGGCGTTAATATGAATGTATCCTAATAAAAATGGAACTTAATAAAGATAGTCAGGGTCAACTGTTACATAATTGTTAATTTATCGTATGATTGATTGTGAGTACAAGATGGCTACCTTATTTCCATTACCGAGCGCGACTGGCAACAAAAAACATTCGGCTGAAAAGCCAAAATTTACGCACAGCACGCGCTGTTCGTATCGGCTTGTAACATTAATTGGGCTAGACATATTAGGTGTGCTTTTGATGCTGATAGGATTGCATCAGCAATTTCATCACCACGGTTTCTTGAGTGAATCCCTTGATACTCCTTATGTAGGCGTAATGCTGCTGACTGCCGGAGTTGTACTGACCCTTCCGTTTTTTATCTGGAGCTTTAAAGCGAACTTCCGGCCACTCGATAATGTTAACGCATCTAATGGTCGTGAGTAGACATACAAACACGTTGCAACGAACATCCATTAATTTTGTTAAGGCTCAAAAGAAGTCGAAAAAGCCACCCTCATCCGTCACATTTATTCATTCCAAAGGAAGTCGAATAAGCGACTCTCATTCCTCATTTGTGGCAAGTTACCCAAACCCCTGAAAATAACAGAGACACCCATAAAAAGTAACAAGGACATCCATGTTAAAAGTGGTTGATTTTAAACCCTCAACTACACTTTTTGTGTGTTCCAATTTATTGAGTCGACTGTTATGCCTCAGTCACGAAAAAGCCAAATCAGTTTAATCGATACGCCTTATTATCACTGTGTGTCCCGATGTGTTCGCCAGTCTTATCTGTGTGGCACAAACCAACTTACTGGGCAGAGCTACGAGCACCGGCGCAACTGGGTGGAGGAGCGTTTACTGTTTTTATCGACCGTGTTCGCGATTGATATTTGTGCTTACGCAGTCATGAGTAATCATACTCATGTGGTGCTTTGTGTGGATAAGGAGTTGGCTGATAACTGGGATACCGAATCGGTACTAAGGCGTTATCACATACTTCATAAAGGTACGTTACTCACTCAGAAATTTATAAACGGCGATACCTTAACCCAAGGGGAGCTCATCACCCTTGATGACACTGTTGAAATCTACAGAAAACGCTTATATGACATCAGTTGGTTTATGCGTGACTTAAATGAATATATTGCCCGTGAAGCGAATAAAGAAGATGACTGTACGGGTCGTTTTTGGGAAGGACGATTTAAATCACAAGCTCTACTAGATGAAAGCGCCGTGCTAGCTTGTATGGCCTATGTGGATTTAAATCCCATTAGAGCAAAAATAGCCAAAACACCTGAAACAGCAACACACACCAGTATTAAAAAACGTATTCACTCTGCTAAATATCATCAAGCTCAACCGAGTACGCTAATGCCCTTTGCGGGAAACCTGAAAGAAAACATGCCAAAAGGTATTGCGTATTCACTCAAAGACTATTGTGAGCTTATTGATACCACAGGTCGTTGTATTCGTGATGATAAGGCAGGTTATATAGATAACACTCAAAGCCCTATTCTAGAAAGACTAGGACTAGATAGCGCTCAGTGGTTAGCCTTAACCACTGAGTTTGAAAAACACTTCTGCTACGCCGCTGGGGGCGAGCAAATGATGAATGCCTTTAAGCGCCATACCCACCATCAACGAATACGTGGAATGGGCAAAGCAAAAGCGCTGCTAAAGCGCGCTTAAGTTAGAGCTAGTCTCAGCGAATACCCCTTATGCACCTCTCGTGAAGTAGACGCTTGCCTGTAGTTCACATAAATTTCTCTCTAAACCCTTGCTATTCCATCAAAAGTCTTCAGTTGCTCAGCTCATAAGTGTAGTTATTTGGTTTCGAGCGGTATTTTTGTATGCGAAAAGTGTCGACGAGACTCTACGGCGAAATCATTAACTAGGTTTAAGAATGGGTGTCTTAATAAGTGGTTGCTGGTAATTTTTTGCACTGATCCTTCCGGTTTCTGCGTGAATATTTGGCGAGAATAATGCAAACATTCGAGCATTGTTTTTTGTGCGCGGCACTTTATTTTATATTTGCAATAAAGCGTGGGGCGTTTATGAATCGTGATGAGGGGGAGTTGTATGTTAATGGTCTTTCTCTCACGTGAGGGGGAGGTGATGAACTCACCATGTGTAATTATTACAAGGTGTTGAAGTAATTTTTTCTCTACCTTGTATGTTTTCTTCAAACGTTTGGTTAGGAGTTTAGTTAAAGGGGGAGAATAGCCAGATGGAGGTAGGTTATTAAAAATGCATTTTTGGACTGAATTGAGTAATAAAGCCACCTTTGTAGCCGTTGTATTCACGCTAAAGTTACCTTTATCGTATGCACAAAGCCAGTCAGCCATTCAACCCGCCACTGAGCAAGCTCGCGGGATAAGCTACATATGGTGGAGTATGTTTTGGGTCGCTGTGGTGGTGTTCGTGGCCGTTATGCTTCTATTGGCGTGGGGCTTATGGCGCGGGAAATCTAAAAAGCCGACACAACTAAGTTACCTTGCGAGCCGTAATTTAGTCATAGTCGCAGGTATCGCGGTTCCGCTAGTAACCGTTATATGTTTGGTGGGCGGTAGCTTAATGCTAGGCCGTTCATTATCCGCAAGCCCACCTGATAACGCACTTGAAGTACGCATCACCGGTTGGATGTGGTGGTGGCAAATCGAATATCTAGATGAAAACTCCAATACTATTGCTACCACAGCCAACGAATTACACGTACCGATAAATCGTCCTATCCAGATTTATTTAGAAAGTGGTGATGTCATTCATAGTTTCTGGGTGCCTCAATTACACGGTAAAACAGATCTGATCCCAGGGCGCACTAATTCTAGTTGGTTTGAGGTCGACGCTTCAGGCACTTTTCGCGGGCAATGTGCAGAATTTTGTGGACTGCAACATGCGCTTATGGGGTTTCTGGTGGTTTCTGAGCCTCAAGCTGAATTTGATGTTTGGTTTGCGAATCAGCAAGCGCCAGCACAACCGGCAGAAAATAATGGAGTACTCGCGGGCCAGCGCGTCTTTTTTGAAGCGGGATGTCACCAATGTCATACCATTCGGGGTACTGATGCGGCTGGAACGGCTGGCCCAGATTTAACTCATCTGGCTTCAAGGCAATCAATCGCATCTGTTACCAGAAGAAATAGTCGAGCACATTTAGGCGGTTGGGTTGCTGATCCAAATGGCATAAAACCGGGCGCAAAAATGCCAATGTCTCAATTGGATGCCAAGGAGTTATCTGATTTGCTTGACTATTTACAAAGTCTGCATTGATTACACTTAAACGCGGTCAAATAAGCGCTAGGCCTTAGTTAAGAACACATGATAAAAAGGGAATGAGCTTGAAAAATCACCCACACACTGAACAAGCTATTTTTGATGACCAAGAAGGTGCAGAATCTATCTTGGATAAAACGTGGTTGTCTCCGCCTGGTTTTTTGGGCTGGTTTACTCATGTAAACCAGCGCCAGATTGGCTTTCGTTTTGTCGTCACTTCTTTGATTTTTTTCGCATTAGGGGGGCTTTTAGCGCTCTTGATGCGCTTACAACTGGTGCAGCCAGAAAACACCCTTATGGGGGCAGAGTTTTATCATCAAATAATGACGATGCACGGCACCACAATGATGTTCTTTTTCGCCGTGCCCGCCATGGAGGGGCTGGGAATCTACTTAGTCCCTTTAATGATCGGTACCAGAGATATGTCGTTCCCTCGGCTCAATGCATTCGGCTACTACGTCTATCTGTTAGCAGGTATCACACTTTATCTGGCCCTCTTTTTAGGTATGGCGCCAAACACCGGCTGGTTCAGTTATGTTCCACTGGCCGGTATCGACTATTCACCGGGGCAGGGGGTCAGTTTCTGGACGACCATGATCACCTTTATTGAGATCTCCGCACTGACGGCGGCGGTGGAATTAATTGTCACCATCCTTAAACAACGAGCGCCGGGAATGACCTTAAATCGCATGCCCATTTTTGTATGGTCGATTCTGGTTATGTCGTTCATGATTGTTTTTGCAATGCCTACCGTGATGGTAGGAAGCGTATTACTGGCACTTGATCGCACATTTGCCACCCAGTTTTTCGTCGCCTCCGGCGGCGGTGACCCATTGTTGTGGCAGCACTTGTTTTGGTTTTTCGGTCACCCTGAAGTGTATATCATTGTTGTGCCGGCGCTTGGTATTGTATCCACTGTTATTTCCACCTTCTGTCAGCGGGAAGTGTTTGGTTACACCGCGGTCGTCCTCTCAATGGTGACCATTGGCTTTGTGTCATTTGGCTTGTGGGTACACCACATGTTTACCACAGGTTTACCCCATTTAGGCTTGAGCTTTTTCACCGCAGCGAGCGCGATGATCGCTATCCCTAGCGGCGTGCAGATTTTCTGCTGGATCGCCACACTGTGGGGGTCAAAAATCCAATTTAAAACGCCTATGCTGTTCATCATGGGCTTTTTTGCCGTATTTGTTATTGGTGGTCTAACAGGGGTAATGGCAGCGTCCATCCCATTCGATATGCAAGCTCATGATAGCTACTTTGTGGTCGCGCATCTTCATTACGTGTTGATCGGAGGGGCCGTGCTGCCGTTTTTTGCAGGTTTATATTATTGGTACCCTAAAATGACAGGAGCAATGTTAAGTGAACGGCTGGGGCGCTGGAGCTTTTGGCTTATATTTGTCGGGTTAAACCTCACCTTTTTTCCTATGCATCAATTAGGGCTCGACGGCATGCCTAGACGGGTCTACACCTATTTACACAATATGGGGTGGGAAGAGATTAACTTTTTCGTGACCTGTGCCGCCTTTCTAATGGCATTCGGTTTTTTACTCACCTTTATTAACACGCTTATCAGCCCTTATAAGTCACGGGCGGCCGGGAGTAATCCATGGCATGCAGACACCTTAGAATGGTGGGCACAATCGCCACCACGAAATTACAACTTTAGGCATCTCCCCGTGATTAGCAGCCGCACCCCATTATGGCAAAAAGCCCCTTTATATAAGGTGACGGGGATCCGCGCCGATCGCCGTGAGATAATCATCACAACGCTGCTAGATGCGAAACCCCAAGGCGTATGCATCATGCCATCGCCCACTTACTGGCCGTTTGTTTTAGCGTTAACGGTTGGTTTTGGTTTTCTTGGTTTCATGTTTAAGCCGATTTTGTTTGTGGTTGGCTTCTTTCTAAGCTTTTTCGCTATTGTGGGTTGGCTGTGGCCCGCCCGTCCATGGCTGGCTGAGAAGCCGCCAGAGGATGGTCATCCCGTTAGAGGCTTACAATAATGAGCACACCAATGAGTCGTAACCAACAGACTGCAAACGCAGATATCGATGTATCCAACTTTTCTCGCCATTTGAATGGCCAAAATGCACCTATTTGGTGGGGGATCATTGGCTTAATTTTGATTGAGCTAAGTGTGGTTTCTGCATTTACAGTCACGTATCTGTATCTATACATGCAGCACCCTCAGTGGCCTCCTAATGATATTGCGCCCCCTCCGTTGTTTATTCCTACTTGGTCAACAATCCTAATGTTATTAAGCTGCGTGACCATGTATCTGGCTGGTAAATCGGTTGAAAAGAATAAGTCAAAAGGCTTTGTTGTCTATACCTTCGCATCGGTCATCATGGCGCTGTTGGTGCTGTGGATCCGCTGGCAACAATTCGACAATTTTGACATGCGTTGGGATCAACACGTATATGGTTCGCTGCTGTGGACTATTTCAGGTTTTCATTTTATTCATATTGTCTCAGCGGCGATAGGCACCGCCGCAATTGGTCTTTTCGGAATGGTGGGTTTTTATACCAAGCAGCGACAAATTGGCGTGGTGGTCGATACCATGTATTGGAACTTTGTTGCCTTTGCTTGGCTGCCGTTTTATTTAGTGCTGTATTACTTTCCCAGGTTATAAATCATGACGAAATCCATTTCTCTTAATAAAATTGGCGCTGGCTACCTGTGGCGTTTCTGGTTTATTGCTATTACCGCGTGGGCGCTACAGCTTTTTGTTAGTTATGCTCTTGTAGAGTGGCATTGCGCTAGGCCTCAGACCTTTAGTGAGCAAACTCTGCAGTGGCTAGTGGGGACGCTAACAATCGTTTGCCTGACAACTGCCGTTGTGAATTTGATCTACGCATTCGGTTATTATCGCCTCCTTAAGCAGCAGGAAAGTGAGCACGCAAGAGAGACATTTATGGTTGCAGGGGCCTGCTTAATGAGCGGCTTTCTTGCCGTGGCTATCTTAGTGCAAGGATGGCCGAGTTTACTCCTAGCAGCCTGTAGCAGTGCAGGGGGATAAATATGCATATACGAATGCTCTTTTTATTGATGGGTCTATTGCCCTTTAGCTCTGTGGCCCACGTCGTCAACGTATCTCTGTCTTCGCAGCATAGCTTTTTGTCCATCGACCCTGTATCTGCGCTGTTGTTACTGATTATTGCCATTTGCTATTTTCGTGGTAGTCGCAAAATTGGTAAACGAATAGCGTCAAAACAACAAGAATACCGTCGTCAAGTGCGTTGGTTTTGGTTCGGGTGGTTAACATTGGCCATTGCGCTAATTTCTCCTATCGACTCCATTGGTGAACAGTTGTTTTCAGTGCACATGGTGCAACACGAAATGCTGATGATGATAGCGGCGCCTTTGTTGGTATTGTCGCGTCCAGAGCAAACAATTTTGCGCGGTGGTCAAGGCTTCTTAACTCCTATTTTTCACGGTTTAACGGGGCGCTCACCTCGTATGCTGAGGTTTTATCGCCAACTTGCCACACCCCTATGGGGATGGCTTATCCACTTTTTTGGCCTTTGGCTTTGGCATTTGCCCTTTTTGTTAAACGCCAGTTTGACCAGTTCCTGGGTTCATAGCTTACAACACGCCACATTTTTGCTAATTGCGTGGGTATTTTGGTATTCAATTTTCAGGCTCGACAAGTCTAATTCAATGTCAGCGGTTATTTCACTGTTTACTACAGGTATTCATGCGAGTCTGTTAGGTGCTTTGCTGACTTTTTCACCGTCAATTTGGTACAGCCCCTACGCTCATACTACGCAGCAGTGGGGATTGAGCCCTATTGAGGATCAACAGTTGGGCGGCCTTATTATGTGGATGCCGGCGGGGATTGTATTCATCGCTGCTGCACTGGTGACCTTGGCTCAGTTATTGCGTTCTAATACCCAGGGTGGTCAAGCAAACCACAGCAATCAAAGTAAACAGTGAGGGAGCCGCGATTTGCAAAAAATGACCATTTTCACTTCTGTTTTTACCATCGCTTTTGCGCTGAGTATGCCGCTGAGTGTGACCTTTAGTGCCGCGTTAAGTATTTGGACTTTCCCAAGCCATGCAGAGACGCCTGAAGCGCTACGAGAGCGACAAGAGCAAGGGAAAACACTTATGATTACCAAGGGCTGTAGCAGTTGCCACCAATTAACGAAATTACCTCCAGCCAAGGGCTTGGTTGGCCCGCCGTTGGATAACATGGCGGCGCAAAGCTATATAGCAGGCGTGTTGCCTAATTCCCGCGAAAATTTGACTCAATTTCTGCTTGATCCGCAAAAATTTCACGCAGATTCGGCCATGCCGACGCCTGATATTACTCAACAAGAAGCGCTGCGTTTGGTTGATTATCTGTGGAAAGAGTGATTTTTACCCATGACGAAAACGATTCATATTAAGCTCAACAAAAAATTCTATTTTATTGCTGCCTTGGCGCTATTTCTGATAGGCGCTTTGGTATTCAGTTTGGTTTACTTTGGTGTGTACAACGTTTCTGCACTGACAGGGCACACAACGCCTGTGTATAAGTTCCTAGAACATGCGCGTGTTCAAGCAGTTGATGCGCGGATAGATGATGAGGTACCAGAGCTATCAACTTTTAATTGGCAAACGTCGGGTATTGCAAATTACAAACGTCATTGTGTTGCCTGCCATGGTGCGCCTGGGGTCGCGCCAGAACCTTTTTCACTTGGTATGATGCCACCACCCAGTGCTATTGTACGCGTTGCCCGTCAGCGTTCGCCGGCCGAACTTTATTGGGTGATAGAAAACGGAATAAAAATGTCAGGTATGCCCGCATGGAAATATCGTTTGAGCGAAGACGAGCAATGGGAATTGGTTGCACTGCTTAAGAAACTGCCTACCTTGTCAAAATCTGAGTATGCTCAACTAGCGGAAAAGAGCACGGGGACGGGTACCAACAATGCCATTAAAGATATTCTTAGCCAAACCCCTGAGGAGCAAGCGTTAGCAAAGTCTACCTCAACAAAACAAAGCGCTGGTGAAACACTTTCCGGCCAAGTGGCTCTGCAACAATACAACTGCTCTAGTTGCCATGTTATCGATGGTATTGCGTCTGCAACCTATCATGTTGGGCCCCCACTTAATAATATGGTAAACAGACGCTTTATCGCCGGAACATTGCCTACAACCCGTGAAAACCTTATTCAGTGGATCATGGACCCGCCTCATTTTAAGCCACAAAGCCTGATGCCGAACTTACATGTTAAGCGACATCACGCTGAGCTCATGGTTAATTATCTGTATCAAATTGCTGATGACAACGAGTCTTACTGAGCGCTTGAGGTCTACTGGCGGTTAGATTATTCGGTAGCGAATCATGAAAACCGCCGCTTGCTGATAAGAGATATACTATTTTGATAGAAAAACGGCTGGCGCACGCAGAGCAAAAGCCACTGGGCACTCATTCAAGGCGAGGGGGAAAGGGCTTACACTGCATAGCATAACGTTGAAAGAAAACAACTATTCATTCAGTTATGCGCCATGTTTAAGCCCTTTCACACTCTCGATGAGAGGTCCTTTATCGATGTGCAATGGCGTTAACGTTGCTTTATTCTATTAAAATAAACTCTTCTATTGCATCTTCAAACGTTTTGCCATCGCTGTTGGTAAAACTCACCTTCAACGAGTAAAACTGGCCTTCAGGCAGCTCATCAGAGGAGACAAGTCCTTGCGTTGATAGAGAGGCTGTTGCATTACCTGACACGGTATAAAGCACACTTTTGTCGGTCTCAATCCTATCTTCGATGGGAAACCAACGGTATTTGAAGTGTCTTAACCAAACACGTAGCCCGCCTTCGTCAGCGGCGATTACGGTGTGCCCAGGGCCTGCATGGTAGCTAACATGCACCTCGAAGGTGTCGCCGGCATGAACGGGCTGATTAATTAACTGAGCAAAATTATCTATTTTAATAAAGGGTTTTACATCCGCTTGCACTGTAACATCTAAGGTGCTTTGAATGCTCGGATCTGCGTCGGCTTTTGCAGTAACCGTGACACGACCCGCCGTTAATGCGTGTAAGTTGCCCTGAGTGTCTACTGTGGCTATTTGCGGCGCTGAACTTATCCACTTAAGTTGGTCGTTGTCGGGGTTCTCAGGGGTAAACTTCGCCCTCAATGTCAGCTCATCCCCCGCGATGAGATTCGTTTTTTGCGCGCTCAACCGGATTGACTCAAGCGGCTTTTCGTACCATTTAGCAATAGTTAATTGCGCTGTATCCGAAACTTTACCCGTATTGGTGGTGGCCGTTATGGTCGTGGACTCACCTGTCTTACCAACCACCTGCAGTAAACCTGTCTCACTGATGGTGGCAACAGATGGATGACTTGACTGCCAGTGCACGTCTTGCTGCGCATTGAGAGGGGCGAGGGCTGCAGTGAGTTGAATTGCATCACCTGGTCGCGGGGCTAAGTCTTGGGTATTAATAGTAAGTGCCGTTACGTCGAGTTTGTCAGTATCGAACATATTATCCGCTTGTTTATCGACAAATGTGGCCGTTTCGCCATTGCGCCAGCGAACGTGAATGCGCTTTATCTTTTGCTCACTGCCTAGTCCGAAATGTACTATGTTGAGCAGACTTTGGGAGAAAACTTCTCCAGCAGAGCCAACTCTTTTGACGTATCTTGCTGAAGGCGTTTCAATTGTGACTTGAGCGCCAATAGCGTCAACATTGTCCTGTGGCGAATAACCAACTTTGACCAAAGCGTAGTGATTATCACCGATAGGTTGATTGTTATATAGATACCACTGACCGTATTCACTGCCACTCAATATATCTAGATTGCCATCTAAGTCGAAGTCAAACGCTTGGCCCATGTCGCCAAACCCCGGACCTCCTAAGTCACTGGCCCCGTGCATGCTGACCGTTTCAAACGCCCCATTGCCAGTATTAAGCAACATAAGATCTGAAATACGTTTTTCTACTAATCCCCAGCGATAAACGAACAGGTCTTGGTGTCCGTCATTGTTAAAGTCGCCAGTGGTTACACCTAATGCATTAGCGCCTAATGGGATATTCCATTGGGTGGTAACATCAACAAACTGTCCGCCTTTATTTTCAAGTAATACGTCTCGAATATTGCGGTTTTCAGGCTCGAAATGTGTCTCAGCTTCTTCGACACCCGATAAGGTAAAGAAATAGGACCAAAAGATATCGCCGTTACGCACTAAGGCTGCACGCCATTTATTGTTGCCTATGTGGCCTAAATAAACACCATTGGCAGAGATATCATCAGGCCAGCCTTGAGCCATCGTTTTATCGAATTCTAGTGTGCCGCCAGCTGTCACATCATTGGCAGTTTTATCTTTACCTAAAAATAGGGGGTATGCTTTACCTCGAAAGCCGTTTTGACCCAAGAATTGATAGTTGTGCCATTTAAGCGGCCCGCTGGCGATAAAACTAAATTCATCAACCCCTTTATAGCCACGGGTTTTTAGCGAAAAATTGCGTGCTATCGGATCGAAATCAACAGAAGGGGCTTCCCCTTTTCCGTGCTCAAATTCTTTGCCGCGAGCTAAGTATAGGTCTAAGTCACCATCGTTATCGATATCGATATCGGTGATGGCCATAACACTGCTGAGTTCACGAATAGCATCAGGAATGCTGTCGCTAATATTAGTGTAAGTAAAATCTCCATTACCTTGCCAAATAGAGAGAGGGCCATACATAACGATGTCGTCGATATTATCCTTATTGAGATCGGTGACCAAAGTACGTGAGGATCTGACGTCTTGGATACCTGCCACAGATTTATAAGTGAAGCCGCCTTGGCCATTATTCTCGTAAAAGAGGTGCTGAGGTGTTTGATTCGCTAAGCCGGTTTCGTTCACCAGCAACAAATCTAAATCACCGTCTAAGTCCATGTCTATGTAGCGTGCACCGCGACCTCGACCGCCGCGATCAATACCCACATCGCCGGTGTAGCGAACAAAGTTACTGTCGTTGTTGCGATAAAAATATGACACTGAAGGATTGGTGCCATTGCCGCCACCTCGACTGAGTAACATGTCTAGATCGCCGTCGTTATCATAATCACCTAATGCTGTACCGTGTAGGTCCTGCATGAACCAGCGAGACAAATCGTCTTTGTGCTTGGTAACGGTTCCGTCACCGTTATTCCAGTAAACTTTACTGGTTTCGGCATTATGATTGTTAAGAATAAAGTCGTAGTCGCCGTCTTGGTCAATATCTGCAACTGACGGCCCGCCGTATTTGAGTGAATTGACTTTATCTAGCCCCGCAACCACAGAAATATCCTTAAACTGGGGTAGTGCAATATTTGGCGCGTCTTCTATTTCTAGGCTTTTTATCATGATAGGGGAATTGATTGTTCTGAGCTGTAAGCGCGTTTCACCTAATGTCTGAAAGTGCACGATAGCGTTGATCTTTTGTGTGCCGCTACGTGGAATATTTAGGTTATCAATTAATACCTGTTCACCTTGTAGCAAAGTGAGATTGGCGGACGCGCCTAAATTATCAATTTCGAAGGTTAACTTCTTGGTTTTACTACCATTTACATCATAATTAAAAATAGCAGGAGCTGAAGGAGCGAGACTAATATCAGTGAGGTTATCACTGGTGGAGTCGCAGGCGGTTAAAGCAAATGGTAGCAATACTATAAAAGCACTGGCGCAGAGGTAGTGTATGAATGGCTTGTTGGTCATGTTTGAACCTATCAATGTACTCATTTTTATTCACAGAAGATGTGTGAAAGACGTCAGAGCCCAAATTGCTCTGGACGTCTGTCATTATCAAAAATGCAATATCCGTTAAAGTGACTTACCTAAGGTAAGTAGCTGGTTAGCCTGCTTGTTTTTTAAAGTTTGAGTTGTTCCGTCGCGCCAGCGCACTGTGATGTCGCTTATCATGTCGTCTTGACCTAAACCGAAATGCGCTATGTTCAATAGACTTTGAGAATGGTTAGCATTGCTCGAACCTATTAACTTGTACTGTGTTCGGTTATGAGTGGTTATCCATACCTTAGCACCGTATGGGTCAACGCCGTTTTGTGAGTAGCCAACTTTCAGCAGTAGGTGATTATTATCTGTGTTGTCAGTGATATTTTTGTATAAATGCCATTTTCCGTTGTCATCATCGCCACTTAAAATATCGATTTTTCCATCTAAGTCAAAATCAAATGCTACACCTGAGTCGCCGTGAGATTTTAAACCCACTTCTGTGGTGGCGTTATGTGCCACGCTACTGGTGAAATGCCCGTCTCCGTTATTAAGCAACATAACATCAGCTACTCTACGTTTTAATTCACCGAAGCGATAAACGAAGAAATCGGCATTGCCATCATTATTGAAATCGCCCGTGGTCACGCCCCAATTGTTGCTGTTTAACTTTTCTGGGATACGCTGTGAAATATCAGTCAGCACACCATTGTCGTTACGCAGCAGCACGTCAGGCACGGCTAAATTTTGAGGCTGCCAGCTTGCTTCGTACCCCGAAACTCCAGTGAAAGAGGCTCGTACGTCCCATGCTAAATCGTCAGTGAGCATCCATTCAAGACGCCATTTGTTGTCTCCCAGATAGCCTAAGTACCAGCCTGTTTCGGTTATCTCAGTGGGAAAGCCCTTCGCTTGTGCTTGGGTGACGGTATGATCTGCATGGGGCGTGGTGATTTGCTGTTTATTGGCACCTATAAATACCGGCATAAATTCCAGTAGTTTGGCTTTGGGAAAGTGATAAAAGTCGTTCAACACCAAATCCGAGTCGGCGTATAAGGTTAAACCATCGTGGCTTTTACTGCCGACGTCTCTTAGATCTAGGGTTTGCTTCTCTTTATCGAAACTAATGCTGTTGTTGGCAATGGTGTAATACAATTTGCCACGAGCAAAGTAGTAATCTAGATCACCGTCATTGTCGATGTCAGCTTGCGCTATGGTAATCGCACCAGGATAGCCGTCATGGCCTTGAGGAAAGACCGCGTCAGTGGTGTTGGTAAAGGTGAAGTCGCCATTGCCTTGCCAAATAGACGTTTTGTCATAACTGGTAAATGCGATTACGTCCATCACATTATCATTGTCATAGTCGGTTATTAAAACCCGCTCAGCTTCGACTTCTTCAAAGCCGGGGCTTTTAACATAACGGAAATTACCGTTACCAATATTTTCGAAAATAATATTGCGCGGTGCGCTTTCATTGACCATTTTAGCGGCGTTAACTTGCATGAAATCTAGATCGCCGTCATTGTCTAAATCGACCCAGCGTACACTTCTGCCTCTGGCACCTAATTTTGATATTCCCGCCTCTTCGGTTACATCTGTATATTGGCCATTGTCATTGCGTAATAAACGTTGAGGTTGAGGTTTTAAGCCATTGCCGCCGCCCAATGACAATAGAATATCGTTGTCACCGTCTGCATCGTAATCTCCTGCTGAGATCCCGTGTAAATCCACTTTAGCAAAAACATTTTTAACTTCTTTAAAGCGGTTATCAGGTTTGCCCATGAAAAGCTGTACTGGGGTGCTGTTGTGATTAGAGAGTAAAAAATCGTAATGACCGTCATTATTTAAATCAGCCACCGCAGGCCCGCCGTACTTCCAATTGGCTTGTGTCACTAAGCCTACAGAGTCGGATACGTCTTTAAATACCACTGGGTTAGTATCTGCAGGCCTTGCGACTTTTTGATGACTACAGGCGCTTTGCACAACAATGGCAACGCCAAGGGCGACTAAGGAAACTGGTTTGCGTATGTTCATTTTGTAAAAGTCCTTGTGGGGCAATCAACGCACGCTGAATCGAAATAAAGCAAACTAGCGTTGTTTGAGCTTGAGGCATTCGAAACAATCTAATGATGTTTCGTTAATGTTTAATGTTTATTGTTTACAATTTTGCATCATACTTACTACAAAATATGATCTCAACCAAATTTTTGAAATTCATTTTTAAGCCGAACCAATTCACCAGGTTAAATATTTTTCTTTTATCTATCTGTATGTTTTATAAGAAATAAAGGTGTTATTGATATCAACTTTGAGTAACAAACATGCTTTTTAATAGTGATGGGCAGGAGTGAGAGAGGCTTTTTTGCGGTTTTAAATGCGTGTCACTGAGGCTTGCTATGCACAAAATTATGTCAGTTTTTAACAGAATTTATCTTGTTACTTCGTCGGTGTAAGGCTAAGGACCTAAAAATTAACTACATGATCAGGACCTTAGAGGCGCTAGACAATGAATTTATCAATTTAAAGGTAGACACTTATAACGCCTACCTTAGAGATAGCTTTTTGAAGGGAAGTGATATCATATTGCTTAAAGTATCTGATTCCACCTGCTTACCTAGTCTTATTCAATGGATAATATTTGGGTAAAAGAGAGCCCATCTCAGAGACAGTTACGTTATCAAATTGAGCGATGTATTTTTGAAACTCCTCAGGATACATGTAACGTGCAAACGCTATTAAATTTAAATAGCGGTCAGTCATATGCGGATGGGTTGATAAAATTTTGGATATCCGACCAAAAAATGAAAAATGTAATTGGTTGGCTTGTTCCAACAATCCTTTAATTTGAACGTCCTTTGCAATATCGTTCCCTACTAATAGTTTATCAAATGCAACAATTGCGCTTTGGAGATCACTGCACAAGGCCATTCCTATTTGGTCACCTGAGTATTGTGTTGCTCGTTCGTATGGGAGAATTAGTAGATTAAATATTTTAATTTTCTCAATACTTTTTACAATTATCGAAAGTAACTGAAATCGTGTGTGTTTCGCCTTTAGGGAGCCAATAAATCTCCCTAATATCCAAATCAACTGCTCTCTACATTCGCTAGTGGGCATGGAATGCACAACTTCAGAGTTAAGAAGTATGAATTTCGTTTGAAAGAACTTATACAAAAACGCATTAACATTGCCGTTTTCTGTTATGTAGATATCTACATTTTTCTTATAATCAAGTCTTGCTTGTACTTCGACAAGAATCTTATGAATCTCTGGGAAATTGTTTGGTGAAACTAAAACTGAACTACCGATTAGCGATGCTTTAGATATTTGTAAAACAAACCACACTGTAAAAATAATTACAGACAAGACAATAAGTACGAGACCGAATGTTGCAAATATAAGGGAAATTGCAGAAATTGTTATTGGAAAGGCTATTAATAATGCAATTAAAAATCGTGATGATTCTGTAGGGTGTAGAAGCTTTTTTAACTCTTGTTTTGATATAACATTGTTTATATCAAGAGAGTCATTTTTGTACCTAGTATCTGCTTCAAATGACGCTGAGCAGGTTTTGCATTTAACAGTTCCTAACTTACCAAAGGGTAATTTGTGTGCTTGACCACAACTACTACATTCGATGATCTTTCCATGTTTCATAATATGCTCCCTAAAATCGTAATTTGTATCTGTTCAACAATTTAGAATTTACATATTTGGTACTATAGTTTTAGTCTATTATTTTTTCTATCAGTAAGGGTTAACTAATCAAATATTTAGCGTGTTTCAAATTTACGAGCCCCGTTATGTAAATAAGAAGCCCGTTGTTTTAGGAAAATATACGCTATTAACTAGTCTTTCAACTCAATCACGGCGCTGACCTCAACGGACATATTCCCAGGTAAGCCACTCATACCCACTGCCGCGCGAGCCGCTTTACCGTCGTCACCAAAAGCAGTAACAAACAAGTCAGAAAAACCGTTGATGACCTTAGAATGATCTTTAAAGGTCGGTACCGCTGCCACCATGCCATTGATTTGCAATACTTGCTTTACCTTAGATAAGTCGCCGACGGCTGATTTGATTGTTGCCAAAGCACACAAACCCACACGTTGGGCTGCTTCATATCCTTGCTCAACATTCAGGGTATCCCCCAATTTTCCTAACACGCTTTTGCCTTCGCAGGCTCCATGCCCTGACAAATATAAGGTAGTTCCCGAGCGTCGCCACGTCACATAATTAGCAATCGGTTTTACCGGCTCAGGTAGCGTAAAACCGGCGGCTTTGATCCGCTCTTCTGGTGTGTCACTTGCCAGAGCGCTACCTGATATCGCAAGATTGATGGTTAACATACCGGCTAATAAAAATTTGTTCATGGAGTTCCTTTTTGTGTATATGTGAAAGTTAGCTTATGCGAGATTTTTCAGCGCAAGCACTAATTGGCTAATGTCATTCGCTGATGTAAAGACTTGTGGTGTTACCCTAATACAGCATCCGCTGTCTAAGCCAACTCGTACCACAGTAAATACACCAAATTCGTTCTCTAAGCGTTTCTGCAATGCTTGAGCATCTTGCAGGCTTGTTTTGCCTTTTAAACGAAACGCACCCATGCCCGATGAGGACTCGTCGTCTAACGCGCCTAGCACTTCGATATGCGGCATCTTTTTGGCTTCATTTACCCATAAAGCGCGCAAATGGCGTAGGCGAGCTTCTTTATTTTTGCCGCCTATGCGCTGGTGAAAATCAATTGCGGCTGGGATGGTCAATATCGAAGCGAAATTGACGGTGGCTGTATGCACCCTAGCACTGGTTTTGGTATTGTCAGGATCGCTTTCTCCGGGGTAGGGGGATATTTTGTTTAGGCTGCCATTTTTCATGTACAGCGCCCCCACACCCACCGGGCTGCCTATCCACTTGTGCAGATTAAACCCAGCCCAATCTACGTTTAAGTCATTGATGTTAAAGTCCAATAACCCCCATGATTGAGCGCAATCACAAATAACATCGATGCCGCGTAATTTCGCTATTGCCGATATTTTGGCCACAGGCAACACCAAGCCGTGTTGATTACTCACATGAGTCAACAGCATTAGTTTTAAATTGGGGTGCTTATCAAAGGCTTCTATGTAGGTATCGAGTATTTGTTTTTGATCTGCTTGGGCTGGCAAGACCACTTTCACCGCCTCAATATTGCGTGATGTTGCTAACCACTGCATTGTCTCTTTAAAGCTTGGGTAGTCAATGTCGGTATACAAAACCGCGTCATTTTGGCCCAAAGCATTATATTGGCGAATTAGATTATGAATGGACTCTGTAGCATTGCGGGTCAATACCAGCTCTTCATTCTTTGCACCAAGTGCCGCTGCCACTTTATTTGAACTGATGATCTGATCATCAGCGTAATGTTTACGGGCGTAATAGGATAATTCGGTATTGACCTTGCGCGTATTGGTAACAAAGTCTTCTTGCACCGGGCGTGACATTTTACCCCAGTATCCGTGTTCGAGATTAACAATACCTTGGGCTGTGTCATAAAATGGTGCAACCCGTGCCCAAAATGATTCGTTTATCGCAAGTGATTGGGGAGAAACATCTTCGGAAATTGAAGGAAAGTCTGCTGGACTCATGGAGGATTTGGCCTGAACGATATTGGGAGCTGCTATTGAGTAAATCGCGCCTGCTGTCAGCGATTTAAGCATCGTTCTGCGATTAAAAGAGGTCGAGTCATTGCTCATTACTGCGCCTTATTATAGGTAAATGTATTTGTTATGATTCAATCGTTTATTATTGAAAAGCTGATTCTATGTAGCACGACTCAAGCCAATTAATATTGCATCAGCGGTTTATTAAGCATGTGCAATTTAGTTAGTGCATGAAAGGAAAAATATGAGGGGTGAAAGGTTTACCCTTGGGAGGGAAGCGGCCATGTGATTACTCACGATGGCCAACAGTATCAGTCTGGCTCGGCGTTATGTGGGGCTTTAGAAAGCGACGTTTTTAATCACTTTGCCTTCAATAGCGCGATACATTTCTTTATGCTCTTGCCAATATCCACTGACTTTCAGTCTTACAGTGATAGGCCCTTCTTCAATATTCATAAAGTAAAACCCATGATAACCAGCAAATGGGCTGGTAAATGAGCCGCTCTGGGAAACACCTTCACCTCTGGCATAGGCCATTTCAAATTTATCTGGGAATTTTTCTGCGTCCTCACTCGATGGGTGACCGTGAAAGTCATAGTATACGCCTTCGCCACGAGGGGTAAGCACCTGCCAGGAATACACGAATGTTGTATCAGCCGGCATAATAAATTTGTGTTCTACTTCGCCTAAATCTTCGATTTCGATATCAATGGTTTGGGTTTGAAATGGTGTATCCTGTAAGTGAATAAGGCCTTGTACAGACTCATCGATACGTTCAGCTTTTGGGTCGTATGGTCCAATATTGAATGACATATTTCCGTCAAACGTAGATGCAGAGACAGATGAATTCGATACTGCCATCATCCCCATCTTGTCACCTAAACCTGTGGGGTCAATACCATATTCAGCAGGTAAAATAGCCAATACTAAAATAGCACCACTGGCTGCGGCAGCAATCGTAAGTTTACTCAAAAGTGTCATTCTGACATCTCCGTTAAGATAAAAAGTAGCCAACTGTTTGCATGCCAAATAGCGTGAGTCCGGCTGCAAATAGCAATAAATTTACGCCTCTAGCATGAGAGTGGAAATCTGGTTGACGGCGTAGCCAAGTGAAACCCAAATATAAAAGCACAAGAGCGAGTACTTGGCCGACCTCGACACCTAGGTTAAAGGCAAGCATATTGGTGACTAAGCCGTCATTGGACAGGGACAAATATTGTAACTTGCTTGAAAGGCCAAACCCATGGGCTAGCCCAAAGGTAAACACCATGATTTTTGGATCAAAAAAGCGGATAGCAGCAAGATTTTCTAATGCTTTGTAACTAACAGATAAACCGATGATCGCATCTATGATAAATGGATTGATATGAACACTCGTCAGAACACCCAATAGCAGGGTGATGGAGTGCCCTAAGGCGAAAAGACTTACAAATAGGGTTATGTCCCGTAACTTGCCAAGAAAGAAAACGACCCCAGCCAGATACAATAAGTGGTCATAGCCTGTGACCATATGTTTTGCCCCTAAATACATATAAGGGGCAAAATGAACGCCAGAAGCACTCGATAAAAAACCTTGGTCTTGATGGGCAACACCATGGGCAAATACCTCGGGTACCATTAACAAACTTAGTAATGAGCACCCTAAGATATTTAGGCGTTTATTCCACATAGGGGAAGAAACGACCAAGAATAATAACGCTGGTCCAAAGCACCAGTGATAGCCATGCGACCACATGAGAACCGTGCTGCAAGTGGCCTGATTCAACCCCAGTATCCATTTGCGGTTTAATACGACGCACAAAGTACAGGGTATTTAGCCCTGCAATAATGATAACGCCCATTTTTAGCCAGAAAGCGATGTTCACCAGATAGCGGTCAGAGTCGCCAATAACAAACAACAAGCCCGAAATCAGGTTGATACTAAAGCCTATGATGGCAAAGCGAATAAACATATCAACGCGCTCAATAGGGATGGCTTTGGCAAAGCCCACTACGCGCAAATCAACCACCAGTAACGAGCCAAACAATAAGCACAAACCTAAAAAGTGGGCCATTTCCAGTGTTGGGAAGACAACAGCATTATTCATAACCAAATCGCTAAGGGCCGTTGCATTAAGGGTATCTGTTACCCAAATCAGTAAATCACTCATAACATTCTCCCCTTAAGACCAGTAGCCAATGAGGCGTCCAGCAATAATGGCTAAGACCCAAATTAAGGTTGTCACTGCAGCAAGTCTGGCTTGTACTTTTGACACTTGATCTGAACGTTTAATGCAAATTTTGACCAGCCACCAAGTGAGAAATAAGCCCACGAAAACCAGAACGATTTTAATTCTGAATGCCCAGTTAAAATACATCTCTGATGCGCTGCCGCAAAATAAGGCAATCCCCGAGAACAGATTTACTACGAATCCGCCTTGAGCAACACGCCAGTAGGGTGCCATGGTAGTGACAGGAATAGACGATGCAAAACCAAGCACGCGGATAGTCAGCATCAACGACACCCCAACAAGAATAGCCATGCCAATCGCATGTAAAGAGAGCACAATAGGGTAGCCCCATTCGGTGCTAGAAATGACAGTGCCTACTGTAGAGTCTTCCAATGAATAAAGGGTGTTCATCAGACCAGATTGCTTTGTTGAATCTGTGTCGACTTTATCCTGAAAAATAGTGGGTTCGCGCTCTGTGGTTAAATCGTCACAGGCGTAGTCTTCATAGTCATCAAGTGTAAAGGTGACTTTATCCGAGCCACTAATGGGGGCTTCAAGGTAGAGGGGATCGGTCAAGGTGTATTTACGATTGAGAACCTTGCCCTCATCGTCGAGGGTAAAGTACTCGGTTACCGTCAATTGTGTGCTGTTTTTTGCTGGTGAAGGAGGACCGCCAGGAGGACGCTTGCTGCTTTTCTCACCGTCTTTGAACTCAGGACGATCACCGCCTTCGTGTTTACCTTCTGGCATACGGTCGCTACCCATACGTTCGCTGCCCATGGGCGCCATGATCCACCCTTCATCAAATCCAGTGGTGGTGACTACTAAGGTATCGCCTTGCCATTGACCAGTAGAAAATCCGGCACGGCTAGGCTTATAATCGGCCGACATCTCTCTACCATCTAAATAGATAGTGCGCTCGATATTCATAAAGCCATATTTTAACTCAATGGTTGAGTCTGTCTGGGTGATCACATTGACAAGCCCATCAAACCACCAGTCCATGATGATGTTCGTCGCTTTACATTGATACCTTGGGTTTTCTTCGGATGCAGCCCCTTTTACAGCCGCTTCACCTGCTGGAGTCAGCTCAATGGACGGTGGTGCGCCACCTCCGCCTCGACGCTCCTCTCTAACCCATGACCAATTTCCCTCAATGTTAGGGGTGCCATCTTCACGGATTAGCACGCGTGCTAATTTTGTTTCTTGTTCTTCCTCTTGGGCTTCAATACTTTCTTCGTCTGTGAGTGAACCATCATCATTGAAGTAACTGTTACGAGATGCAGTAATACCGTTTTCAAAGGTGACTTGGCTCATGTAACAGGTCGTCGGGTCAGTACGATCAGGAGAGCCTAAAATAGTGATTTGACTGCCGATCGCGAACATTTCTGCGTTCCAGCCGTGGCGCTTTAAAAGCGAACCAGACTGTAACTCACATCGCTTGTTCGTCACGACACCGTCTTCATCAGTTGAATCGAAGTACACATATGAATGCGGGTTAACCAGTTTTATCCGCGTTACCTTACCGCTCATCTCAACTGTTTTACTGGTGTCGAACTGCCCACTACTGCCATGGTGAGCCAGTGCAGAAAATGGCGTGATGAAAAGGAGCGTAATAACGATAATAAATCGCAAGTTCCACATATTTTTTGGTCCTTAATAAAATTAGGAAGTCACGCACAAGAGGGAAGGTAATTTGCCAAAATAGCCCGTGGTTTTTTGTGGAAACAGCAGACCTACGACATACCATCTGTTGCTCAAACGTGACGGACTTCATGTATTTACCACATGATGCATTATGCACGCTATTTCATGCAATCTCATTGACGAACATTTACTTTAACTTTGCAAAACTTGTGGCCATTGATATTGTTCCTCTCACGCTGTTGGGTAAAATACCCCTGTTATCGTCGCACGCTGGATGACTGAATCTAACATTATCTGAGGGACGTAAAATGAGAGCGAATTTCCACGCACTAAAAAGTAACCATGTGATATTTTTCTGCAGCCTAGTAGTGCTATGTATGATGAATATAGCATCTGCTTTTGCTGCTAACAGCCAAGCCCCTAGTTTCACCCAAGGATTAGGCAAAACTACCAACGAGGGGCTTTTTGATTGCGGCCCGCGCGCGCGCATCAGTAGAATGGGCACAATCACCGCAGAAGATGGTAGTGAATGGGTCGTGCCAGGTGAAAATCATTTTGATAGTGCGCCAAAAGCGGCGGATTTATATAACGAATGTAATGGAAATACCCATGCCAGCTTAGAGGAAGTAGATCCTGCTTCAGTGCCTGTATTTGATGCTGGTGGGGAAGAAGAGTTCGTGATGTACCTTTTTGCGGATAACTACTTTGAATTGTATGTTAACGGCACGCTACTGGCGGTTGATCCTGTTCCTTTTACCCCATTTAATTCCAATCTAGTTCGTTTTAAAGCCCGTCGCCCCATGACAGTGGCGGTTAAAATGATCGATTGGGAAGAGAACTTAGGCTTAGGATCAGAACATAATCGAGGTGCCGATTACCATCCTGGAGACGGCGGCTTGGTCGCGCATATCCAAGACGCAAAAGGTAAAACGGTTGCCTTAACGGACAGTTCATGGAAAGCACAGACGTTTTACATTGCGCCCTTACAGGTACGCAACTGTTTAACAGTTAAAGGACAAATGCGTGACAGCTCTCGATGCGCCGTGACAAGTGTTCGTGACGGTTCCGAGTTTTCGGCGGCACATTGGGCAATTCCTCCCCAGTGGATGAGCGCTGATTTTGACGATAGCATTTGGCCATACGCGACCACATTTTCTAATAAAACGGTGGGGGTAGATAACAAGAGAGCTTACACCAACTTTACCACTATCTTTGATAGCCAAAACGCTGACGCGCAGTTTATTTGGTCGTCAAATTTGGTCCTCGATAATGTCGTGTTGTTACGTAAAACGATCGAATAAGTTTTCTGCCTATGCCTTAATCAGGGCTTGACCCTGTTTAAGGTCATTCATTAAAAGATCGGTATCACCCTTAGTGAGTCACTTGTCGGTGAATGCCTCCTAATATAGCTTTTATCGCAGCGGTCATAATATTGCTGTCTTTTGCTACGCCAAAGCGTGTGGTCGTGTTATCTGTTCTAAGTTCTAGGTAACATACAGCGGTAACACCTGAACCCTCGCCAATAGCATGTTCGTGATAGTCGACAATCTCAAGTGGGGTCTGAGTGTATTGACTAACGGCATGGCATGCTGCATCAATTGGTCCATTACCCACACCACTAATATTGACGTGCTCTCCATGTACTTTCAATTGAATATCGATTTGCTGTTGGTTACCCTCAATGGTGTTGATTTGGCATTGTATGAACTCCGCCCAATCTGGTTGGCGTAAATAAGTCGTTTCAAACAAGCTTACAATTTCCGATGCGCTCATTTCTTTGCCGCTGGTGTCATTGTGTTGCTGAACTATTTTACTGAATTCAATCTGAAGCTTACGTGGTAACTGCAAACCGCCTTCGCGCTCAAGTAAGAAGCTTACGCCACCTTTACCTGATTGGCTGTTCACTCTGACAACTGCGTCATAACTGCGACCCAAATCAGCTGGGTCAATGGGTAAATAGGGTACTTGCCATAGTTCATCCGCTTTTTGCACCGCCAACCCTTTTTTGATTGCGTCTTGGTGGGAGCCTGAAAATGCAGTAAATACCAATTCCCCTGCATAGGGGTGACGAGGATGCACAGGCAACTGATTACACTCTTCGACTAGGTTGCGAATTTTGTCAATGTTCGAAAAGTCCAGTTCGGGGTTTACTCCTTGGGTATATAAATTAATCGCAAGGGTGACCAAATCCACATTACCGGTACGTTCGCCGTTGCCAAATAAACAGCCTTCCACTCGGTCTGCTCCTGCCATCACGGCAAGTTCCGCTGCGGCCACCGCTGTGCCGCGATCGTTATGAGGATGAACACTCAATACAATGTGCTCTCGGCGGTTAAGGTGACGGTGCATCCATTCAATTTGGTCAGCATAAGTATTCGGGGTGTTCATCTCCACTGTGGCAGGTAAATTAATGATGATTTTTTTATCAGCGCTCGGTTGCCATACCTCTACCACTGCATCACACACTTCTTTGGCGAAGTCTATTTCTGTACTTGAGAATACTTCAGGCGAGTACTGATAAGTCCAATCCACTTCTGGTGCTTGGGCCGTTAACGCTTTTACCCATGCAGTCCCTTGGGTGGCGATGTGTTTAACACCTGCTTTATCGGTTTTATACACAATATCGCGAAAGGCAGGGGCGACTGGGTTGTACATATGCAAGATAGCTTGCTTCGCGCCGCGTAAGCTTTGCACTGTACGTTCTATTAAATCGAAGCGGGCTTGCACTAGCACTTCAATGGTGACGTCATCTGGAATGTGATTTTTTTCGATAAGCAAACGCACAAAATTAAAATCGATGTCCGAAGCTGACGGAAAGCCCACTTCAATTTGCTTAAAGCCAATCGCCACCAACTCTTTAAAAAAGCGTAGCTTTGTTTCAATCGACATTGGGTCGATCAACGCTTGGTTACCATCGCGTAAATCAGTGCTCATCCAAATAGGCGCGTGGGTGATGTGTTTATTCGGCCATTGGCGATCAGGTAAGCTAACCCCTTCAAAGCGTTGATATTTAGTATGTGGTTGGCTGATCATTTTTGCGCTCCGGCTTTTAAGATAAACAAGGTGTGTAAGGGTAACGCAGAGCTAAGCGCAGATAATTGCTAAAACCTGTGTATTTTAATTTCTTTTGGCAATAATATTGCTAAAAAATGTGGGTTTTTGATAACTATAGCTTTAAAGGGTTGTTACATTGGAACTTGATAAATATGATCGGCATATTCTTGAAATTATTCAACAGCGTGGGAGGGTCTCAAATCAGGAGCTTGCTGATGCGATTAACTTATCACCCTCACCGTGTTTGCGTCGGGTGCGTCAACTAGAAGAGAGTGGCTTGATAGATGGCTACGTGGCGTTGGTCAATGCGCGTAAGCTGGGGTTAAATTTGCTGTCTTTTATTCAAATTATTATGGATAAACACACCCCTGAACGATTTGCCAGGTTTGAGCAAAGTGTGATGGGGTTTAGCGAAGTACTGGAGTGTCATTTGATCACCGGCCAAGCGGCGGATTATGTGCTTAAAGTGATAGTTAAAGATATGGACGATTTTCAGCAATTTCTTCTCGACAAGCTCACGCGTATTGACGGGGTCAGCGGTGTGCATTCATCGTTTGTGCTTAAATCGCCAGTGAATAAAACATCACTACCAGTGTAACGCGATTTATACGCTGTTTACGTAAGGCTCAATATACCCAGCCATCCACGCAGTTGGTTGGGGTGCCAAGCTCGTTTATTTCTGCGTAAATATCGTCGATATAGTCAGAATCAGCGCCATTTTTTTGGGCTTTTTCGAGCCAGATTGAGGCTTGAGGTATATCTCTATTGCACGCGTAATATGTACCTAACCATATTTCTGCAACGCTATACCCTTGTTCCGCAGACTGAGTGAAGGCAGTTAAGGCTTTGTCTTTAGCGTGGCTTTGCAAGGATTTACCAAGGGCATAGTAGGCCTCTGGCTTGGCGAATTCATCAATAGCGAATTGCCACAATGTTTGCGCTTTAAAACTATCTTTTGTGATCGATTGAGACAAACTCAGTAACGAATAGCGATAACTGCCTTGGTCTAACGCTTGCGCTAAATCACGGATCTCTTGGTAGGGTAAGTATTGATAATGTTCGACTTTCTGCGCAAAAGCTCGCTGAATTTTTTGCTCACTACGAGGGATTTTTGGCAGACCAATTAGCATGTGATTTTGGCGTAAAAACGCGAGGTTTTCCCGTTCGTTTGCAGCCGAAAGAAAACGAAACCAGTGGTTTAATGCCGTAGCATCACAGCCACCATGCTCTGCTATGAGTTCATCAACCATTTGCCTGGCCTGAATACGAGTGTGTGCTGCGCTTTCCATCCAAGCGACAAACTCGTTGAAGCCGTAATCCATATTTTTACGCAATAAATAGTCTACCTCAGGTAAAAACTCTGGATTGATTGTGAAGCTGGTTTCACAGCGAGCATTGACTTGTGCAATTGCCACATTGATAAGTTCAATTTGGCCTACCACTTGCGCATATTCCATGGCGAGTAGTTCCATCTTAGATGGCGCTTTCGTCTGTGCATATAGAGGCAATATCAGACAAGACACACACAAAATTAATAAGCGGCGCATTAGAACGTACCTTTGAAGGATTGACGCTGAGCGTAACAGAGGTTTGTCATACATGCCTACGATTGGGGTTTCAGGTTGGAATCATCGAAGATAAGTTTGGTGCCCAGTAATACCAGCACACTGCCAGAGACGCCTTCCATCCAGCGCATGGCGGTATCACTTGCAAATAAACGCTTAGCTGAGCTAACCGCACCAGCTAACCCGCATTGCCACACCATGGCAATGGTAAAATGTATCGCGGCCATACTCATCGCTTGTAATAAAGGAGAATACTGAGGGTCAATAAATTGGGGTAAAAACGCTAAATAAAATACCGCTGTTTTTGGATTCAGTACGTTAGATAAAAAGCCCTCTTTTAACGAGCGAGTTAGGTTTGCTACTTTTACGCCGCTGGCATCAATGGCGACAGTTGCATTATTGGTCAACGCCGCTTTAAGGGCGTTAAAGCCTAACCAAATTAAATATGCAGCGCCTATCCATTTTATGACCATAAAAAGCTCAGCCGATTGCAATAAAATCGCCGAAATACCGACTGCTGAAAAGGTTGCGTGCACAAACAAACCAAGACAGATGCCAAGGCTAGTCACCATGCCGTCACGCCCTCCAGAGCGACTCGAGTTTTTGATCACCAACACGGTATCAATTCCAGGTGTTAGGGTCAGCAAAGTGATAGCCAGCAAGAAGGCTTCAAAATTCAAAATGTGCATCTACTTATCTCGAGTATTGCTAATGATAGCGGGATAAAAATCTAGAGTTAGCCTTATAGCACAACATACAATGTAATCGAATCCCTCACGAACATACCAGTCAATAAAATGGGTTACATAGCGCTGGCTCACCGCACTCAGGAGTCAACAATATCTATAAAGACACCTATCTATAAAGACACCCATTTTTAGAATTATATAAAAGGCTCGTTTTCTTAGACCGGAGAATGACCCTAAACAAGCGGCAGGATACTTTTGCTCTGAACGATCGAGAATTTTCACTGAAATATTGAACGTTGAGGTATGAAAAGGTGCGCAAAGTCAGTTTTTAGACAAGCGTCTACCTTACAGGTTATGTAAAGGTTGTCTTGTTTGTGGGGCTTAAGCGCGCTTTAACAGTGCTTTTGCTTTGCTCATTCCTCGTATTCGTTGATGATGAGTATGGCGCTTAAAGGCATTCATCATTTGCTCCGCACCAGCAGCGTAGCAGAAGTGTTTTTCAAACTCGGTAGTTAACGTTAACCATTGAGCAGCGTCTAGTCCCAATCTTTGTAGAATAGGACTGTGAGTGTTATCGATATAACCCGCCTTATCATCGCGAATACAACGACCTGTGGTATCAACGAGCTCGCAATAGTCTTTGAGCGAATACGCAATACCTTTTGGTATATCTTCACGATGATTTTCCACAAAGGGCATTAAAACGCTCGGTGGTGATTGTTGATTTTTAGCGGCTTGAATGCGTTTTTTAATACTGGTGTGCTTTGACGTTTCAGGTGTTTTTGCCATTTTTGCGCGAATGGGGTTTAAATCTACATACGCCATACACGCAAGCACAGCACTTTCATCTAGTAGTGCTTGGGACTTAAATCGCCCTTCCCAAAAACGACCGGTGCAGCCGTCTTCTTTATTCGCTTGACGGGCAATATACTCATTCAAATCACGCATAAACCAGCTTATGTCGTAAAGACGTTTTCGATAGGTTTCAACGGTTTCATCAAAGGTGAGTAGCTCGGCTTGGCTCAAGGTATCGCCGTTAACAAACTTCTGAGTCAGCAATGTGCCTCTGTGTAGCTTGTGGTAGCGCCTCAACACTTCATCAGCATCCCACGTATCCGCCATAGATTGATTTACACATAGCACCACATGCGTGTGATTATTCATGACTGCATAGGCACAAATGTCGACGGAAAATACGGTTGCTAGAAATAATACACGCTCTTCTACCCAGCCTCGGCGATGCTCGTAACTTTGCCCAGTAAGCTGGTTCGAACCACATAAATAAGATTGGCGAACGCAGCGGGACACGCAATGGTAATAAGGCGTATCGATTAAACTAATTTGGCTTTTTCGAGATTGAGGCATGTGTAGCCTACCTGACAAGAATGAGACATGAATTAAGTGTAGTTCAGCCCTGAAAATTGACCATTTTTATTATGGGTGTCTTTCTTTTTACTGTGGTTTAAAGAGAACAGCTAAGCAAATGCGGGGAGCCAAAGAGGCTCTAGATTTTGCGACAATGCCAATCTTCCTTACAATTAAGTCTGGTCTCACTTCGCTCTTCTCAAAAATACTAAGTGACGAATTTAACCGTGGAAAATATTTTTCACATCGTTTATTAATAGGATAAATAAAAGTCGTCTTTTGCATTTGTTGCTCAATGCTTTTTTAGCGCTTATGGCCTGAGAACAATCCGTTTTATCAAACGGCAAGTGTTGAGAATGACGAAGGTTAAAATAAATTTGAGAAATTGCATATGCGGCATTCTTGATAATATGTGTTAGGTGACAAGGTGAGCTTAGTCAACGGAACCTCTTTATTCAGAATATTCGATTGCAGAGCTAGAAGAAGCTCTAGCCAATCTAGTTAAACAAGCTTTTCCAGATCGGGAAGATCAAATAAAAGACGAATTAGTTTCGTGGCAACCAGCAGAGATAAGCAGCCCAAAGATTTGAAGGCGTTCTGCCAGTCGTGACACGATCCGGATAGGAGACGTTAGATTTAAGCGCTGTTCCTGTTGAAAATTAATAACATGAGTGAAATGTCATATGACAAAAAGTAAAGACGGATTTGTCAGAAAGGCGCCGCCAAACCGCATATTCGAAGTGTTAGCCACTGGAAAACTATGAGACTTTTATCAATTCTTTTTTTAGTGTCGTTCTATTCTCATTCGAACTCATATTATGAGGAAATTAGCTGCCCAGCTTTTGACGAGAGTACAGCTATCCAGCTTGAACCAGAGAAAAGCTATTTCAAGGATGATGTAAGACATAGAGCCACTGTAGAGAAAGTTACAGGCGAACAACTATTAGATTTTCACAAACAGTTTGTGATGCATGAAAGGCCTATTCAACTAAGCTTGAACAAAGAACTAGCAAACCAGCTCAGAGTTAAAGTTGTTTACAGGATGAGATACTACCGAGAAAAATACCGATCAGCGAAAAATCACATAACAACACACGATATTGTTGCTCCTGTTGTTTTTGAAACACAGTATGGGTTACTTGCTGGTGATTCAAGAGGTGAGTTTGGGGGCGAGCTAGTTTTTATAGATAAAGGTGGAGAAGTTCAGATTCTCCAGGATATGAATGTTGAGGATATATACAAATTCAGTTTTGGATATGTGATAACAGAAGGCTTAGGTCACATGATGAGCAATAATGGCGCGATCTATCTCGTACATTTTGTTCAAGGGAAGCCTGAAATAGAAAAGCTCCACGGTTTAATCGGAGCGCCAAAGTCCAGTCTCAAACTTTTAAGCGGTGATCTATTAATAAATACAGACCATGGAAGCCAGCTACTTAAAAGAAATGGTGCTCTTATCAGAGTGAGGTGTGTCGACAGCTAACAATACACTGTTGTCACTTATTTCGTCCCAAATCTTGGCGTTAGGTACCTAAAGTATGTCTGTAATCGCAAAGTTAATGGAAGGCACTGAAACTGATACAGGTGTGCTTAGCAGTCTGGATAGCAATGCCGATGACTTTAATAAATTCAGAAAAGTCGATTTCACTTTTAAATGTGAGAGCAAAGATAAAGCTAATACTGTTGCTGGCTTTTAAGATTATTTTCAATAAAAGCACAGACACCCGAGATAAAAATCCTCATGAAAAAGGTGTTAGTACCAATACGCTCAGAGCTACGTTAAGTCATCGCTCTGTTCGGTTTACAGCTAAGCGAAGTCAGTGATTGCCCCTCGCTTTTTTAGCCGCCTGCCAGCTTGGGTCGAAATCTATATTTTCTCACTGTTGGGCCGATGCTGGCCACTACAAGGTATTTCTTGCCAGCTTCACAAACCGTATTATGTGTTTTTCAATCTTTGCATAAAGCGTTCTAATCTTTGTAGGCCTTCGGTTAACTCACTTTCTGCCGAAGCGAAAGATAAGCGCACATAATGATCCCCTTGGTGTTCGCCAAAATCATTACCGGGTGTTAAGGCAACATGGGCTTCTTGTATCGCTCGCTCGCAAAAGTCCATGGCACTGAGGCCGGTAGGGCGAACATCGATGTACACATAAAAAGCGCCGTCAGGTTGTACCGGTACGTGTAAATCGCATCGCTTTAACCCTTTTAAAATCAATTCTTTACGTGATTTCAGCATGGCTCTGCGTGATTCACACACGGCAATTGAGGCTGGGGTAAAGCAGGCTAGGGCCGCTTTTTGCGCTAACGTAGATGGGCAAATGTAATAGTTTTGCGCCATGCGCTCCATTATCGGTACTGCTTGTTCTGGGACTACGCACCATCCTAATCGCCAGCCAGTCATGCCGAAATACTTCGAAAAGCTATTGATAACAAGCGCTTCATCATCAAATGAAAGGGCTGTCACTGGCTGATAATCAGGCTCACCGTGATGCAAATTAAGGTAAATTTCGTCAATAATGCGCCAAGCCCCGCGGCTTTTGGCGAACTCACACATAGCGCGTAATTCATCAGGGGAAACCGCCGTACCCGTTGGGTTTGATGGTGTGGCTAACATTAAGCCGCGGGTGCCTTTTTGCCAGTGTTTTTCAAGCAACGCCATGTTGAGTTGAAAACGCGATTCGGCGGTTGTGGGCGCTAATTGAACATCGCCCCCAAAACTTTTTATAAACTGGCGATTACAAGGATAAGACGGGTCACCCATGATCACGTTGTCACCGGCATCTACAAAGGCGGCTGATAACAGCAACAAAGCGGCTGAGGCCCCAGCAGTAACGATCACTCGGTTGGGGTTTATATCCAGATTGTGAGCTGTTTTATAAAAACCAGCGATGGCAGCACGTAGCTCGGGCAAACCTAAAGCTGATGTATAGGGCAGGGGCGATGTTATTGCTAAGTTTTGCATAGCAAGCAAAACATCAGGTGGGGCGCCAAAATCAGGCTCACCGATATTTAACTTCACCACATGGTGACCTTGTGCTTCTAATTCGGCGGCTTTTGCGCCAAACGCCATAGCAAAAAAAGGTGAGATAGCCTGCGCACGCTGTGAATATTTCAAATGATACAACCCGATTTATTGAACAAAATAGTAAAAATGTAAGACATATATTCTGCCATTTTTACAGCTATAGCGCAGCATTAAAGTGCTAATCCAAACGACTCAATATCCAGCCACAAAAGCGTACTGCTCATTCTTGCCAGACCCACCTCTTATCGTGATTTTCGCACTGTGAAATATGACTTATGACTTTTTTGACACTAAATTTATCATCAATTTGGCGAGGGTATATATCTACTCGTTAAGCGGAGATTTTAGCGAGCATAGTATTTAGCCGGGTGATCAAAATGTTTACAAATTACTTGACCAGTGGGATGTATTTATGACAAATTAAAATGCAAATGATAACGATTACTATTTGTAGTAGATATTTAACGTGAAGCTTAAACCCATCATACCTTGCCTGATATTGCTCAATACCAGCGCACACGCCCAGTCTTTGTCTGGAAACAAAATCGAAAATGCACCCTTAGAAAGAATGGTTGTTACCGGTACGCGTACAGAGCTAGCTCAGTCACAGAGCCCAGTGTCTATAGACGTGATCACCGGCGCTCAATTGCAGCAAGTGAGTCATGGCACGTTAGCCAGTGCATTGAACTTCATTCCTGGCGTGGTTACAAAGCGCAATGAAAAAGACGGTTACACCGTTCAAATGCAAGGGTTTGATGGCGATCACGTATTAGTCCTATTGGATAGCCAGCCGCTTATCTCGCCCACTGGTTCATCAGTAGATTTAGATCAAATCAGTGTTTTGAACATTGAGCGAATCGAGGTGTTGCGGGGGGCTGCATCTGTGCTGTATGGCAGTTCGGCCATGGGCGGTGTGATCAATGTTATCACTCGCAAGCAAACCCAAAACAGTGGGAAATTTCGTTACCAAGCAAGCAGTTATACCCAGAACGCAATCGATTCTGGTGATGTGGCGGGCTTGTATCAGCTAGACATTAATCACAATATTAGGGGCTGGCAGGGAAGTGTTAGCGCACAAAAAATTGATGATCCAGGCTTTGATTACGATGAAAATACCTTTGCGCAAAGTGCCCCTAGTACAGATAAGTCGTTTGTTAATCTAAGCCTAGCCAGAGACGTCGATGATCTTCACTTAGCGTTAAAAACACGCTATTTCAGTGATGAGAAAACAAAGCTGCGCTACGCCATTCCAGGCCAATCAGGTGATATTAGCTACCTGTCAGACGTCGAACAATGGCAACACGACGTGAGCCTAAGCAAAAGCCAAGTCTGGAAAATTAACGGTCGCTACCTACAGCACGATGAAACCAGTGGCGATTCGAATGGTTTACGGGATGCCCAAATTACGTTGGCAGAAATAGACAGCCAATACCAATGGCAATTGGCTGGAACTGCGCTTGTTTCAGGCTTGATACTCCATCGAGATGAGCTGTATCAAGTTAAGCAAGGCACTAGCCCAAGTGTACCGGGCACAGTTGAAGTGGACGATCAAAGCCGTGATAGTGTTGAAGGATACACTCAGGCCAGTTGGTTGTACGGGGAACATGAATTAGTCGCCGGAGTGCGCGTACAAAATGACAGTGATTTTGGCGTGCACTCGGCAGCACGCGTAAATGGTTTGTTCGCGCTTAACGAAGATAAGAAGGGTATGTGGCAATTGCGGGTGGGGGCTGGGCAGAGTTACCGTGTGCCGACTCTGAAAGAGCGCTTTTATGTCTTCGACCACAGTAACTTAGGCTATATGGTGTTAGGAAATGAGGATCTCGACCCAGAGACTGCATTAAGCGGCAACATTGAGCTTAGTTACCATGGTAGTAGTGCGCGCTTGTTCGGTGCAAACAATACGTCGAGTGCCTATCCTCGTTTATCTTTACGGGCGAATATTCATTACGCTAAAGCTAAGGACTTCATTAACACGGTGACCGATGTCGAAGCATCTGCACAAACTGGGTTGCTTATTTCTCGCTATGAAAATGTCGACCGAACCTATATGAAAGGGGGGGATCTGTCGCTCAAACTTAGCTGGCAAAAAGTAGATTATCAACTGAGCTACAGTTACTTGCATGCCACAGACGGAGACGATAACGACTTAGCAGATCGCCCTACACATCAAATTAAGTCCAATGTGAATTTGCAACTACCCTATGACATCAATGCGTTGGCTTATGTCGTGTACGAAGCGGGGGAACACCCTAGCAGTACACAAACTGGCGTGGCTAAAGACACTTGGCTCAGCGTTAATCTGAGCGTGAATCAACGTATTAACCAGCAATGGCAGTGGAATGCTGGCATCGACAACCTCTTTGACGAACACCAAGACAGTGACGCTATCGCCCAAGGCTTACTCGATGTTAGGCCGCTTTCTAGCCAGCGAGTTTTTGTCGGCGTTAGTTATCAATTCTATTAAAACACACTTAACAAAAGGAAAAATCCATGAAAATCAGTTATCTCGCTAGTTTGAGTGCCGTTATGCTACTGACGGCTTGTGGTGGTTCAAGCTCGAGCAGCGACAGTGTTGAGCCGTCTCCTACTGAGCCAACCACGCCAGTAGTAGAGGAGGGCACAATAGTAGGACCGTTCAGCACGGGTACTACGTCAGAGCCAATGCGTGTGTATTTTGATTTAGACACGGGCGCTGCGCTTGAATTAACTGATGAAGAAGCGGCTGAAAATAGCGTATGGGATATCGCATTTCAGCGCACCAAAGTGTATTTAAATACTCACAGCGAAAACAGCGTTGGGGCCTTTTTCACTGATGTAAATAGCGATTTTTATGATGCAACAGGCGCTGTGGTCGTCGATAGCTTTTTGAATGCTGATGCAGACTCTGAATTAGATGATTATCTCGCCGTCAGCGCGACGGACATTCCCGAGGAGACAAGTTTTGTTGGTGACAGCGAAGAAAGTGTGATTGGAGATAAGTTCTATGATTACGACCTGACAACTCACGTGGTGACTGCCAACGACGACCGCTATTTTATTGTTGACTCAGATGAGGCTTACACTAAATTTCGCGTCACGGATTTAGCCACACAGGGACGAACCCTATCGTCAATTACCTTTGGGGTAGCCATACAAGACACCCTAGCGGGTGATACTGAGTTTGGAGCAGAATCTGCCCTGACCATCAACACTGCTGATTGTACTGATGACATCTACATTGATTTTGGATTAGGCGCAGTGATGTCAGCCACAGATGCTTGGGATATCACGTTGGCGTGCACAACCGTGGATGACATTTCGGGAGCTGAATTTGATATACACATCGCCGAAGATGCAACCGCCTTGGTCGATGAGGACAACAGCTATACAGCTATCGACAGTGAAGCAGTGCAGTTTTATGGCTTTACCCCAGATATTACACAGGAATTGGCATTCGATGCGAACCCTTGGTATCAGTACAACCTAAATGGTGGACATTTATTGTGGTCGCAATACGGTGTGTATTTAATTAAAAATAATAACACCACCTATAAGATGCAAATTACCAGTTACTACGATGATGCTGGTACCTCGGGTCATTACAGCTTCCGTTTTGACGCACTAGCCAGCGAATAATTCGTTTATATCAACTTTTTTCGTTTGGTTAAACGCCGCTGATTTCGCAGGCTCATAGGGCTAAATCAGCGGTGTTAACGGCGGAAACAGGTTACATTTTGACTGTTTATTGGAACAACCATGTACAAGTACCTTAGTTTTATTCTGTTTCTCACTTCGGCGCTGTTGCAGGCTCCGGTTCATGCTGACAATGCAGCAGGTATACCTAGCAAAGAAACGACTCAAAAGATGCGAATTATTGCCTCCGGTGGCAGTATTACTGAAGTCATTTATGCCTTGGGTAAAGCGCAAAATATCGTGGCAACAGACAGCACAAGTATGTTTCCTAAGGCAGCCGCTGCTTTGCCTAAGCTCGGTTATTTTCGTCAGCTTAGCACGGAAGGCGTTCTTCGCTTTCAACCTACCCATTTATTAGGTGCACAGGCTACGGGCCCTGACACATTGGCAGGGCAGCTTGCGGCTGCAGGAGTTGAAGTGCATATCTTCGATGAGCAGCGGGATTTACACGGTTTACAACATATGATCAGCGAAATAGGGCGGTTGCTCAACGCCAAAGATGAAGCCCGTACATTGAATACTCATATTGGCCAACAAGTGACTGAGCTTAAATCCGAAGCACAGGCGCGAGCTCAAAATCAGCAGCCAATTAGCGCCCTGTTTGTGATGTCTGATAGTGACAGAGGGCTAACTGTTGCGGGGGGAAATACTGTTCCTCAAGCGTTATTTGATGACGCAGGCTTAGTCAATGTGGCGCGCAATTTACCCGATTATAAAGTCATGGATAACGAGTCTATTTTAGCGGCCAACCCAGATATTATTTTTGTTGCTAGCCACCGGGCTAAAGAGCCTAATGCCTTAGCTCGTTTGTGCCAGCATCCTGCCCTTAAAGCGACTAATGCAGGGCGCAACTGCGTAATCAGCACGATGGAAAGCAGCAGTGCGCTGGGGTTGTCACCGCGTTACCCAGACGCGCTGAAACGGATCATTCAGCAAACCGCTACTTTTTATGCACCTGAACTTGCCCATGCAAAATAAGGCCGCTGTCGTAAATTTGCAGCTTAGCTTGAGTGCTAGGCGCCAAAAACACCTGCGCGGATTTATATTCGGTTCAATAGTGGCGGGCTTGCTTCTTCTTTTAGGGATGCAATCTGGCAGTTTTGAACAGTCAACAGGCATATTACTTGATGTGATATCCCACAAGTTTCAGCAGCAAGGGCTTTCACAAGAGCAGTATTTACAGTGGTACGTTTTTTCTGAATTACGCGCACCGCGTATGGTCATGGCTATGTGTGTGGGTGCACTACTGGCAATGTCTGGTTGTGCCATGCAAGGCTTAGTGCGAAACCCGTTGGCAGATCCCGGTCTAATCGGTATTTCAGGAGGGGCTGCTGCTGCCGCTGCTACCGCGTTGGCAGTGATCAATCATTTTCCTGAGCTCGAAGTCTCTGGGCAGTACTTGATTGCCCTTAGTGCCTTTATGGGGGCTTTGTTAGCTGTGTGGATTGTGTTAATCGTCGCTCGTACGCCAGCGGGTATGGCAATTTCTTCGTTGATCTTGGCAGGCGTTGCGGTGAATGCCTTAGCTGGTACACACATTGGTGCCATTAGTTACATGGCAAACGATGATGCCTTAAGACAAATAACCTATTGGACCATGGGCAGCTTAGGCGGGGTGACTTGGTCAAAAGTGTTGTTTGTAGGTGCTTTAAGTGTACCGATTGTTGGCCTGTACATGCATTTACGACAGCCCCTTAATCTGTTTGCATTGGGTGAGAATGAAGCCCAGTGTATGGGGCTTGAGGTGAATAAATATAAACGACTTATTCTTTGGTTGGTGGCGTTCTCTGTCGCACTAGCCACGGCGCTGTGCGGGATTATCGGTTTTGTAGGTTTGGTCGTTCCGCATATGGCACGCAGTATTTTTAGCGCGGACCACAAATACTTAATGCCAGCGTGTGGTTTGCTAGGAGCTATATTGATGTTAGCCGCTGATACGGCCTCGCGCGCTTTATTTCCTCCACTGGAAATTCCCATTGGCATTGTAACCTCTGCTGTGGGGGCCCCATTCTTTTTGTATCTGCTTGCTAAGCAAAAATCAGCAGGCGTAAATGGGTAACTGACATGCTTGAACTTGAAAAAATCGCGTTATATCACGAAACCAAACCGTTACTTGAAGGGCTAGACATTCACCTGAAAAGTGGCGATTTTGCCACCGTGATAGGTGAAAATGGCTGTGGAAAATCCACTTTGTTACGTTGTATTGCCGGTTTGCACACCCGCTACAGCGGCCGAGTAGCGTTTAACAAGCTGGAAATAAGCGACTGGAATACCAAGTTATTGGCAACGCAGCGGGCCTTTGTTAATCAACATAATCAAGTGCAGTTCGCTTTTTTAACTGAAGAGGTATTGCAACTTGGGCGCATGAACCAAAAGGAAACACAGGTACAAAGTACGCAACTGATCTGCCAAGTGGCGGAGCAACTTAGTATTGGCCATTTGTTTGGACGAGATGTACGAACCTTGTCAGGGGGAGAGCGTCAGCGTGTGTTTATTGCCAAAGCACTTGTACAGCTATTACCTAATGCCAATCAACCTGAGCAAGCCCATGACTTTGAAGGAAAGCTCTTGTTGCTTGATGAACCTACGTCTGCGCTAGATTTTCGTTTTCAAAAAGCCATGATGGAAGTCATCAAAGGTTTCTGTCAACAAGGGTTAAGCGTGATGTGTGTAAGTCATGATATGAACTTGGTGTTGCCTTACGCTAATCAGGTGATTCTGTTAGCTAACGGGCGTTGCCTTGCGCAGGGGCAGGTAAGTGATGTGATCAATGAACAAAATTTGCAGCAGTGCTTTGGGGTAAAACCGACCTTAATTCCACAAGCCAACAGTGTGCCTTTTATTACCCACTGATGGTGTCAACCTATTGAATAAAGGAAGAAAAAATGAAAATAGATGAATATATATTCGATGCTAAAACGCTTGTGCGTCAGCAACACAGTGGTGTACTAAGTACCCATTCACAGTCTGTTGCTGGTTATCCCTTTGGCTCTGTGGTGCCTTATTACATGACCCCAGAAGGTAATTTAGTGACCTATATTAGCCAAATAGCCCAACATACACGCAACATCAAGGGTAACCCTAAGGTTTCGATGACAATATTTGATACCCTGCAAGATGACTCCCAAGCGAATGGTCGAGTGACCTTTTTGGGTGATGCTGTGCGAGTAGAGGATGCGCATTTAGCGGAGCAGTACTTGGCGTTATTTCCTAGGGCGAAAGACTATAGAGCAACCCACGACTTCTCTTTTTACCAAATAAAACCAGAACGCATTCGTTATATAGGCGGTTTTGGCAAAATTTTTTGGATCAACAAAGAGCATTGGCAATCTAACATTGAAGGCGTTGATTGGCAGAGTGTTAGCAATGGGATCATCGAGCACATGAATCAAGATCATCAAGATGCGATGGCATTAATAGTCGAGGACCAATTCGGTATTCAGGCCAAGAAGCTGACCATGTTGTCTGCATTTTATGAAGGGGCGCATATACAGGCAGATGAAAAGGTAGTCTATTTTCCCTTTGAAAAGCCTTGTTTGAATGCACAAACTATTCGTGAACAATTAGTTGCGGCAACCCATACCGCAAGAGCAAACCTGTCGCCGGCGGCAGTGAACGAATAAAACGCACTCGCTGTAGGTTTGATTTTATATGCACCTGCATGTGTATTTATATGTTTGCACTTATATAAAATAACTTGATAGCGCGCGGTATGTTTTGACGATCCTTGCGCCAAGCGTGTATTCACACAATACGGCCAAATGTATTTAGTGCATTTGGCCGTATAGTCTTACTTATCAAATAAGCTTTTCTCTTTTGCACGGCGCTGAACAAGGTGAGCATTTACTTTACCCGCAGCTTTGCGCCAAACACTGAATTGCTCGCTAGCGCCAGCGTAATCCCCTTTATTAAGCAAACGCAATAAGGTGGATTTGTACAAGTTACCCATGCCGATGTTGTAACCTAAGCAAACTAACGCGCTAAATTGATTGTTGTTAACAGGCACTTTTACCATCTTGCCCATTTGTTCTTCTATTTTTAGTAAATCGTTTTTAAGGAGTACTTCTGCTTGAGGGGCATTAATTTCCATGCCTTGCTTGACTCCAGCTTTGTGGCCATATCCGATTAACCAATGGCCTGCTGGTCCACGATACGCTGTTAGGCGCACGCCCTCTGACTGTTTAATAATGTCGATGCAAGCTTGGTTAGTGGCTCCTTGCGCTGATGACGTGAGAGGCGGTGCATCACTAGGTAGATCAGAGCTAGTTTTCTGAGTTGCACAACCACTAAGTAAGACCGCGGCTGAAAATATTAGGCGATACAGTAAATGGATTTTCATAAATGTCCTTATTTAATAATACTAGCGCTGAATATAGGTTCCCTGCATTCGCTGCTCGCTAGCGATTGGTATTATTTGCCTATTAAGTAAAACCGCTCGTTATTATTTTGCAAGTTTTCTGTTTTCAGTCACAAAATGCTTGCCTTATTTAGTGTTAAACTGACCTCGGCAGATGAATAAAGATGACATCAAAACGCCTGAAATAACAATTTAAAAAATCACTGCTGGACACCGGAAATGATTTACATATTAATTATTAATACCTTGCTGGTGGCTGCTACGGTCATGCTGCATTATGAATTCTTACATCGCATAATGTGTTTTCTACCTCGCATGCGAATTAGGCATAGTTACCGTATTGTTTTTGGTGTGTTCGGTGCACTACTGGCTCATATTTGCGAAATTTGGATTTTTGCCATTGCCTACTATGTTATGCATAAACTTGAGGGGTGGGGCACGCTTATTGGTAATTTTGAAGGCTCATTAATGGACTGTGCTTACTTTTCCTTTACTGTGTATAGCACGGTTGGCTTTGGCGACATTGAGCCGTTAGGGGCCTTGCGTTATTTAACCGGCATTGAATCGTTAACTGGGTTGGTACTGATAACATGGACGGCTTCATTTTTATATTTCGAGATGCAGCGTCATTGGCATACCACTGATGGCTTAGGTAATGACTTTCGTGACGAATAAAGGATGAAATTTATGCGGTTGATTCCCTATATTTTGATTGGTTTGTTTAACGTATTTGTTTGCACAAAGAGTGTTGCGCATACCTTGGTGTTCAATCACTGGTTACTGATCGATAATTTTGAAGCCACAGACAGTGTTGCCTCGTGGATAAAAGCGGATACCAAAAATGACACCAAGCCCTTTGTTGCCAATCCGCAAGTCACACAGCGCCTTACTGAAACTCGCAATGGCAGCAGCAATGCTTACTTGCTAAAAAAGCCTGCACAAGCAGGAATAGTAGGCAATCGCAAAGCACTGACTTTTAAAGCGCTACCGCAAATCGTTGAAGTGGGTGAAACTTACACTTTTTATACGCGGATTAATGTGGCTGCTTTTCCTAATAATCATGCCTTTGGTTTAAGCAATATGGGGCCAGAGGACATCAAAAAACACGATTACAATGCCTTTGAAGCGACTCTTAGGGTTACAGATAAACGCGAGTCTAGCGGTCTTAAAAATAGCGGTGCACTTATGGTCAAGGTGCCCGATGGCTACGCCAATGTGAAACATAATCTTAAGGGGAATGAACGAGACGCTAAACCACTTGAGCCAGGCCAGTGGTATCAAATCTGGTATGTGGTTAACAACGCCACTAAAGAGCAGGGCGGACAGACCTATGATGTGTATTTGCAGGGCGGCAGTGAGTTTCCCGAACAGACATTAGTGTATAAAAACGCGTCATTTCGCATGCAACGGGAGTGGCCACTCACTCACTTTTTAATGAATTGTAATACCGGCCCATTCGATAAACCTTACGGTAATGGCGGGCTTAAATATGATGATATTTACATGACAAAAGGAATTGAGTTATCAACACCGAGTTAAGAGAATAGTGTGTAGGTTAATTGCAGTGCTCACACAGTATCAGATTTTCCAATTCAATAGATTGAACAGTCAAGACAGTCTGTTAAGAGCATAAATCGGAAGTACGCTCGCTATAAATTGAGTAGGCGCTTTCGATGCCAAAGCGGCCATAGTGTTAGTCCCCCATCGATATAAAAGACTTAAAGGACTGACTACGCCATTTGCACCCTGCTGAAGAACATGAGTATATATTTGCGTTGTTTTTACATCAGAATGGCTCAGTTGGGCCTGAACCGTTCGGATATCTGCGCCAGATTGTAGTAAATGGGTAGCAAATGAGTGCCTCAAAGTATGAGGCGTGATTGGTTTAGTTAACCCCGCCACCAATACAGCTTGTTTGACCGCTTTGCGAATGCAAGTAGGATGAAAATGATGCCTTCTTATCTCACCAGTTTCTGGATCTGCGCTGAGTTTATGAGAGGGAAACAAGAACTGCCACGGGAGCGACTTATTCGCTGAAGGGTAGTTTTTAGCTAGCGCATGAGGCATCCAAACACCGGCGTATTGCTCATTCTGAATATCAAGTCTCAGGTATTCATCAACCTGCGCTATTTGATTTCTAAGTAATGGAATAAGCTCCGTTGCCAAAGTAACGACTCGGTGTTTTTTACCTTTACCATTGTAGACCCTTAAACACTTATAATCGAAGTCGATATCCTGCACGCGAAGTTGCACAGCCTCCATGCTTCTTAGGCCGCTGCCATACATCAAGCCAGCAATAAGATAGTAACGTTTATTCAATCTTGACATAAGCCGTTTCACTTCATCCTGCGTCATAACAATGGGCAGTTTGGGTTGACGTTTACTTCTGGCAAAATTCAAATTAAGAGACAGTTCATTCTTGATAATATGCTTATAAAGAAACGATAGTGAATTTAATGCAGTAGCTTGAGTGCGCGGTGACACATTGGCATTCAGCGCCAAATGTTCAAGGTATTGTTCCACTTCATTATCTCCCATTGATGAAGGATGACGTTTTCCGTGAAAGTGAATAAATGTAGAGATCCACTTCAAATAAGTAGAGACAGTCCTTGGAGAATACTGTCTTAGCAACATGAACTCAGTAATGTGATTTAGGAAGGGAGACTTTGTTTTCATGATCTTTACTTTGCATGTATAAATATACAGTTATAGCAGCCTTTCCCCCATATTCAAGCAAACGACCCAATCGCGCGTTTGCGTCCTAAAATTGACTAGCTTTATTTACATGCAGCCTTCGCCTGCGGTGACTTTCATAAACTTGATAATCATGGCAGTATGGATAAAAACGAGCGCAAGCTCGGTAGAAAAACGCGCAAGTTGCGCCTTATTAAATTGTTATGAGTCATAGGCTAATATGAGAAAGCTCAGGAAATTAGGGACGTCCCATAAGGCACGTAGAGCTTTATCTCGCCACCAAGACAAGAAACTTCGGAAGGATTTATCCCCCTATCAAGCATTAATGCGTCGCGGCAATATGCTGTGGGCGGCATTATTTTTTGGTTCCTATACAATCGCTGCACTAGTCGGCTACATTACTAATACGGCTGTACCATTTTTGAAAGGTAATATACAGCCAGAGAAAGCCCCGTGGTTTTTCCTGGGGTTTTTGATCATTACCTTAGTTACATTTCCTATAGGGCTTCGCGATTACAAAGAGGCAACGAGTGAAAACAACTCATAACAAGCAGCTCAAATACGCAGGCTTCGCCTGCCGGACACTCGCAAGCTCGCGCCGTTTAGCTGGGCGTTATATGCCTATGGGACTCATGTGACTACTATCTATTTTATAGTTGGTTTTACTTGTCTACACTTGGTCTTAGCATTTGTTAATGCTATTGGTATCAGAGGAGCGTTTTTTAAACAACAAAGCTCCATGAACCTTTGCTTAATAATTAATTGGCTAATCCCTATCGTCGGACCAACCATTACATACTTTATTGTTAGAAGTTCTTTTTCTAACACGTCGCCCGGCACACCCGTTGCAGATCAATCCGGAAGTAACGGACTATACACGGGGGCTGAAGGACGAAGCGATGATTGATTTTTATGCCCATTGGTTTGGCTATTTTGAAACGGCATATAACAACCCAATCAACACACTCACTTCGTTCGCTGGGACGCATACACGCGGGGCGGCTTCGCCATTATGCCCCACATGTATGCGCCCATTATTGAAAAGTTATGTTCTCCAAATGGATTTAGTGGATTGAATAAAAGCAGAAAATTTAAACTTTGGTTATTAGCTTTGGTCGTCTGTATCGTTGGCTTTCAGATTTCTGCGCCAAGCATCATTTTTTATGCAAACCCGTTTTATATCGGCAGCTTCGTTTGCGCTATAGCAGTATTGATAAATACGCTGAATTACTTCTGTCCACAATGTAAAAGAAACCAGGTTGTGGATTCGTTGAGGCGGTTTAAGCTACCCAATGATACATGCCGTAATTGTGGTTATGCCTTTGGTAAAAATGGTGTTTAGTAACTTCGGTGGCTTAGAACATAACAAGCGCATTAACACTCGCTGCGCTCGCTGGGGACAAAAACACGTGGGCACCCGGCGCTTCGCCTGATATTGTAGCCCACGTGTTTTTGCCCGTTATGCGGGTGTTAGCTGCAAGAATGAAAGCATACTTTATTTGGTTGTTTTAATTGTATCTTTTGGACCATCCGCGATTTTATTAACCCTTGGGGTTATATTTAGTCCCGCTTGGATCTACGGCATATTCCAAAGTCAAATGGCTACCTTGGTTCCATTTCTATTGGTGGTAGCTGGTCTTTTAGGCTTTTGGGGGATGCTTGGACTTAACAATCTAACGCTTTATCCGCATAAAACAGATACTCCACCTAAACGCTTAATTGTTTATCTATCTTTAGGCTGTATAGCTTCATTAACTGCAACTGTTTTTGCAACATATATGGATTGGCTTCTGGCTATTGCTATGTTTCTACCAATTCCAGTAACTGCTTGTCTTACATATCGCAATAGAGCATATTTTCATAAGCAAGTTTGCAGCTAACAAACAACTGTTGGCGCTCACTGCGTTCGCTGGGACACAAACACATGGGCTGCTTCGCATTATAGCCCACATGTCCGCGCCTCTTATTTAAAAGTTATGCACTCAGAAAATTACGCTGGTATTTCGTAACCCTCAAGGTTACACTTAAGTCATGATTAAGAGTTTTATACATAAAGGCCTTCAGAAGTTTTACGCTAAAGGAACCACATCAGGAATTCAGAAAAAGCACGAAAAAAAGCTTCGTCTTATTCTGTCGAATCTCGATCAAGCCGAAACACCTGATGACATGGATTTACCCGGCCTTTATATGCACAAACTCAAAGGTAACAGAAATGATATTTGGTCTGTCCGGGTAAGTGGAAACTGGAGGGTTACATACTGCTTTGTTGGACGAGATGTTGAAATCGTTAATTACGAGGATTATCACTAATGAATATGCATAACCCTGCGCATCCCGGTGAGATACTCAAAGATCTTGTTATTGATGCTCTAGAACTGACTATTACTGATGTAGCGCAACATTTAGATGTGAGCCGTAAAACATTATCGAAAGTTCTTAATGGCAATGGGGCTATTACCCCAGAGATGGCTCTTCGTCTTGAACTAGTTTTCGGTAAGCCTTCTGCGGCCCATTGGCTTCGTTTGCAAAATGCTTTTGATTTGTGGCAAACAAGACAATATCAAAGCTCTTTACATGTCTCACCGTATAATATGACTATGGTATAAAATGCGCATAACAAAAAATCAAGTCCGCCCGCTGCGCGGGCTGGGACGCAAACATGCGGGCTGACTCGCTACGCTCAGACTTTAGCCCACATGTCCGCGCCCCTTATATAGAAGTTAGTAGCCATATGAAAATGGAGACAGCAGTGGAAATAGATGAAGATAAAATCGATGAAGCGGCACTTGCTCTGTTTTACCTTACTCTGCATGACAAGTTTGGTAGGGCCTGGAAACAAATAGATTGGAGTATCACCGATCGGCTTTATGAAAAAGGTTATATTCACGACCCTGTCGGCAAATCAAAGTCTGTTGTTTTAACTGAAGAAGGTCTCGCAAAATCAGAAGAGCTCTTCAAAAAGTTATTCGTCAAAAGTGAGTGAGCACTGTGCGTAACTCTAAACTGTTACTCTAGGATGTATTAGCGTGGCAACTACAAGCCAATCAACGCGCTCACTTAGTTCGCTGGGACACAAACAGTCAGGCGGCTTCGCCATTATAGCCTGCCTGTGCACCATATTTAAGTGTTAGATATCACGAGGACGTTTTAGCATTTATGATCCAAACTCTTGAAATTAAATTGCTTGAAGGAATTTATTTTGATCAACCATGGTCGTGTACCTTAGAAATTCCAATTGATCACAGCTTGGAGGAGTTGCATCTCGCCATTCAGCATGCAGTCGATTTTGAAAATGATCACCTTTATGAATTTATAGTCGGCAATAGCCCTAGATCTCGCTCCTCAACCAATTTTGACTGTCAGAGCGACGAAATCTACGAAACCAGTGTTGAGAAATTATTGGAAGGCTCCAAAGGAAAGAAGGTTTTTTACTATTTTGACTTCGGTGATAGTTGGTTATTTCAACTCAAAAAAAGTAGAAAAAAGCCTGTTGAGGAAAATCCGGATACTTTTTACCCTAGAGTTGTCAGTGAAAACGGTAAAAAACCAATTCAATATCCTGACTGGGATGAGATGTAGAGTGCCATCATACAAGCGCATTAACACTCGCTGGGGACAAAAACACGTGGGCTCCCAGCGCTTCGCTTAATATTATGCCCTACGTGCATGCGGCCCTTATTTAAAAGTTAGCTGCCACGGTGCAGTAATGTACAACTTCCTGTACATGTTCTCATTTCCGATCTAAACTTGTTCCATATAATGTACAAGTGAGGTGCGAAATGAGAATAGTCACTTTTACCGAAGCACGAAATGGTCTAAAAGCCGTTTTGGACAATGTAATCAACGATGCAGATACTACAGTAATCACTCGCCGTGATTCTGAAGATGCTGTTGTAATGTCATTAGATTACTACAACAGCCTTATGGAAACCGTTCATCTACTTCGTTCTCCAGCGAATGCTGAACACTTAAATCGTTCAATTGCACAGTTTAAAGCGGCAAAAACGACCCAGCGAGAACTTATTGGTGAGTAACAGGTTATTATCATGGACTGATGAAGCTTGGAGTAGTTACGTCTATTGGCAGACTCAAGACAAGAAAACCTTAAAACGTATCAATAAGTTAATTTCCGATGTTAAGCGTTCTCCATTTGATGGAATTGGCAAGCCGGAACCTCTTAAAGAACATCTTTCAGGTTTCTGGTCCCGCAGAATAGATGACACCAACCGTTTGGTATATGCCGTGGATGATACCGCAATTACGGTTATCTCGTGTCGTTACCATTACTAGTAGGTGGCGGTAAGCCGCTCGCCGGCTCGCAGGGACAAATACACGTGGGCCGCTTCGCCATTATGCCCTACGTGCATGCGTCCCTTATTTAAAAGTCATTGACAGATCGCTAACCCACCACAGTGAGCACTCGATTAAAAATTCATGACCGTCGGGAAATGGCACATAGCCGCCTTTTTAATTTGGTTCAGCTCTCTCTTGGCGACATGAAACTTCGGATTCCTTTTCTTTCCACCTCAGCCTTTTATTGACTTCTCGTATGTTTATAACGTGTGGCATAAATACTAATCCGAGGCTCTGCCGCCTACAGCGACATATTACGCCCACGTGATTCAGTTAAATTCAGTGTATTCAGTTCAATTCATTTAATTCCCTATGTGATTCACTTTGCTTCACTTAAGTGCTAGGTGTGTTTCTTAGGCAATTTATTCTGTGTCATTGTGTTAATTCTTCGTTGGTCAATTTTAGAGGCAGCAAAACCCTATTTCACCTTGTGAATAAACACACACGGTCACGCGCGTTGTATAGCGGAACCACTCTATCGAACATGTAAAGGAAAGATCATGGATACTAGAAACGTTACGTACAACCAGCGAGAGCCTGATGTTCACCACGAACATTCAGCCGGCTCTTTTTCTAAGCGTTCTATACAGCATTATTGGTTAATGCTATGCAGCTTACTCTTATTGTGCACTGGAGCGAGTCAAGTTCAGGCGGCAGATTTGGTTAACGGCGGCTCAGTATCTGGCGCTATCTCGGTAGCAGGGGAAGAAGATACTTGGACGTTTAACGCTACAGCGGGTGAGCGGATTAATATTCAAATAGTGGATGTGGACGAAACTGACTTTTTCCCATTCATGACTCTTTATGCACCTGATGGCACACGCGTAACTTCGGCAAGTAATTATACAGTGGCAAACATTTATAATATTGAAGCCTCTGAAACGGGTACCTATTCTCTAGTCGTTCAAGACGGCACCTCTCGGCAGGATAATACAGGCGCTTATGGACTTCATTTTGCTAAGTCTATCGGTGCCAATGAAAACGGCACGCTGAATAATGGCGGCTCAGTGAGCGGCGATATTAGTCTAGGAGATTTAGATACTTGGACGTTCGAGGCAACGGAAGGTGAAAGACTGAACATTCAAATAGTGGATGTGGACGAAACTGACTTTTTCCCATTCATGACACTTTATGCACCAGATGGAACCCGTGTAGGGGGTGCGAGTAATTACACGGTGGCTAACTTATACAATATTGCGGCCACACAGACAGGAACGTACATCTTGCTAGTGCAAGACGGTACAAGTCGACGTGAACAGGTGGGTAATTATGAAGTGCACTTTGCTAAGTCCATTGGCGCTAACGAAAACGGCACGCTGAATAATGGCGGCTCAGTGGGCGGCGATATTAGCCTAGGAGATTTAGATACTTGGACGTTTGAGGCAACGGAAGGTGAAAGACTGAATATTCAAATAGTGGATGTGGACGAAACCGACTTTTTCCCATTCATGACACTTTATGCACCAGATGGAACCCGTGTAGGGGGTGCGAGTAATTACACGGTGGCTAACTTATACAATATTGCGGCCACACAGACAGGAACGTACATCTTGCTAGTGCAAGACGGTACAAGTCGACGTGAACAGGTGGGTAATTATGAAGTGCACTTTGCGAAGTCCATTGGCGCGAATGAAAACGGCTCGTTGATTAACGGCGGCGCAGTGAGCGGCGATATTAGCCTAGGGGATTTAGATACTTGGACGTTCGAGGCAACGGAAGGTGAAAGACTGAACATTCAAATAGTGGATGTGGACGAAACTGACTTTTTCCCATTCATGACACTTTATGCACCAGATGGAACCCGTGTAGGGGGTGCGAGTAATTACACGGTGGCTAACTTATACAATATTGCGGCCACACAGACAGGAACGTACATCTTGCTAGTGCAAGACGGTACAAGTCGACGTGAACAGGTGGGTAATTATGAAGTGCACTTTGCGAAGTCCATTGGCGCTAACGAAAACGGCACGCTGAATAATGGCGGCTCAGTGGGCGGCGATATTAGCCTAGGAGATTTAGATACTTGGACGTTTGAGGCAACGGAAGGTGAAAGACTGAATATTCAAATAGTGGATGTGGACGAAACCGACTTTTTCCCATTCATGACACTTTATACACCAGATGGAACCCGTGTAGGGAGTGCGAGTAATTACACGGTGGCTAACTTATACAATATTGCGGCTACACAGACAGGAACGTACATCTTGCTTGTGCAAGACGGTACAAGTCGACGTGAACAGGTGGGTAATTATGAAGTGCACTTTGCGAAGTCCATTGGCGCTAACGAAAACGGCACGCTGAATAATGGCGGCTCAGTGGGCGGCGATATTAGCCTAGGGGATTTAGATACCTGGACATTTGAGGCGGTTGCCGGTGAACGTTTGCATATTCAGCTTTCGGATATCTTACGCAATACATATTTCCCATTCATGACACTTTATGCACCGGACGGTAGTAGAGTCAGCAGCGCCAGCAACTATTCTGTTGCTAACTTGAGAAATATTTTAGCTGCACAAACTGGAACTTACACACTGCTAGTGCAGGATGGCACAAGTCGACGCGACCAAATAAGCGATTATGAAATTCACTTCGCTAAGTCTCTCGGTGCTAATGAGCACGGGAAGTTGAGTGGTGCTGGTACTTATTTTGAAACGATTACTCAAGGTGACATTGATACATTTACCTTTGATGGAGTGGTGGGTGATGAAGTGACCTTGGTCATGCGTGAGATTGACACCGTAAACTTATACCCCTTTATGACGGTGCATAACCCCGATGGAAGTTACCTCACTAGTGCAGCCGATTATTCCAATGCTGGACTCTATGATTTAAGTCTACCAATGAATGGCACCTATACACTTGTGCTAAGTGATGGGACATCAGGCAAAGATCAGATTGGCGACTACGTCCTCGAATATAATCTGCCCACCGCTGCTCCTGATCCGCAAAAACCGATAGCGACTGCGTCTTCTGCGCCAACGCTATTTAAAGATCAAGTTATTCAACTCAACGGTTCAGGCTCTTTCGATCCAGATGAAGCACCTGAGGCGCTTACGTATAGTTGGGTATTGGTTTCGGCGCCTGATAATAGCACCGTGACTCAAGCAGATATTGTTGAGCCAGAGAGCGCGAATGCCAGTGTGCAACCTGATGTGTATGGTGAGTACCGTTTCGAGCTCATAGTCAGTGATGGTTTACTCAGTGACAGTGCGATTGTTACCGTGACGGTTATCAATCGAGCCCCTATCGCCCATGCCGGGAACGATCAAAACACCGAGTTAAATGAGCTTACCCAACTCGATGGCAGTGCATCAAGTGATGCTGACGGTGATTTACTGACTTACGCTTGGTCTGTGGCGTCAGTGCCCTCTGGCAGTGCAGTGACTGAACTACAAGGCAGTACGAGTGTTAATCCAAGCTTTACCCCTGATGTGGCGGGTGACTATGTGTTTACTCTTGTGGTGAGTGATGCTGAAGATAGCAGTACTAGCGATTCCGTGGTGGTACGCGTCGCTGAAGCAAATGTAGCACCGCAAGCCGACGTGCAGGTAAGCGGTGAAATGCTAACCGGTACGCAAGTTGCCCTTGATGGTAGTGCAAGTGTTGACAATGACAACGGCCCACAGGCACTCACTTACGACTGGCAGGTGATAAGTGCGCCAGCGGGCAGTGATATTAGTACGGCAAGTCTTGTTAGCCAAGGAACAGCCACCACAAGTTTTACAGCGGATGTAGCAGGTAGCTATCGCATACAATTGTCAGTGTCGGATGGCGAGCTGATGGATTCTGTGACAGTGGTTGTGGTTGTTAACGAAATCGAGATAAACCAGCCGCCCGTAGCGGACGCAGGAAATGATCAGCAATTTGAGTTAGGTGGTAGCGTTGAGGTGAATGCCTCAGCTAGCTTTGATCCAGACGAAGGCCCCGAACCCTTGACCTTTGAATGGGTGTTTGTGTCAGTGCCTCAAGGTAGCTTGCTGGATAGCACAAGCATTGAAACCACGCCGACGGGAGCAGCGATGTTTGTGCCAGATGTTACAGGCACTTATACGCTCATGGTCAACGTTAGTGATGGTGAGCTAACCGACTCAGACTCCGTCATGGTGACCGTCAGTGAAAACCAAATACCCGTTGCTGATGCGGGGAGTGACCAAACTGTTGATGCAGGCGAGGGAGTAGTGCTGGATGGCTCACAAAGTTTTGACCCTGATTCAGGCCCTCAAGCACTCAGCTATTTATGGGAAATCGCGACACGCCCACAGAACAGTGTGGCCACTATTGTCAATCAAAACAATGTTCTTGCCTTTATCGAACCGGATTTGGCAGGGTTGTATACATTGAGGTTGGTGGTGAGTGATGGGCAAGCAACAGACGAGGATGAAGTGCTTATTGATGTCATCGCGCAAGTCGAACCTAAGATGTGTGATCTGGATGGCAACGACTTTATAGATAGCTTGGATATTCGCGCTATTGCTAGGCGCCGTAATGCCACAGCTAGTGAGAATGATGTTGCCGATTGGGATCAAAATGGCGTGATTAATGTGCTAGACGCGAGGGGATGTTCACTTTCTTGTGACTTACCGCGTTGCGCTACACAACCCGAGTAATACCAGCGAGATAAGCACAAGGATGTGCTGCTTTATCTCATACGGTTAGGGGCATACTGATAACCACAAACCTAAAAATACTGCTAACTCAATAAACAAATAAGGAATATTTATGTTAATTATAAACAACTTAGCGCAAACGCTCACCAAGATTACTTTAGGCGCCACTTTGCTTTTAGGGTTAACGCAAACAGCAAATGCATTGCCTATTTTATCGTTTAATAATGCGCAAAGTAGTGTGAGTGAAACCGCCAACATTGGCGATACGGTTACCTTTGAGCTTTGGTTTTCTGGGTTAGAAACTGAGGATGTGGGTGGGGTTGAGTTCTTGCTTGGTTTTAATAATGTTGTCAGCACTCTCAATTCGGCAATGGGTAATGCGTCACTAACTGAATTTGATATTTTCGATGTCTTCGAAAACGTCAATTATATCGATGTGTACGCCACTTCGTTTGTAGCAGATTTATCCGCTCAAGCTGATGAGTTTATGCTTGCAACGTTCACGTTTATCGCGAGCAATGTGGGCGTCAGTCATCTTAATTTTAGTAACCTTATCGTGTCTGACGCGAATGCGATTGCACTGGATATCAACGTGTTTGATGCGCAAATTACAGTGGTTGACGACTCAAGCAATGTGCCAGTGCCAACACCTGCATCTTGGGGGATCTTTTTGTTGGGGATGTTAGCGTTAGCGTGCAGATACAAAGGGGATAAACCCACCTGATATGTGGCATGTTCAAGAAAATAGCCTCGCTGAATTAACGCTAAGTCGCTATTTGCAACACCACTATGCTATCGGTTGTTAAGGCACTATTTAAGCATGTGATCGGGTCGCGACTCTTTTGAGTAATTACATATTATTTGAGGTTAGAGGCTTAAAGTCCGGTGATGCGGCAAACCCAGGGCAAATTGCGCTGAGTTTATTGCGGTATTCGCTGGCTTTACGTTTGTCGCCTAAATGTAACCAACTCAAAGCAAGCTGATGCAGAGACACAGGATCGGCCGCGTTGCTCAGACTTTGTGCTTGTTCTTTTAGTGACGCTAACAACTGGGTGCTTTGTAACTCTGGTGAAAGCTCTGTTACTAAAATATACATAGCCAAACGAGATGCTTTTTGCATTACGTTTGCTTCACCTTGGCTAACCTCACGATCCAGCTCAGCCATGGCATTACGATAAGCTTGTAACGCTTTTTGCGTATGGCCTTGGGTGCGGTACACGTCTGCAACATTTGACCACAATTGGTATAACCCAGGGCCCCCTTCTTGGGTGATACGTTTAATTTGCGGCTCAAAAATATCCAGTGCTTGTTGGTTCTCTCCCAGATAGAAGTGCAGAACTGCAATATTGGACAACAATACCGCGTGCTCTGGTTTAAGGGTTAATGCTTGCTGATAATGTGTCTTTGCGTTTTGTAAATCACCAACACAAAATTCTAACGCCCCAAGATTGTTCAGTGTTTGATAGTTAACAGACAACTCAGCTGCTTGGGTGAAATAATCAATAGCGCCGATTTGATCCCCCTTAAAGTAGTGGGCTCTACCTTGGGTATAGGGGATTTTCCAGTTATTTGGTTCAAGCTCAGCGGCGTATTCAAGCCCTGCTAAAATACGCGTATAAAGTTCAGGATCACGGTTTTTAAGAAATATACGCATTTGGCTTTCAGCCATCTTTTGTAACGCAGTTGTATTGTTTGGGTCTGCGCGTAGCGTATTTGCAAAATGCTCGTTAGCGACTTCATAATCCCCTTTCACTCTGGCTAGGTTGCCAAGGGCGTTTTGAATGAAAACGGAATCTGCTTCAACTTCTAAGCCCATTTGGCAATGTCGGTTCGCTTCATCAAGGTAATGCTTGTCACTGGTTTCTAAATTTTGCTCGACCAGTGCTGCACACATGCCGGCATAACCGTGCACTAAATCAGGCGCACTGCTTATCACACGCTGAAAGTCAGCCATGGCACGTAAAATAACTTGCTCGGTGCGCTCTCCTGCAAAATTTTGCATGCCGTGTAGAAAGCGTTGCAAGCTATACCAGTCAGCAATATTAGCGATAGGGCGCTTTGTTAGCAGGGTGTTTAGACCATTTTTAAGTTGTGACTCAATGTACTGTTCAGAAGAAGACTTGTTGAACACCCCTGACCATACTTGCTGCATATTTTCATCCCGAGATAAAAATAGACGAACGGCAATGTAACGGCCGATTTCAAGCAATTCGCCACTGATCACCAGATCCGCTTTTTTGCTACGCAATAACTCTTGCGGACTCTGCACACTGGCGTGAAGCACCGAGCTGCCAACAATCAATTGAGTCGGGCCAGCCAGCAACTGCTCAATACTACGGGTAATGTCACTGCCTCTGGGACCTTTAATGGGCAAAACAGCAACCACCTTGTTATCAAAATCGACAATACCTGCCAACGAATTGCTCACCTCTTTTGGGTCTTCGCTAGGCCAAAACCGATCGACAATTAACACAGTGAGTAAGACCACCAGGGTGACGAGCAACAGAGGCATACGTTTGTTTTTCTGTCTTTGACGCTCAGCGTATGCAGTTTGGTGGATATCAGACTTGATGTTAGGGGGATCTTGAAGACGTATATCTGACGAGTGACTATCCGCTGCGGGTAGCGGGCTTTCAATATCTTCCTTCGCCAACTCGTGAACTTGGTTATCCGGCTGCGATATATGCAAACGTTCATTGTCTTCTTTGGCCTTTTCAGGCTCAGTGTTAACGAGTGCTTGATTATCAATAGTGGAAGTACTGTCATGAGTATCAGTAGTATGGGGGGAAACATCGACTTCACCAGAGTTTAAATAGAGCACCCAAGCTTCTACATTTAGCGCGTTTGCTACTCGTTCGATGCTCAAGGGATCAACAGGATCTCCACGAAATACTCTGCTAACAAGAGAGCGAGGTGCTTTTTCTAAACCTTCAAGGCTTTGTATTTTATCAACTACTTCTGCCTGAGACTTAAAGCCTGCAGCTAATTGCGCACTACGCAGTTTTTGTTTAGACGCTCGAATTCCTCGAGAGCGAGCTTTATTATAAGAGGTCTCTGTGGATTGTCCTTTTGTCACAGTTGCCATCCATTTTGTTAATGTTTTTTTAGGGATATAACAAAGCCATTATTAAACTAATAGGCGTGAAAGTTAATTGATTTTTGAGTATTTTTTGATCAGTTATTAAGCTTGATGATAGCGAGTTGAGGACGTCCGTAAATACCACATCGTGTTTTTCTCTTACTTTGGTGGATTATCCATTGCCAAATATCAAACAAGCGAACCTATAAAACTGCTTTCACTTCAATATGTTGTGTCTTTTGCTAAAGTAAACAAAATTTGTTTGCCGAGAGGGCTAAATGAGCGCTTACTTAATCATTCAAGCAACAGTTCATGATTGGCAGAAGTTTGCTAAATACACCGAAGTTGTGCCGCCTTTGGTTGAAAAATTTGGTGGCCATTACATAGCGATGGGGCAGCCTGAGTTAATTGAAGGTCAAGACGCACCAAAAAGTGTGGTGATTTCCCAATGGCCAGATTGTCAGGCGGCGCATAATTTTTGGCAATCACCCGAATATGTACAAGCCCAGAAGTACCGAGAAGGTACAGGTCAATTTAGTGTTTTGCTGATTGACGGTTTATCACAAACAACATTGGAGTAACTCATGTCTTTAGCGTATACCGCTGTTGCACTGCAAACACGATGCTTTGCTGTTAATAAATTAAATGTTGCAGATGCTAGGCAAAAAATGATCGAAAATATAGGCAGAGTGGCTGGTCAAGTACAAGGGACTAAGGGCTTTGTCGGGCCCAGTGTGAAATTAGTCGTATTGCCAGAGTATTTTTTGACCAGTTTCCCAATGGGGGAATCTCTCACTGAGTGGAAAGAAAAAGGCGCGATCGCTCAAGATGGCAGAGAATATGATTTGTTAAGCGAAATAGCCCAAAAAAATCAGGTTTACCTCTCCGGCAATGTATATGAGCTTGACCCCCATTTTAGCGATTTGTATTTTCAAACTTCATTTGTACTCGGCCCTAATGGTGATTGCGTATTACGCTACCGGCGTTTGGTGTCTATGTTTGCTCCGACTCCCCACGACGTGTTAGACAAATACCTTGATGTGTACGGTCAAGACGCATTGTTTCCAGTAGCGAAAACCGAGCTGGGTAATTTAGCGTGCGTGGCCTCTGAAGAAATTCTATACCCTGAAATCAGCCGCTGTTTAGCCATGAATGGCGCTGAAGTTTTGTTACACAGTAGCTCTGAAGTGGGCTCCGTTGAGCTCACACCGAAAGATATTGCTAAAAGAGCACGAGCGATTGAAAATTTAGCCTATGTAGTATCAGCAAATTCAGCAGGAATTGCTGATATAGATTTTCCTGCTGAGTCTACTGATGGCATGTCTAAAGTCGTGGACTTTAAAGGCAGAGTTATGGCTGAAGCGGGAATGGGCGAAAGCATGGTAGCAAATGCAGAGTTAGATATAACGGCATTGCGCCGTTATCGCAATAAGCCTGGAATGGGCAATATTTTGTCTCGCCAGCGTAATGAATTATTTTCAGCGCATTATAATCAAGCTGTGTATCCGGCCAATACCATGCTCAATGCCGCCCAACGGGTTAGCGTGCCTGCGCGCAGCCACTTTATTCAAACCCAGCTCAATAGTATTCAAGCATTAAAGCAGGCCGGGGTCATTTTACCGGAGCATTCAGATGAGTAACGATATGCAAACTTTGGGGGTCATCAACCCACGCACAGGTGAAGAAGATTTTGCTTTACCCTTGTTTAATGAAGAAAGCGTCGTGGCTATTGCTCAAGATTTAAAGCAACAACAAGCTCAGTGGTGGGCGCTGGGATTGAGTGGTCGTATTGAAGCATTAGCGCGTTTAGCTAATGCAATGGCTGAGCATAAAGCGGCGTTAGTTGCCGCTTTGATCAACGATACCGGACGAGCAAGTGAATCCGAATTAGAAGTGGATGTGACCATCAGTGGGATACATCGTTGGTGCAAGCACGCCCCTGATTTATTAGCCAAAGGGAAACCGTGGGCGGCAGAAATCCCATTTATTGAGTTGCAGCAAGACTATTTGCCTTACTCATTAGTGGGGGTAATCAGCCCTTGGAATTTCCCGCTATTGCTATCTTTAGTTGATGCGATCCCGGCTTTGCTTGCTGGCAGCGCTGTGATGATTAAACCCAGTGAAGTGACATCACGTTTTGTTGCGCCATTTAATGAATTGCTTGAGAGCGTACCGGCGCTAAACAAGGTGTTAAGTATTGTCACTGGCGCAGGTGCAACAGGGCAGGCGGTTATTGAAAACGTCGACTCTCTTTGTTTTACCGGCAGTGTGGCTACAGGGCGGCAGGTCGGTAAAGCATGCGCGGAGCGTTTTATTCCTGCATTCTTAGAATTAGGCGGTAAAGATCCAGCTTTAGTTTGCCATGACGCCGACCCCGAACTCGCCGCTAAAGCCTTGTGTTGGGGCAGTATGGTGAACGCTGGGCAATCCTGCATGTCATTAGAGCGGGCATACGTGCATAAAGATATTGCTAATGCTTTCCTTGCTAAACTGGTTGAAAATGTCAACGCGCTAGCCCACAACTACCCAGATATTCAACAAGGGCAAATTGGTCCTATCATCAGTGCGAAACAAATAAAGATTGTGGAAGCGCAATTGCAAGATGCCAAAAGCAAAGGCGCAACGATTTTATGCGGCGGTGAAGTACTTAACCTTGGAGGCGGGCGTTATTGTGCGCCAACAGTGCTCACAGACGTCACTCCTGATATGCAAATTGTTAGCAATGAAACCTTTGCTGCTATCCTGCCAGTTACTGTAGTCGACAGCGACGAGCAAGCGATCGCTTTAGCCAATGACTCTGATTTTGGCTTATCCGCGGCAGTATTTAGCAAAGACGTTGAATATGCAAGGCATATAGCCAGTCAATTAGAAGCGGGAGCGATTAGCATCAATGACGCTTCGTTAACCGCTTTGATCCATGAAGCTGAAAAGCAATCGTTTAAATATTCTGGTTTGGGTGGCTCGCGTATGGGCGCCGAGTCAATCAGGCGTTTTACCCGTAAAAAAGCCTATATTCGCAATACGGGTGTAGCGTCCCCTTGGTGGTTTTAAACCGCCAAGCTGGGATACTGCATCGTTTTAATTACATAAGCATTGATAGAAAGCCGCTTTAAGCGGTTTTTTTATACTTGGATGAACGCTTTACGACGAGTATTAAGCTTTGGTGCAGTGAGTAACTTGAGGCAGTAGTTAAGAATCGTTGTGAATCATGACACTAAAATAGCGGGCTGGGGCAAAGGAAAGAAGAAAAGAGAAAAGAGCGGAAAATGAACGGGTTGTACTCGCTATCGACCAATAAATAACGGCAAACGTAGAACTCGTTTGCCGTTATTTGATGACTCGAAATCCTTGATTAGAAGGGGCAGGGCGCATCTATCTTAGCGAGTTACACGTGCTTTTTTACCTGACTTATCAGCACGACAGATAAGGCAACCAATACACAGAAAATCATAAATGCATTGTGATAGCTACCGTAGGCGTCGTAAATGGCTCCTGTCGCCCAAATGCCTAGACCGCCACCAAAAGCGTCTAATACCGTAATCGTACCCAATAATTTGCCTGATGCTTTTAGCCCAAAGTTGTTTACTGCATTGAGTTGCAATAAAGTGTAAAACCCACCCCACATAAAACCAATTAGGCCTACGGCAATGAGCACAGTATCTTCTCCGGTAAACAACATACCCACTAAGCCAAGTAGCATTAAACTCAAATTTGTGTACAGCACTCGTCTACCGGTGATTTTGTCCGCGACTAAGCCAAATAAGAATTTACCGATAAGTGCGGGAATAAATAACACACTGAGCCCAGCAGCAGCGGCTTGTACGTTAAAGCCTAAGTCCATCAGGTGTAGCACCAGATTGGCCTGAAAGCCCATTATGGTGTAGAAGGTGAACATAGCAATAAATGCAATTGACCAAAATGAACGGGTTTTAATAGCTTCTTTATAGGTTAAGCCGTGTTGAGACAGGTCAGCGCTTTGGGTTTGTGCACTGCCATCAAAACCATAGGGTTTAAGGCCCATGTCCGTTGGGCGATTACGCAGTAAAAATAACGCCAGTAAAAATAAGCTTGATGGAATAAGGGCAGCTAATTGCATTCCCTCACGCCACGTCATGCCATCAGCAAGCCAGCCACCAAATAAAGGGGCCAGTACAGCGCCGCCAAGTGACGTGCCAACCACGGCAATACCGATGGCGGTTCCTCGTAGCTTTACAAACCAATTTGATACCAAAATAACCGCCACGTTTAAACCGCAAGCGAGTAAAACAATTGCAAAGGCAGCGTGTATCAAATATAAATCGCTGATACTTTGAATATTGCCATAGGCGTAAAAGCTTAGGCTGAGCACTATAGTGCCCACCATAATCAGAAACTTAACGCCAATTTTGTCAATTAGCACACCAATGATAGGTGCCAATAGGCCGGTGATAGCGAGGGTAATAAATCCTCTTAGTTTGAGATCGCCCCGAGACCAATCGCTAAACTCGGCCAAAATGGCACCATCGAACGCGGTAATACCGGTGATCACCATGCCGTTGGACACCAATAAGCATGTCATTGCGATAAATACGGTGATCCAGTGCATAGGATGCCCCGTTCGTTTGCCCTTTTTGGATACTGGGCTTTCATTCGACTCTGATACTGACTGCATGGGTATTCCTCTTATATTGTTGTTATTACTCTGCACGGGACAGGGATATTTATTATTGCGTTGGCCAGTTCTTCCCGCCTACCCAATTACCGGCATAAGCATTGAAAGTTTGAATACTAATTGATGCCCATATATCGGCTAGATAATAAGGGTCACTGAAAAGCAGTGTTTTTGCCTGTTGAACCGACGGGGCGTCTAGTATGTATAAAGACCCAACAATCTGTTCCCCTTGTTTTAACGGGCCAGCGACACAAATCTGTGCCATGTTTACTTCCACCCAAGCAAGATGAGCGCCCAAATTCTCAAGACGTTTATCTTGCTGAGATGGGACGTTATCAATACAGTGAAATTGCACTAACATGGTCTTTTCTTGCTCATTTATTGGGAAACAGGACAGATGTAAAGCTGAAGCGCTTAGCGGGATAAATGCTTTGCGCCACGAGAATTAGATCGTCATCTTCTACTGAATAATAGCGCCTGGTAATTTTCATGGCGGCTGAATTTGGGCTTGCTGCGAGTTGTGATGCCAGCGGTTCAGGTAACAGACACGCAGATATTTGCTGTTCAATTTTACCGATTTTTTTATCGTCAAGGGCCTCTATCACTGCATAGATCGCTGTACGAGTATCTTTGAGCATTTCGTCCACTTGATCCAAGTGTGGGCGGCGATATATATGTGAATAACAGATTGGCTTTTTATCGTGAGGCTCGATACGAATACCGCCAATATGAATGCATTCCTGTCCTTCACTCGTATCGAGCAAGGCGGCCTTTTCCTCGTCTAAAACGATCATGTCACTGATCTGTACCTCAAATCGAGTGTGTTGACCAAAGGCCAGTAGATCTTTCACCGAATTAATGAACTGGTTTATCTGTTCAGGCATGGTGTTACGTTTAACCAACGTACCTGAGCCCTGTTTACGTTCAACCAAGCCGGTTTTTTCCACGTAACGCAAAGCTTCGCGGGCTGTGTGACGGCTAATCGAAAACTGCTCACAAAGCTGTTTTTCGGTGGGCAGCAAAGTATTTAACGCAAAATCACCCGATAAAATCTGATTAATGAGCGTCTCGCCAATGGTTTGATACAAAGGCAGTGCGTGCTTACTTGGCTTAGATTTGATTTTAGTCATTTATCCTCGATGGTTATTCGAATAACAGGAAAATACCTGTTATAAATATGTCCGGACAAATCGAAGAGTATAGGAATAAACGTAAATTGCCAATCAATCTTTCACTCACTAAACAGCTGTTAATTGACATTGATCAAAAGTCGGTCACAGCGCAAGATCTAACGCGTGCCGGTGCACACGTGTTGGATTGGGTTGCCTGCGCCAGTTTAGGTGTTGACTCCGCAGCGGGTTCTTCCTATCAGGCGCTGTTAACCCTTGACGCTGGTGGAGTATGCTCAGCGATTGGCCAATCTAAGCCGTTGAGTATGCAAAATGCTGCGTTATACAACGGCGCATTAGGGAATGTATTAGAAATGGATGATATTCATCGCAGCTCAATAGTACATCCCGGGCCAGTGGTTATCCCTGCGGCCCTTGCAGCAGCGCAACAAGTAGGGTGTTCCCTTGAAGTATTTTTACATGGGGTGATTCGCGGTTACGAACTCACCATTCGTTTAGGCGAAGCCATCGGGCGCAGCCACTATGCTTATTTTCACAATACTGCCACGTGTGGTGCCCTTGGGGCCGCCGCGGCGGTATCGACAATTTTTGATTTGACGCTACAACAAACCTTATGGGCGATTGGTAACGCAGGGAGCACCACCGGGGGCTTATGGCAAATGCGCAACGAGCAAGTGCTGACTAAACAGTGGCACAATGCAGAGGCTTGTCGCTCTGGGCTTATGGCTGGGTTTATGGCTAAACACAATCTAAATGGGCCAGAATATATACTGGAAGGTCCACAAGGGATTTTTACGGCTTTATCTTCAGACGCTACCCCTGAATCGTTTTTACGCAAGCACCCACAATGGCGAATTTATGACTGCAGCTTTAAGCCTTGGCCGGCCTGTCGTCATGCCCACCCAGCCATGGATGTATTGCAATCCCTGTTAAGTGAATTTGGTTTCAGCGCTGATGAGGTTTCACGCATAGAGGTGGGAGTGTATCAGGATGCCCAAGTATTTTGTGATAGAGCAGACCCACAAACGACTTTGGAAGCAAAGTTCAGTATCCAGCATGACTTAGCTGCCATGTTATTGTGGGGCACGCCAGCGCTTGAGCACTATCTTCCCGAAGCATATACGCAAGCCCAGTGTGGTGCGTTACGTAAATTAATTCAGGTGAACGTTAGCGAGGATGTTGAACGTCGTTATCCCGCGCACTTCGGTGCCAGATGTACGGTGACACTGAAAAACGGTACGCGTTATGAACGAGAACATATAGATACCTTAGGGGATCCAGAAAATCCGTTAACTCAGGCCCAGCGCCATGCAAAAGTGCATATGCTACTTGTTCAAAGTGGCATGCCTGAACAACAAATACAGCAGTTATGTGACTTTGACTGGTTGCAGTCTGGTGATATTTCCACTTTTAGTACGCTGATGTGTGCACAACAGGGTGAATAAATTATGAGTCAATCTATTAATGCCATTGCTTTGTTGCTCGCCCATATCGAAAACACCCACTTCGACGATTTACCCGATAGCACGATTACCGCCTGTAAAACGTTTATTTTGGACTCGCTAGGTGTGGGCATCAGTGGTTCTCGCGTCCCTCAAGTGAGCAAACTAAAACACGCGGTAAATCAATGGGGTGAGGGCAAGCAAGCTCAAGTGTGGGTAACAGGGGAGTGGTTACCTGCGGCATCTGCAGCTGCTATTAACGGTTACCAAATTCATAATCAAGAATGGGATTGCGTCCACGAGCCTGCAGTAGTGCATCCGATGGCGGTCATCCTTTCTTCTCTGGTTGCCTATGCGCAAGCACACAATCTCAGCGGAAAACAGCTTATTCTTGGTGTGACATTGGCGGTTGATGTAGCCACATTGATTGGCCAATGTGTTACCTCCAGTTTGAAGTTTTTTCGTCCGTCAGTGTGCGGTTGTCTTGGAGCAACCGCGGGTATGTGTGCCATGTCGGGGTTAAAAGGTGAGACCTTAGCCAATGCTCTTGGTATTGCCTATAGCCAAATAAGCGGCACCATGCAATCGCACATCGAAGGCTCCTCTATGTTGGCCATGCAAATCGGGGTTAACGCCGCAACGGCGGTGCGCGCCATCGATATGGCTCAAGCTGGCTTAGAGGGACCAAAAGACATACTTCAAGGACCTTATGGCTACTTTCATCTTTTTGAAGACAGCTACGATTTAGCGCCTTTGCGTGACAAAGTAGGACGTGAATTCCAAATTGAGGTTGTCAGTCATAAACCATTTCCAACCGGCCGCGCCGGACATGGCACGATAGATGGCCTTCAGCGCTTACAGCGCAGTCATGATTTTACGGCACAGGAAGTGGCTAAAATAGATGTTTATGCTCCGCCGCTCATTAATAAATTGGTTGGTCGCCCTATTAAGTCGGGTATGGATGCCAGCTACGCCAAGTTATGCAATGGCTATGTTGCCGCCTGCGCGCTGCTAAAAGGTGATGTAGGGGTAACTGACTTTTCTCCTGATTGTTTGGCCGACCCGCAAATCCTAGCACTTGGGGGGAAGGTGTTTACCCACCTGAATCAGGTTAGCGACCCGAATGCGCTGGCCCCAGTATCTGTCGCTGTCACGCTTTTATCGGGGCAACAATTTCAAATAGAAATAGCGGATGTATTAGGGAGCCCACAAAACCCGTTAGGCCGTCAAACCCAATTGGTAAAATTTCGCGCCGCCTGTGAAAGTGCCGTTAAGCCTTTTGATGAGCATAACATTGCTTTTTTGATAAAACGCATAGACCAACTGGAACAGATCCCCAATATTAATCACTTAGTTGAAGCACTCGTTAGTAATAGGTAATCAGATGAAAAACACGGTTGATAACGCAGTCGGGATACCGGCAAATAACACAAAAAAAGACACTTACCCCACCTATTTTGAGTCCTTCGATTATGCGCAAATGCTCAAAGACTACCCTTTAGGGGACGGAGTCAATGAGACATTTAAGGGCATGAGCCGTGCGCGTTTAAAAGCCTTGCAAAATGAACGCTTTATGGTGGTGGTGAAGCGCGCGTGGGAGATCCCTTTTTACCAGAGAATTTGGGGAAAAGCAGGCGTAAAGCCCCAAGATATTCAGAGTATTGATGACATACAAAAGCTACCGCTAATTTCAAAGTCAGACATTATGGAAAGCGTTGAGCAGTATCCGCCGATTGGCGATTTTCATGGCCTAGATGGCATCCCTGTTGAGCAACGCCCACCTTTGGTATTTCACACCACAAGTGGCACAACAGGTACACCTCAACCCTTGTTGTTTGGGCCGAAAAGTCGCGAAGTACAATCGTTGCTGGTGGCACGCTCTTACCGATTTATGGGCTTAAAGCCCGCAGCAACCATCCAGTCTTGCTACGGTCACGGCATGATCAACGGTGGCCATTATATTCGTGAAGCGGTGACTAAATATACCAATGCCCTCTTTTTATCTGCTGGTACTGGGGTGGAAACACGCTCGGTCCAGCAGGTAAATTTGATGAAAACGTTCGGGGTGAATGTTCTTGTCGGGTTTGTTGACTACATTAAGCGTTTGGCCGATGTGGCCAAAGAAGAAGGGCTTGTGCCAGGTGAAGATATCAAAATCGATATGATTATTGGCCATTTGGGTATGGAAAGTCGCGAAAGCATAGCGAAAACGTGGGGCAACCCAGAATTATTTGATTGGTATGGTGTCGGTGACACAGGCACGATTGCCGCGGAAGGACCTGACCACAATGGAATGTACGTTTGGGAAGATGCTCAGTATTTGGAATTACTTGATACTGACAGTAACGAACCTGTCACGCCTGGAGAAACAGGAAACATGGTGGTGACCTGCCTATATAAAGATGATGTCTACCCCATTATACGCTTCAATACCCACGACATTACACAAGAAATAGTTGGGGAAAATAGCCTTAACTTACCATTTAAACGCATTAAAGGCTTTATGGGGCGCTCTGACAATATGGTTAAGTTGAGGGGGATTAATATTTATCCACAAGGCATTGGTCCTATGCTCGATGAGCGCGATGAATTTCTCGGTGAATTTATTTGCGAAGCCGTTCGCGATGAAACAGGACGAGACGAAATGATCGTGCGTGCTGAGGTATCAAGTCCTGAAGCACAAAGAGAAAGTTTGCTAGGGATATATGCCGCCATTCTAAAACGAAAAATAGGCATCGAAGTTAACGTTGCTTTGGTGGGAGAAGGCGAATTAACACCGCTAACTCAAGTCGATGTGCGCCAAAAACCTATCCGCCTTATAGATAGCAGGTTTAAATAATGGACATCGCATTACTCAGTCAGGATGTGAGCACGCATATCGCCCTGATTAAGGATAAGCAAATTTCGGCGCAAGAATTGGCAGAATTGCAGTACCGCTTTATTCAACAGGTCAATCCTAAACTCAATGCGTTTTTACAAACCGCTTTACCTAAGTGTGCACCTCAAGAGAAGCGCACAGGTTCGGTGTTTCACGGTATTTGTATCGGTGTTAAAGACAATATTGATGTGATGGGGTTTGCGACCACCGCTGGCATGGCGACCCGCATGGGGCGACAAGCGAAGCAAGATGCGTTTGTGATAAATCGTCTTCGTCAAACCGGTGCTCAGTTTATTGGTAAATTGAATATGCATGAGGGCGCGCTTGGCGCTACCAATCAAAATGAACATTTTGGTGACTGCCACAACCCTCATAAACACGGTTTTACACCTGGCGGCTCTTCCGGTGGTTCGGCCGCAGCTGTGGCCTCAGGTATGGTTGGTTTATCACTCGGTACAGATACCATGGGATCGGTGCGGATTCCTGCCGCTTATTGCGGTATCTTTGGATTTAAACCAAGTCGCGGGGCTGTGAGCAATCATGGCTCAGTGACCTGTAGCAGGGTGATGGATAATATCGGACCTATGGCGCGCTCAGCGAAGGATTTAACACTGGCATTCAGTGTAATGAAAGGGTTCGACCCTGCCTGTCCATCGTCGGTTGATTTCAATCTCATTCGTGGCGATCGTTCGGCACATCAACAGGTGTTATTAGTGCCTCAGGACCTAGCGGCGTTAGGGGTAGAGCAAAGTATTATCGAAGATTTCGAGCGCAATTTAGCCGCATTTGTCGATTTAGGGTATACCCTGAGCTACTTCGATTTTAGCGATTATGATTTTGCCGCAGCGCGGCGAGCTGGCTTATTGCTGTGTGAAGCGGATATGCGTATTGAGCATCAAGAAGATTGGCTAAACCAGCCGCAAAAATTCTCAGAATATATGCGCGGCATGTTGTCATATATAGAACGAAAAACCCCCATGGACATGATGCAATCTGAGCGAGTGCTAGATAATGCGAAAACTTTCGCCCGGCAACTGTTCAAGCAAGGCTGCGCCATACTGATGCCAACGGTTTTGCAACGCGCATTTTCGTTTAAAGCGCCAGTACCGGCCAATCAAGCAGACTTAACCAGTTTTGCTAATCAAGCAGGATTACCAGCGGTTTCGTTACCTATGTTAAGTGACCAAGCGTTGCCTGGTGGTATGCAAATAGTTGGTCCTTATGGCAGTGATAATAGGCTACTGGACTTGGCCGAACGTTGGCAAGAGCACACCGACTTTCGCTATATGTTGCCGAAAATCAAATAAAGTGCTGTTCGCAGAGGCGATACGTGTAATACGCCTGAGAAATTCAGTCAATCCTCAGGCGCCTTATTTGGCTTAGCTAAATTTTGAAAACCAAAAAATAAATGCAATTAGCGAACAGGCAAAAATCGGCAACGTGATTTTTTGAGCACGAGTTAAAGCTTGGGTGCGTGTGCGTTTCCAGGTCATCAATACGCCCGTGAATGACATTGTCGTGAGCGCGCTCCCAAAGATAAACCATACAAGTTTCAACCAGAAGCCTCCGAAGTTACCAAAGTGCAGTGGATCGGCATATTCATTTATATAGGCTTGCGTAGACAGCGTGTCAGGTGTTCAAGTATCGACAATGTCATGAGACTGGGGATCGATAAATACCCTAAGCGCTCGATTACGGATAATAGGATTGTGATGGCTTACTCCACGCAACTGTATCGGTGTAGTTTCAGAATAGGGCATATATAAGGCGGTAATCTCCCAGTCCTCATGTGCATCGTAAGCTCGTTTTATGATTGCGTTAAATTCATTTACGCTAATTACATGGTTGTTTGCTCGTGCGTGGGCCAACACAGGTGCAGAAGGCTCAACTCTCGAATCAGCGATGGCACTGCCAAATTCATAAAAGTACCAAGCACCTGTAATCGCTATCAATGTACTAAACCATAGTCCCCAAAGCCCTAGTAATTTATGTAGGTCGCTTAAAAATATTCGTTGGCCATGGCGTAAACGCATACGCCACAGTGCTTTTTGCAAGGTTAAAAAGACAAGGTTAAAAAGACATATATGGTCACTCCCGTTTTATCAACAGGTTTTCGTTTTTCTTTCTCAAACGTTTAAGTGTTACGTTGTCATAATTGGCCTTTTTCAAACAGCTTTTGCATAAAAATGAAATACGGTCTTGTGACATATATCCGGCATCTTTATGGCGATATTCATATGCGCCGTACCCTCATGAGTTTCAATTGAAGTCTTATAAGCCTATGCATCCATATTGCCTCGAAGGCAGTTGTCTTGCTGAGGTTCCAAATAAGACATAACCGTTTACATCATCAATGCTTTTTACCGCTTAGGTCTGTTATGTTTACTCTGTGTGTTGCGTGCTATGCACACGCTTTTTTGACGTCGAATTCGACTTCTTTTGCCATGACTACCCAAATAATCCTTGCCAATTTATTGGCCAATGCCACTACAGCTTTACAGCCATGCATGCGTTTTTTGATATGCTGTGCCCAGCGTCTTAGGTTGTCATCTGTTTTGTCGCACCAGTTCAATACCGCTCGAGCGCCTAAAATTAGCATTTTTCGTAAGCTTTGATTGCCCCGTTTGGTGATACCTCCCATGCGTGATTTATCCCCGCTGGCATATTGTGCTGGGGTTAAACCAATCCAGGCAGCAAATTGCCGACCATTTTTAAAGACGTGGATATCGTTCACGCTGGCTAAGAATGTCGCAGCCACTTTAGCTCCGACGCCAGGCACGTTTAATATACGTTGATAAGCCTTATTGTCTTTGAGTAGTGAAATCAATATTCCATCTTGTTATGTAAACGCTCAATGAAATGCCTGGCCGTAATACTCAATTCATTACCAGCATCTTCTAGGATATCCGGCACATACTTTTTAAGCGCACCGTGTTTAACGGGTAAGACAATACCGTATTCAGCGAGTAGTCCTTTGAGTTGATTACTATCACCAATTCTATTCTTAAGTAATCGTTCGCGGATACGCTGTAGCGACTGAACGTCTTGTTGCTCAACAGATTTTATTTCAACAAAACGCACATTGGGTCGCTGTGCGGCTTCGGCAATCGCCAGCGCATCGTTGGCATCATTTTTATTGCCTCGCACAAAAGGCTTGACCACATGAGCGGGGATACATTTTACTGTATGGCCTAGGGCCTTGAACCTACGGCCCCAAGGGTTAGCTGAATAACAAGCTTCCATCACAACTAAGGTCGGCTCTATTTGGCGCAGCTCATGGAGCAACTTATCTCTTTTTATTTGTTTATTGAATATCACATTATTTTGCTCATCTAAGGCACATAACTGGAACACATTCTTTGCTAAATCAATGCTAACTAGGTTACATTTCATCTCGGTCACTCCATTTAATTGATTGATATTGTTTGATAACTTTTCAATCATGGCAGGTTTTAATGCCTTTGGAGTGACCATCTCAAGCATCCATACAAGCGATTGAGTGTTATGAGCACAATCAGCTTAAGTAATTACGTCATTTTATATGGACGCCCATTTTAAAATAATTCTAAAACGGTTTTTAATCTTGCTAGGTTATTAGCTCTAGCGAAGCCATGTTGTGGTCTGTAGCCATCAACAAATATGAAACTTGTTATTCAATATGAAAGATAGGCTTTCGACCTACAAATTTAATAAACGTCGTTGAGAATTTGAGAACTGCTTTGTCGAAAAGTTTTACCGATCCTGTTCGATTGGGCGCTTTTGAAAATGTCGTTTGTCGGTAGAGACCGAAATAGCATTACACTTTTTTTAGCAATTGCCTTGCATTACCCATCCCGCGAATTCGTTGATGGTGGGTATGGCGCTTAAAGGTGTTCATCATTTGCTCGCCCCCAGCGGCGTAGCAGAAGTGTTTTTCAAACTCAGTGGTTAAGGCTAACCACTGAGCGCTATCTAGTCCCAATCTTTGTAGAATAGGGCTTTGAGTGTTATCTATATAACCTGCCTTATCATCACGAATGCATCGACCTGTGGTATCAATAAGCTCACAATAGTCTTTGAGTGAATACGCAATACCTTTTAGCATGTTTTCTTTCAGGTTTCCCGCAAAGTGCATTAGCGTACTCGGTTGAGCTTGATGATATTTAGCAGCGTGAATACGTTTTTTAATACTGGTGTGTGTTGCTGTTTCAGGTGTTTTGGCTATTTTCGCTCTAATGGGGTTTAAATCCACATAGGCCATACACGCTAGCACGGCGCTTTCATCTAGTAGCGCTTGAGATTTAAATCGTCCTTCCCAAAAACGGCCCGTACAGTCATCTTCTTTATTCGCTTCACGGGCAATATATTCATTTAAGTCACGCATAAACCAACTGATGTCGTACAAACGTTTTCTGTAGATTTCAACAGTGTCATCAAGGGTGATGAGCTCCCCCTGAGTTAAGGTATCACCGTTTATAAATTTTTGAGTGAGTAACGTGCCTTTATGAAGCGTGTGATAACGCTTTAGTACCGATTCGGTATCCCAGTTATCAGCCAGGGGTTTATCCACACAAAGCACCACATGAGAATGATTACTCATCACTGCATAAGCACAAATATCGATTGCAAACACGGTGGATAAAAACAGTAAACGCTCTTCCACCCAGCCACGCCGGTGCTCGTAGCTCTGCCCAGTAAGTTGGTTTGTGCCACACAAATAAGACTGGCGAACACATCGGGACACACAGTGATAATAAGGCGTATCGATTAAACTGATTTGGCTTTTTCGTGACTGGGGCATAACAGTCGACTCAATAAATTGGAACACACAAAAAGTGTAGTTGAGGGATGAAAATTAACCACTTTTAACATGGGTGTCATGGTAATTAGTAATTTGAACCACATAACGCAAAAATTGTTCAACTTGCTCTGCTGTTTCTGCAAAGCGTTAGATACCAATACGCGCCTTGAGGCAAGACAAAGTATGATAACAAAGCTTGAAAATTCTAATGAAGTTGTTGCTAATAAAATTCATACTATTTTTCAAAATTCTTATAAAGTTGAAGCTGAGCTTATTGGTGTCGTGGATTTTCCACCTCTATTACGAACAGTTATAGATATAACCCGCTCTAGAACTGACTTTTATGGCTTTAGTGATAAGAATTGTCTCGCAGCAATAATTGAAATAGAAATAAAAATAAACGAAAAGAATTTAGATATTCATAGTTTAGCTGTCGATCCCAATTTTTTTAGGCTAGGTATAGAAGGTAAATTAATTGCTCGTGCGCTAAAGTCATTTGATATTAATGCTGCTACAGTGGAAACCGCTGTTCTAAATAAGCCAGCAATTAGTGTATACAAAAAACATGGCTTTATTGAATGTAAAAGATGGACTCCATCACATGGCATTGAAAAGTTAGCAATGTCGGTTAAGGTAAGCTAGCGAACTAGGCATGAATGTGCGTTTGACGACTATGGTTCTCGCATACTCCAATATTCCCAATGACTGCTTTTGACCCTACGCACTAACTCTAGGCTCGTCGAAACTGATCCCATCCTACTGCGTGATCCACTCTAAGCCACAACAGCATATCGCAGGCTAAATAATGGAACATATCAAGATTGAGTTATTGATATGGCCTGATGGCATCTATGCATTTTCGATGTTGTGAAACGCCATAAAGACTATTTTCCTCCTGCGCTTTTGAAAGCTTATCTTGATGCATTTTGACCTCTATTTGGCCGTGTAGCCTTGCCGATTTGCTGGCTTTTAAAAGCCTAACGCCGCATTTATTGTCTTTGTGATTTCTCCGAAAGCCCTGTTATTCGCTGTTTATAAGCCGGTGACATAGACAAATTGATATTCATCATTCTGGATTAATTAGCCCTAGCGTAGAGTTTTATTCAGGGTTGGGTGGTAAGCAAATCACGCGTCATTACCAATTATCCCGACTAAGAATAATTATATATTACAAGGGTCAATTTATGTCTTTTCTGGAAATGTATCAGTTACCCATTTTGCGTTGGTTACATATCGTAGCTATGGTCTACTGGCTGGGCGGCGAGTGGGGGGTATTCCAAACCTCGTTTAACGTGATTAACCGTAAATTGTCGATGGATGAGCGTCGTCGTCATATGGAAACAGCGTATCGTATCGATATTCTGGCGCGAACTGGGATCATCATGTTGCTGCCACTAGGTTTACACATGGGACACATTTGGGGAGTGCAGCCATTAGGGGGTAACTGGTTAACCGGTATGTGGATCTTATTTGCTCTATGGTTAGGTTTATGTTGGTCCGCTTACATCTTCCGCGAAACCGATACGGGTATTCGTTTGACCAAAATTGACGAGGGCATTCGCTTTGTCGTGATCCCTGCGTTAATGATCACCAGCCTTTGGTCATTGTTTGGTGATGGCCCCTTAATGGCTGAAACCGGGCAGAAATGGTTCTCTATCAAAATGTTTTTATATGCCTGTACTTTGGTGATTGGTCTTAAATTACGCTTTATCATGCGAGAATGGACCGAGTTGTTCCGTCAACTTGCAATGGGCGATAATGCTGAGGTTGAAGCCACTCTAGACCGTTCCATTCGATTTGGTAGAAAACTAGCATACCTTTACTGGATACTCATTTTAACGGTCGCGTTTTTTGGTGCGGTTAAACCTATGTAATATGCAATCATGGTTAAACAGTGATACAAAAACCGCCACTTATTAGTGGCGGTTTTTGTATCTGCATTCGTTAGGTTTTCAGCTGTAGCTTTTGAGTCAATAACTCTTCTACTCGTTAGACGGTTCAGGTGTGAGGTCCATCCGGTATTGAAAACGGTCAGGGTGGTATAAAGCAGACAGGTAGTCTACTAGGTTTTCATTTTCATCATATGAGCGACGAGTCAAACTTAACAAGGGAAAGCCCACTTCCACGCCGAGTTCTTTAGCAACTTGCGCCGTTGCCGCAGAGGCACTTAAAATTTGCTTTACATGCTTGATTTCTATTCCATTTTTACGAAATATTTCAAGCCGAGTAGTTGTTTCTAAGCTGGCTTTTTCATTGAACTTATTTAGCCCTTTACTCCAACTCACATAATAGCCGAACGCTTCATGTAAGCGGCTTCTCACGCGGGTCATTTTCAATAAGGTTTCGCCTTCAACTAGCGCAAACTCTTCTGCTATTTCTGCCGGTGGGCGGGCAGTCGTTAGTTCGACTACTCTTGCCTCTGAGTGCTGGCCCATAAATTCTAACTCTTGCAGCATTCCGACTAAGGGTGCTTTGACTGGTTTGGGCTGATATTTATGAGTGACATGCGTGCCTTTAGCGCGGCGTCTTGCTACTAGGCCTTCGGCGGCAAGTTCGTCTAGCGCGCGTTTAGCGGTGATCCTTGAAATGCTGAATGCTTGAGACAGGCCTAGTTCAGTTGGTAGCTGCGATCCATCTTCTAAACTACCGTTTAGTATATTCTGTTTAAGCAGGCTGTATAGCTGATAATAAAGGGGCGTAGGGGACTCTTCATTTAACTTGGTCTGGTTGAGCGAAGCAAATTGAGCATCAAATGACATGGGCTATCCATCTCCAATTTTGGGTGGTTCAAGAAAATGATATATCAATATAACAAGATAACATAAATAGTGACGCAAGTCTTTTGTCAGAGGTGAGCACAAAGATCTGTTGTCACAAATATATTTATCCTGTAATGTCCTAATGATAGAACAATAGGTTTTAGTTTGCTGAAGCAACTAATAGAGCTTAAAAGCACATCAATAAAATTGTCAGGAGAACGCTTTGAATACCGATACTCTACCTAAGCAAGATATGTTGACTGCCATGATTTCAATCTTAGGCAAAGACAATGTGTTAACCGATGATTACTCCACCAGTTTGTACGCCCAAGACGTATTTACCAAAGATATTCCAGCCGCCGTGGTTGTCAGTCCAGGTGACAAACACGAGTTATCCCATGTGCTTAAAATAGCGACAGAATTCAAGATGAATGTGGTCCCTCGAGGGGGCGGTATGTCATATACCAAGGGCTATGTGCCAGTGAAAAGCCAAAGCGTTATGATTGATCTTGGGCGCATGGATCGTGTTTTAGAAATAAACACTCAAGATATGTACGTCACCGTAGAAAGCGGATGCACTTGGAAAAAGCTCCACGAAGCACTTAAAGGCAAAGGCGTAAGAACACCATACTGGGGGACGTTATCAGGCAGTAAAGCCACTGTAGGTGGCGGTTTATCACAGAATTCTATTTTTTGGGGGTCAGGTCAATTCGGCACCGCGGTGGATTCTGTCATCGGTTTAGAGGTGGCGTTAGCTGATGGAACATTAGTGACTACAGGCTCAGGGGCACAAATTAATGGTAGCCCTTTTTTCCGTCATTATGGCCCTGACTTAACCGGTATTTTTACCTGTGACAATGGCGCGCTGGGCTTTAAAGCGACTGCCACATTCCGTTTGATACCTGAATTACCCGCAAAAGGGTTTTTAGCTTTTGACTTCAAACAAGGCGATGATTGCATTGCGGCCATGAGCGAGATTTCGCGCCAAGGACTGGCCATGGAGTGCTTTGGTTTTGATCCCTTTTTACAAGCCCTTCGCTTAAAACGTGAAAGCTTAGCCAAAGATGTAAAAGCATTGGCAGGCGTGATGAAGTCATCCGGCTCGTTTCTAGGTGCACTGAAAGATGGGGCTAAGTTGGCGATGGCAGGGCGAGGCTACATGAAAGATGTGGGTTATTCGGTACAAATTATTGTTGAAGACCGCATTGATGCCGCCGTTGAAGCACGTATGAATGACATTCGTGCTATCGCCAAGCAATTTAACGGCAATGAAATTGAAAATAGCATTCCTAAAATTACCCGTTCTAATCCATTTGGGCCAGTCAACAATATGCTTGGGCCTCAAGGTGAACGCTGGGTGCCTGTACATGGTTTGTTTCCACACTCTAAAATTAAGCAGGCTCATGACGGGGTTGAAGCTATTTTTGCACAACATGCCGCTGACATCGAAAAGTTTGATATTGGTGTGGGTTACTTGTTTGCTGTGGTGGCCAACAACTGTTTTGTACTGGAGCCCGTATTCTTTTGGCCTGATGCCTACACAGAAATTCACGAGAAAAGTGTAGAGCCTGACTACCTAGCAAAAGTGGGTAAACATGAGGAAAACCTGCCAGCCAGAGCCAAGGTACACCAAATTCGTACCGAGTTAAGCACATTCTTTAAAGATCTAGGGGGCGTGCATTTGCAAATAGGCAAAACGTATCAGTTTAAAGAGGGGATTGAGCCTGACACCTACAAGATGATCCAAGGTATAAAATCAATCGTTGACCCTGACGGGCGAGTTAATCCTGAAACACTGGGATTAGGGTGAGTTTATGCAGGGTTATCCAGTACTAAAGCACTACGTTACGCTAGGGGGCGATGCTCCTTGGCAATTGCATTATCGTAGCCAAGGCGCAGATCATTTACCCGTTGTAGTGTTGTTGCATGCATCGCCTATGTCATCTGCCATTATGCTACCGATCATGAGCGCCTTATCTGACTCTTTTAAGGTCATCGCCTTAGACACTCCGGGATATGGGCAGTCTGACCCTTTACCACAGTTTAAAGGGGCTCAGTTGCCAACAGATAGAGACGAAAAGCCTGATTCAAGCCTTACTCCTTACGTCCAGGCTTTGAATGAATTTATCAATGCATTAGGGCTAAAGCAGCCATTGTTATATGGCTCTGCCACCGGCGCTCAGATAGCCATTGAGTACGCCAAGGCGCATCCAAGTTCAATTAAAGGCATGGTCCTTGAAAATGCGGCTTGGTTCAAAGATGATGAGCGAGAAGCTATATTGGCTGAATACTTTCCTGATATTAGCCCACAAAAAGACGGCTCTCATTTGGCATTGGTTTGGAAAATGTCGAGTCAACTGTTTCATTACTTCCCTTGGTTTGATACGTCTGAAAGCGCTCGAGTAGGCAGTGCTGATATGCCAGCTCAAGTCATTCAAGACACGCTTATGGGGTATTTAACAGCCGGTGAAAACTACCATTTAGCCTATCGTGCTGCGTTCATGAATGAGCGACCCGAGCAACTACAACCAGTTACAGTACCCACCCATATATTGCGCTGGCCCACTAGTTTACTTAAACAATATGTAGACAGACTGGACGACGCTAATTTGCCGTCAAATATTCAAATGCGTTTCGCACAAGCAGGGATGGATGGGCGATTCATCGCGCTAAAACAATCCTTGCTTAGTCTTAGCAATACATTGGATGAGGAACATCATGAACAAAACCTTATTTGAAAAAATCTGGCAGCATCATCTTGTTCAAGAGCTTGACGACGGCGCAGCCTTAATCTACATCGACCGAGTGTTTTTGCACGAACGCACAGGCTCTATTGCCCTAAAAAGTTTAGAGGCCGATAACCGAGAGGTGGTTTCACCCGAGCATGTATTTTGCACCATGGATCATATCGTTGATACCCTAGTGGGACGTGACGATAACACTAAAGTGCCCAGCGGTAAGAATTTCATTCTGGCCACGCGTGAAGCGTGCATTGATGCCAATATTAAGCTGTTTGATGTGAACGACCCGCAGCAAGGGATTGTGCATGTGGTATCACCTGAGTTGGGCATAGTGCAACCGGGAGCAACCTTGGTTTGCCCTGACAGCCATACGTGCTCACAAGGAGCATTAGGGGCGTTAGCATGGGGTATTGGCTCAAGCGAGGCTGAACATGCACTGGCGACCAAAACCCTACGCGTCAGTAAACCTAAAACCATGAAGGTCAATTTTAACGGTCAGCTCGGTTTTGGGGTCACGGCCAAAGACATGATTTTGCATTTAATAGGCAAGTACAGCGCCGCAGGTGGTGCAGGTTACGTCATCGAGTTTGGTGGGACGGCTGTGGATGCCCTTGATATTGAGGGCCGTTTAACTTTATGCAATATGGCGGTTGAATTCTCGGCATTTACCGGTTTGGTTGCTCCTGACAACAAAGCAGTAGCCTATCTTGAGGGGCGAGAATACGCACCAAAAGGGGCGTTATGGGAGCAGGCTGTTATCTTTTGGCAGTCTTTATACAGTGATGAACATGCGCAATTTGATAAAACGATCGACGTAGATTGCGCAGATATCAGCCCAACGATTACGTGGGGCAACAGTCCACAGCACGCTTGCGCCGTCGACTCGAGAGTGCCTCATGCACCCATCGATGCCACACAGAATCAACTTAAAGCGTTAAATCGTGCTTATGAATATATGGACTTACCCGCAGGTAGCGCACTTAAAGGGTTACCAATAGGAGCGGCGTTTATTGGTTCATGTACCAACAGTCGAATATCAGATTTACGTTTGGCTGCAAAGGTTCTGAAAGGCCGAAAAGTGGCGGACAACGTTAACGCTATTTGCGTACCAGGCTCAACCACGGTTAAGCGCCAAGCGGAAGCTGAAGGACTAGACAAAATATTTATTGCGGCTGGCTTTGAATGGCGTGAAGCAGGTTGCTCTATGTGCTTCTTTGCTGGTGGTGAAAGCTTCGGCTATCGCCAGCGAGTGGTAACCAGTACCAATCGCAATTTTGAAAGCAGGCAAGGCCCTGAAACACGTTCGCACCTTGCCAGCCCTGCGACGGTTGCTGCCTCTGCTGTTGCTGGTTGTATTGCTGATGTTAGGGAGTATTTATAATGGATAAATTCACAATTCATCAAGGGGTGGCTGCCCCTATGTTGCAAATTAATATCGATACGGACGCCATCATTCCATCACGGGAGATGAAACTCGTGTCTAAACAAGGTTTGGGTGAGGGCCTATTTGCCGGCTGGCGCTATACTTTACCCAATGGCCGTGAGCCAAATGAAGATTTTGTGCTTAACCAAGCAGCATATAAAAATACCAGCATTTTATTAGCGGGTGATAATTTCGGTTGTGGCTCGTCCAGAGAACACGCAGTGTGGGCATTAAAGGAATATGGGATCAAAGCGATTATCGCCCCGGGATTTGGCTCTATTTTCTATCATAACTGCATCAGAAATGGCATTTTACCTGTGGTGCTGGCCAATGATGAAGTATTGGCGCTAGCCAAGCATGTTGAGAAAGCCCCTCAAACAAGCCAGGTTAATATTAATTTACTTGAATGCTATGTTAATGCGATTGACTCAGGGAATCACAATACCGAGGGCAAAGTTAGTGATTCAATGAATGAATCGCTGCGTTTTAGCTTTTCGATTTTACCAGCCCAGCAGGCCATGCTGTTAGAAGGGTTAGATGGTATTGCATTAACCTTGAAATCAAAGTCAAAAATAGAGCGCTTCAAACAGTCGTATCAGCGTCAGTATCCGTGGCTGGCCTGACATAGTATGTCGGTGTAACTTCACTCAGTAGCACACTAACAAACAGAGCTTAATAGCGCTGTTTGTTAGTGATTTAGCGCGCGGTTTGCCTGAGGTTCACCGATAACTGACGATAAACTTTTGCTGGGCTCGAAATACCGACTACATTCACATCAAAGGCAGCTTGAAACACTTAGGAGCAGATCTTAAACGTGTAGATATGTTCTCCACTTTGGAAAAAGTCAGCTATTTGGCAGCCCATGCCGCCAGAGACAGGAAAAGATGCACCGCTACCTTCTCCACCACTATCTGCTCCACCACCTGCACCGCCACTCCCACCTACTGATGAGGTTTTAACCGTTAATAATCCCATATTCACAGCTTCCTCTAATCTTGTTTCAACACATTCGTTATCTATCGGGACAGGACCATTTTCTCCTCTCAATCTTGATAAGGTAAATCCAGCAACCCTAGAATTATCACTTAAATTAAAATCTGTGATTGGAATATTGTTTGCGTCATATCCAAGAACATCGACGGTGAAAAGTAAATAATCCTGCAATGAAGTCGACCTCTCAGACTCATCAAATGTCACTACAAAAGACGGGGGTCTACTATTGGCTTTGTCAATTATAGTTAAGCCAATTCCCATAAAATTTAGGGAGTAGGTATTATTTTTTTTAATCGGGTTAAGATGAGTATTCTTGTTTTTGCTTGACAAATTTGTTGCTATTTCAAGTCTTGCAACGTCTTCTACATTTTGCATTGCAGATGCATCTGTAATAGTACTTAGTGCTGTCTGCGCGGGGCAGTTTGTCATTTTAGCTTGGGCAAAAGTAGAAGAAGTATTATTGACGTTATTTATTGAACCACTGAGGCGAGAAATGTTACTTGAACTAGAGGTAATTGCGGCATTTAAATCTCTGTAAAATTTCGTTAAAACCTCAAACCCTTCTTCTATAGTATCACTGAGCACAATTCTTTCTGCATTAACATTCCACGGTGCATCTGGTTCATGATAAACGTTATACTGATAGGCTTTGCCGCTGTCTCTATCAACGAGAGTGACTATTTTATTTCTTGATGAACAGGATATATCTGGATCAACATCTTGGTCACAGATAAGCCTACTAGCCATAGATGTAGCAAAGGCTTTGGCTTTATTTGGGTCTGAACAATCTGTACATAGCAAAGCAGAATCTGCGAATACTGGTGGTGTTGCAATTAATGTACTTAAAAAAGCGAGTATTCTTTTCATTATTTAATCCATTAACATTAGAAGATAATCCTTCTCAAAAATCTATTGAAGTATAGATAACCTTAAGTTTTGAGGAGGTTTAAAAAATTACCATTTTTATGCTGCTCTGTCTTGCTCGGTTTAGATAACGTGAATTGTAACGAATAGCGAATTTAAGTTAGTAATAACGCGTTTTCAACCGGTGTAATGTCAAGGTTTATAATGAATAAGCAGCACGTGACAAAAAGACTGGTTCTTCATTTATGCATATAAAAAAGCCGCAAATTACGTTATTCAGTAACTGCGGCTTTGGTCTAGGGACTGTGCTTAAATTGCTATCGCTGATGTTGGCGTTAAGCGCTTATAACGCCAAGGGAAAGTAGTTTCTGAATATCCTCATCACTAAAGCCAGCGTCTTTTAGTGTCGCGACTGAATTGCCTTTATCGGTAGGGATGTCGTGGCGCAGCGGCATGCGTTCGTTATTCATCTCTAGAGGCAATCCAGGCAGTTTAGTTTTGACCCCATCTGGCAGAGTAACATCGACCAACCCACCTGCATTTAAATGCGGATCTTCAAATAAATCAGAGGGCTTATTGATAGGGGCGAAAGGTAAACCGGATTTTTCTAATTTAGCCATAAGTTCAGTTTTACTAAGAGTGGCAAACACCGCATTTATAACCGGTAAAATACGCTCTCGTTGGGCGACACGGCCATTGTTCTGAGCGAGGCTTTGATCCTGCGCTAATTCTTTAAGGTCAAACGCTTCACAGAAGATGCGCCATTGGGTATCACTGACCACACCGATAAACACCTGTTCGTTATTAGCACAATGAAAGATATCGTACACTGCCCACGCAGAGCGGCGTACAGACATGGGGGGCGGCGCTTCGCCTGTTACGGCCTGTTGTGCCATGTGTTGCCCGACCATAAATGCAGTGGTTTCATACAATGAGCAAGTCACATTTTTGCCTTCATTGGTATGATGGCGCTCTTCAAGGGCAGCTAAAATACCAATGACACCAAACATGCCACCAGTTATGTCAATTACCGATGAGCCCGCACGCATAGGTTTATCGGGCAAACCTGTCATGTACGCTAAGCCCCCCATCATCTGGGTGACCTCATCTAGCGCGGTGCGATGAGCATAAGGACCACTTAAAAACCCCTTAAGCGAACAGTAAATCAGGCGTGGGTTAATTGTTTTTAGTTGCTCATACCCAAGGCCTAATTTGTCCATTGCGCCCGGACGAAAGTTCTCAAGTAAAATATCAGCTTCTTTAAGTAGAGATAACGCGACGTCTTTTCCTTCAGGGCTTTTGATATCGATACACACACTCTGTTTATTGCGGTTGTACATGGAAAAATAGCCCGCACCTGAGCCTTTTAAGCGCCGTGTGTTGTCTCCCCCTAGTGGCTCAACTTTTATAACCTGAGCACCCAAGTCAGCCAAAATGACCCCAGCGGTCGGGCCCATAACCATGTGTGTGAATTCCACTACTTTAATGCCTGATAGCGGCAATCGTCCTGAATTTGTCATCGTTAGTATTCCCAGATTTATTGATAACTCACGATGTCTTTTTTTAAGAAGGCGAACTTCATTGTAAAAAAGACTACTTTTTGTCTGTATGATATAATATTATAACAATAGGGTTTGAATGTAAAAGCAACAGATTAACTTTTGTCAAATTCGCTGCACCTGCGTGATGTAGCACCATTGCAAAAACACGTCTGTGCAACGTATTTTAATTTTTCTCGTTCTATTTTCTTGTTTGCTTCTTTTCTTGGCGCACCAATAAATAAGAAGGCTAAAAAATGAAAGTAGGATCTCATTATTCAACCTTGCTTGGCGCGTTTAAGCGTTAGTGGTTAAAGGTTCTAAATTGGAAGAAATATGTCAACGTTTGATATCGAAATCAGTGAAGTAGGGCCCAGAGATGGCCTGCAAAGTATTAGCACTATTATGCCAACGGCTGACAAATTAGCTTGGATTGACGCGCTAGCGGCAGCTGGGGTGCCTGAAATTGAAGTGGGCTCGTTTGTACCAGCTAAAGTGCTTCCTCAACTTGCTGATACTGCTGAGGTGGCTAAATATGCGCGGGAAATCGCTGGATTGAATATCGCTGTGTTAGTGCCAAACTTTCGCGGAGCTCAAAACGCTATTGAGGTGCGGCCTACTAAAATGAGTATTCCTCTGTCAGTCAGCGAAACGCACAGCTTACGTAACGTTAAGCGTAATCATCAACAGGTGCTTGAAGAGGTTAAGCGTATCGCTGAATTGGTCAAAAGCTTACCGAAAGAGCAACGTCCGAAATTTGAAGGTGGGTTATCAACGGCATTTGGCTGCACCATAGAAGGCGTGGTGAGTGAGGACAAAGTCGTCGAGTTAGCCGTTGCACTCATGGAGGCTGGCTGCGATGAAGTGGGATTATCAGACACAACAGGTTACGCCAATCCAGCGCAGGTACAGCGTCTTGTAAAGAAAGTATGGGCCGCTATTGGCAAAGAAAACCTAACGGGTATTCATCTTCACAATACCCGCGGACAAGGTTTGGCAAATGCATTAGCGGCAGTTGAAGTCGGTATCACCACAGTCGACTCATCAATGGGCGGCATAGGTGGTTGCCCTGCTGCACCTGGGGCGAGTGGCAATATCGTCACCGAAGATCTCGTTTTCATGCTTGAAGCAATGGGCCTAAAAACGGGAATTGATTTTGACCGCTTATTTGCTGCGCGAAAAATATTAGCTAACGCATTACCGAATGAGCCTCTATACGGTTTTACTCCTGATGCAGGTTTACCAAAAGGCTTTCAACGCGCAGTGTAAAAAGTCAGTTTACTGTATGCGTTAAACAAACACATCCAAATTGGAGAATAACGATATGTCACGTTTATCAGCCTTACCGATTGATGCGCTACCTGACGACCTAAAAGCCATTATGATGGCAGGTGAGGACATTATGGGGTTTACCCCTAACGACGGTTTAATCATGGCGCGCAGCCCTGAAATGCTTAAAGCCTTTTTAGGCTTGGTGCAATCAATTTATCAACCCAGTGCACTTGATAACGATTTGAAAAAGCTTTTGGGGTTAATGACAAGTAGTGCTAGCGGTTGCCAGTACTGTCAGGCTCACACGCAATACGGCGCGTTGAAACATGGCATTACCGAACAAAAAATCGCAGCTATTTGGGAGTATCAAACCAGTGACTTGTTCAGCCCAGCTGAGCGCGAAGCACTGGATGTAGCCCGTAACGCAGCCTTGGTGCCAAATGCAGTCACAGATGCGCAGATTGAACGTCTTAAATCGCATTTTAGTGAAGTGCAGATAGTAGAAATAGTCGGCGTGATTTCATTGTTCGGCTTTTTGAATCGCTGGAATGCTACGTTTAAAACAGATATTGAAGCGGCTCCAGCGATGGCCAGCAAAAAGTTTACCAGCGCTACCTAATTCAGTTAGCGAAGACGAAGGGCAATCGTAAGACAAAGAGAACGACCACTAAACATCCGTTACTAGCAATAAGAATAAGAGAGGAATTAAATGCAGTTAATTAACCTTGATCATTCACCATACGCTACGCGTGTGCGCATATTGATCCGTAAAAAACAGTTGGATATTGCGATAGTGTCGCCCAATTTAGCCCTGAAAACCCCCGAATTTTTAGCAGCTTATCCTCTTGGCAAAATACCCTTGCTAGGGTTAGATAACGGACAATATCTACCAGAATCAATAGCCATAATGGAATATTTGGAGGATGTTTATCCAACACAAACATTTAGACCTAACGAACCTCTGGCAGCTGCTAAATCTCGCGTATTGGCAAGCTTTACGGATACCCATTTAGCACCCGCTTTGTTGCCCTATTTTAAAGCCATGATGCTACCGGAATTTACCTTTGATCAAAGCGTTCAATATGACGTTGTGAGAGTCACATTAGAAAAACTCGATCAGTGGCTTAAGGCAAATGTTGATTTAAAAGACCACGGATTGACCATGGGGGATATTGTACTCGCACCCACCTTCTGGTGGGTTGATGTCACAGTGGGCGCATATGCAAAGAATAATATAACCGACGGATTGGATTACCTAAATCAATGGTGGGATTGGGTGCGCAATGACGCGGACGTTAAACAAGGTATTAGCGAAATGGCCAGCGCTTTTGCGGCGTTTCAACGCCAGCAAGCGTGATACATCACACTAACATTAAATAAACGCGGAAAATTAAACATGAAAGAAAATATTCAGGTTCAACTGGCATCCACACCAGAATCTCAACCTCAACCTCAACACTTTAGTGTGGTAAAAGGTGAAATGCCAAAAGCGCAAGATAAACAAGTTCTATGTGAAACTTTGTATTTGTCGTTAGACCCATACATGCGCAGTCAAATCGCTGGCCGACACATGTCCGGTTCAGTTAACCCTGGAGATGTAATGCGTGGTGAAACGGTCAGTAAAGTCGTTGAGTCTCATCACCCAGACTTTCAAGAAGGGGACTTGGTGCGCTGTTTTGGTGGTTGGCAAAACTATTCTGTGCATGATGGTGATAGCGTTTTCAAAATTAAGCAGGAAATAGATAACCCTTCTTACGCTTTGTCAGCCTTAGGAATGCCAGGCCTGACAGCCTACGCGGGTATGATTTGGCAAGCCCAACCTAAAGCCGGTGACGTGGTGGTGATCCCTGCGGCCATCGGTGGTGTAGGCTCAGTCGCTGGACAGTTAGCAAAAATACATGGCTGCACAGTCATTGGTATCGCCGGCACAGACGAGAAGTGCGACTACGCAGTGAATAACTTAGGTTACGACGCCTGTATCAATCGTAAAAAAGGCGACCTAGGCGAGCAACTGGATAAGCTGTGCCCAGACGGAGTCGATATCTTCTTTGATTTAGTTGGAGGGGATATGCTTAATACTGTGTCTGAACGCTTAGCCATTGGCGCCAGAGTAATCTTATGCGGCCTAATGGCCGACTATAACAAAACCACACGAAGTATGGGCCCACCACCAGCAATGTGGATCAAAGCGAGAGCGATCGTGTACGGATTAGTAGTGTATGATTTTGAGCCACGCCGAGATGAATTTGTTGATGCTTGCCTAAAATACATAAAAGAAGGAAAACTCACAGTGCGTGAAGATATTGCCAATGGCTTAGTTGAAGCGCCAGAAGCATTTTGCCGCCTAATGCGCGGTGAAAATATGGGAAAAGCGGTAGTGAAAGTATAGTTGTTACAGCTTTCAGACAAAATAAAAACGGGAGCTGATTTCAGCTCCCGTTTTTTATGGGTAATAGTACTAATACCAATTCCATTAAATAATTAACCACTCAGCGAAAATTTAAAAGTACTTAATCAAGGCGCTTAAATGATAGCCCTTTATTAAAAACTAACCTGTGCTCTTTCGAGTTTGAGCAACACAGAGTAAGTGCTTTTAAAATTCGCCCGAGGGGAATTCCCCAGCGGGTTTTGCACTACGTTCTCGGTATTTGAAAGGGAACAACCATTACTACACACCGACGCCTTGTTCAAAACCCGCTGGATGAATTCTGAGAGGCATATACGGCAAACTGCGAACCCCTAAAACGCCGATTGTACGTAGAAACGATATATTGGGTATTCATCGTATCGACAGGCAAACCTAAAGCAGCATCAGAACTTTGCGCTCTTCTATTAACCGTATAAACCACAAATTCTTCGCTGGCTACTGCGTGAATGGCATTATCTTGAATAGTGTTAGGTGTCGCGTTTGAAATCGCTGTGATCGGAATGGGGACGACAGTAACGCTACCAGGAACCACATTTTCGACAGTGGTAAAGGTAGGGCTGTTCATTGGGTAGTTGATGGTAACTTGGGTAGCAGTATCTCCGGTTAGGTGAATTTCTACATTACCCGCGTTATCGAAATTTGGCGTAAAGGCCAAAATAAACTCTGTTCCTTTGTTGTCAATTTGTTGAGCATTTGTTTGCAGCGCACTAAAGCCAAGTAACCAAGCACACAGTACGAGAAAGGTCTTTAGTTGAGAGGGATGATTTAGTAGATTTAGGCAACGCGTAATTAATTATCCTTAATTATCTTAACGTAATGAGTGTGAGTATTTAAATTATCAGGGCGGCGACCTAGAACATCTAACTACTGAAACAACATACAACTAAAACATCAAAGATATGGTTTGCCGAACCGTACAGCTCAAGTCCAACAAGGCACAATTCAAGCCAGAAAAAATTTAATAACTAAATCAACGTTTTAGGTGTTGATTTTCCGTGGGGAAAAAATTTTCTTGTAAAGTAAATTGACAATAAAACCTCGTGACCTCTTTGATAATCACTCTGTTGGGGCTGATAATTACCCGTAAACTGCATTGAGCGTTCAATATCTAAACGTGATTTTACGCTATGTCATTCGTCAATTTATGACTAAAAATCATAAGATTGTCGGCTAAATAAAGTCGTCAACGTTTCTTGCTGAACGTCTTTGCTATCAAGGCAGCACACTACGAAGAAAAGCAGAATACTCAATTGTATATTTTTGCGTCGCTCCTGGTTTTTTACAGCAAAAAGTTCTTAAAACGGTTTTAAGTACATTTAATTAGTCTACTTAACAACCACATTTTGAGTGTAATTAATCTACCTTGAATGTGAGGCTAAGTACTCTGAAATCAAATTATCTATATATTTAACAAATAGTTACTTTGATTTTTATTCGTTCGTTATTTGACCATTTTACGACTTGACATTGTTTAATGTTATAATAATATGTCAATAGGCTCATGACAGATTAAAATAATATAAAGGGGACATCTATGAGTAAGTCTGTAAAGAAAAGGTACCTAGCAACTGTGATAGCAGCTGTGTGTGCAACATCTATTTTTCCTGTGTTGGCGCAAGAAGCCACAGGTAGTGAAAGTACAGTTTCAAAGGGTAAAGAGTTAGAAAAAATCGTTGTTACGGCTCAAAGACGTGCCCAGTCAATTCAAGAAGTCCCCGTTGCGGTCACCTCTATTGGTGCTGCCGATTTAGAGCTAAAACAAGTGACAAATGTGTTGGACTTACAATACGAGATCCCTAATATCAGCCTCGCTACCAATACTGGTACTGCTAGCGGAGCGCGTATTTTCCTGCGTGGGGTAGGAGAGGACGAATCCCGTGTTTCTGCTGACCCCGCCGTGGGGGTTTATGTAGACGGCGTATATGTTGGTCGTCAAGTTGGTGCCTTATTTGATCTAGTTGATTTAGAGCGAGTAGAAGTATTGCGCGGCCCGCAAGGGACTTTATACGGGCGAAACTCTAACGGCGGTGCAATTAAGCTCATTAGTAAGTCACCAGAACTAAATGAAAATTATGGCTTAGTGAAGGCAACGGTTGGTAGCGATGGTCGTTTAGATGGTCGTTTCACGGGTAACCTTGGTTTATCGGATAGCAGTGCTATTCGTGCGACTGTATTGAGTAAATCTCGCGACGGTTTTCATACTGTTAATCCAAATGGTGACTTTGCTGACCAAGCGGGTACCGAAGCTGGGGAGAAAGACACCAAAGCATTCCGTATTGCCCTGTACAACGAGTTCAATGAAGCTTGGAATATGAATCTTGCATTTGATTACACCAAAGATGATTCTGATCCTGTCCCAGATAGCGTTGCGATCGCAAATGACGCAGACAATAATCTGTTTACAATTGAGCCTGTACCGGGTGTGACGTGCTCTGCTGCCACACCAGCTGCGTTCTTGAGTTTAGGGTGTTTCAACGACTATCGCAGCGAGGTGGAAACCAGTGGGCTATCTTTAAACATACAGGGTCAAGTCGGCGAGTATGACATTAGCTTTTTAACGGGTTATCGCCAGATGGAAGATGATCTGTCTAGTCGTATCGGTTTTCCATATAGCCAGCAAACCGATCAAGATCAGTTCAGCCAAGAAGTGACCTTAAGCTCAAACTATGAAGGGGCTTTTAATTTTGTGACTGGCATTTATTACTTCAGTGAAGATGTGCAGATGGACTCGATATTCGTGTTCCCTTCTGAGCTTGGCATTGAAACCGAGGCCTACGCCGCATTTTTTCAAAGTACTTATGAGTTTAATGACACCTTAACGTTGACAACTGGTATTCGCTATACAGATGAAACCAAAGAGATCGACGCCCTTATGCCCATCAGTGGTGGTAATCGCAATGAAGAGCTCGATTTTAGCAACACGACATATAATATCGCGTTGAATAATCAGTTTACCAAAGATGTTATGGGGTATGTTTCATACTCTACAGGCTTTAAGAGTGGCGGCTGGTCACCTGATTGTTTCGGTGTAGAAACAGCGTGTTTTCTACCTGTTGACGAAGAAGAGTTAGATGCATTTGAAATCGGCGTGCGCAGCGATTTGCTGGATAACCGCTTACGTTTAAATGCCACTTATTTCTACAACAACTATGACAATTTGCAAATAGCTTCAACTGTACCTGGACTTGGCTTTACTCGTTTTAACGTAGATGAAACGAAAATCAGTGGTATCGAACTTGAAGCGCTTTTTGAAGTATCGGACAGCCTGACGCTGAATGTAACATTTGGCACCATCGACGGGGAATATAAAGAGCTAACACTTGCTCAAGCGGGTGGATTAACCAACAATGGTTCAAGCCCAGATTGTAACGGTGAAGTTAGCATTGAGTGCGCCAAAGCATTAGAGCTTAAAAATGCCCCTGACTATAAAGGCACTATCGGCTTGACCCACAGAATGCCTATCGCAGAAGGTCTGCTAACAAGCCGTATCGATTTCTCGTTTGAGGACGATTCTTATAGTTTAGTGGCAAATGCACCTGCCCATTCATTAACCAGTGTCGGTACCATCATTAATGCACGCATTGCGTATGAGCCTGACAGTGAAAAATGGGCCGTGGCGTTATGGGGTAAAAACCTGAGCGATGAAGTATATGCGCGAGCAGCTGCTGCAGGAGATTTTACTCAATATGCAGCAGACCCACTGACTTGGGGTGTGGATGTGGAATATCGATTTTAAAAGCAAATAAGCCCTTATAATAAGGGCTTTTTTTTCGATTTATCATTTATCGCATTGTGAAGGAGTGTCTATCTTGACTTCAAAAGTCACTCGTTATTTTACCAATGGGCGCTTTGGGCAGCTGCACTACCGTATGGCGGGCGAGTCGACGGCTAAACCGGCTGTGGTGTGTTTGCATATGGTGCCTAAATCCAGTCGTTCTTATCACAAAATTTTACCTCTGCTGGGCAAGGACAGACTGGCCATTGCGATTGACTACCCTGGATACGGGGAGTCGGACCCAACAGATAGCGAGTCGCAAGCCAACATAGACTGCTATGCAGAAGCTGTTTGGGACGTGCTTGAAGCGCTAGAGTTAAAAAGTGTTGACCTTGTAGGCTATCACACTGGTTGTATGGTTTCTGTGCGGGCGGCTCATCTGTTTCCAAAGCGGGTAAACAAAGTGATTAATATCGCGGCGCCAGTGTTTCTTCAAAGCGAGGTTCAGTCCTTTTGCGATTTGTACGCGCCTATACCATTAGACGAGCAAGGCAGCCGTTTTCGTACTATGTGGGAGCGCATTATTCATCACCGCGGACCCGGTATGACCCTAGAGATGTGTGCCGATTCAATGGCTGAAAATTTACGTGGTGGAGAAGGGTATGAGTGGGGGCATATGGCCGCTTTTAATCACGCTGCACAATACATAAGTGACATCAAGACATTGCCTCATCCTTTCTTAGTGATGAACCTAGATGATGACATGCGCGAGCAAAGCGAGCGGGTAGATCCGTTGCTTAACAATGGACTGCGAAAGAACTATTTCCAATGGTCAACTGGCTTTTTGGATGCCTTTACCCACGACGTCGCAGAAGAAATACTGACATTTTTGAATGCACAATCAAGTAACAATATAAAAGAGTAAACAGCATGACAAACACGTTAAAGCAGCTTATGCCTGATGTATTAGAGCATGAAGGCGTTTGGCGAGGGACTTATCGGCATATTAATCCCCAAGGGGAAACCCTTGATTTTCACCATAGCCAAGTCGAATGCGTATTTCCTGCCAGCGGACCAGTTGTTTATATTCAACGGAATCAATTTACCTGGGACGACGGGCGAGTGTTCAACGTTGCGTTTGACGGAATGATAAAAAACGACAAAATTTATTGGGATACTGAAACCTTCAAGGGGTATGGATGGGTAGCCAGCCCAAATATATTTTTACTGGAACTAGAACGAAAAGACGAACCAGGCGCCTGGTTTTATGAAAGCATAGTGATGGGAGCAGACAAGAAGCACCGCGCAAGGACGTGGCATTGGTTTAAAGACGGAGTGTGCTTTAAACGTACATTGTGTGATGAACATCTAGTGATTTCATCGCCAGAAGGTAATCACAAATAAGGCAATTCTTCGCGTACCGAAAAGGCGATTTAAAGCTAAACAGTTTATTCAGCTCAATATTGTGCTAATTGAGTAGAAGGTTAATAATCAGCGCCTTGCTATAGGTAATTTGCGTTTAAATTGAAGTGAACTCTAGCACGGCGAGATAAGAGAAGACGAGTCACCCGAACGAGCAGTGGGACCAACAGGTCACGCTGCTGGGCGTTCGACTAATTCGATTAATTCACCTGCGGGTCCTTTTGCGAGTATTGCTTTGGATGTGGGGTAGTAGGCATTGTGTATTTGTTTTACAGGTAAGGCTAGTTTCTTCACAGCAAATGCTAAGTCATCAACCATACAGGTGACCATTGCGATCCCTGACGGTAATGAGCCTTTATTACTGACCACAGATTGTGCTTGAGGTACCTGATCAATTTCGAATAAGCATTGTCCTGCAAGCTGTATTGTTGCCACCGGATATTGATGTTCAATGTCATGTCCCCAAGCATTGTTCAATACGGTCACTTTGGTATCAAATTTGAGGCCCGTTAGCTGATTAAGAGACTCGTAGAATGCCAAACTTGCGTCACGATCAGGTGTACATAACACGGGTATAAACAAGCTGCCAGTGCGTGCTTTTGTCATAGGAAGTTCAAAAGGAGGAACAGGTTTATCAATTTGGGTGATGTAGCTAACTTCGTCGCATGGGCCAATGACTTGCATTGCTTTTATTGCGTCACTTATTTGTAGATAGGCTGGTTCGCCGATGATTTTGAATACTTTGGTATCGATTTCTTTGCGGATGACATCGACGTCCGCCACGTTAACTTCAAGTGCCATCCAGCCGTGAGTTTTCAAAGGTTTGGTGGGTTGACAGTGTTGGTCCTCTACTATTCGTAGCCAAGCGTGGCCATTGGCAGCAGCCAATACATGAACAGGGTTATTGAGAAGGTTAGGGGCATTCCACAGATCACACATTTGCTGGCTGACGACCTCTTTGCCGACCAAAGTGTAGCCCATAGCTGTTTGATAACAGTGGCTAGCAAATTTCAAATGGGGGGCCAACAGTGTTGCGCCAACGACTGGGCCTAAAAGTGGGTCGCTCATATCTTGCTCTCAGTGAGGAATAATTGCTAAATCGCAATTTATTATTGTGTTGAATGGATGATAATTTGACGTAACCTAACTCGCAACGCAACCTTGGACTAAACCGACACCGGAGCTTATTGATTTATGTCAACAGTCACCTTGAATATAAAGGGAAAAGTCGCTTATTTAAGCCTTAACAGAGCACACAAATACAACGCGTTAACCCAGGACATGTGGCATGCCATCGCGCAAGCTTGTGACTCGTTAATGCAAGACCGTACGGTTCGGGTTTTAGTGTTGAAGGCCGAGGGGCAAAAAGCATTTTGTGCCGGTGCAGACATCCAAGAGTTACACGAAATGTTAGCCAACCCAGATGCGTTCTCTGCCAGCAATCAGATTGTTCAGGAAGCGCAGCAAAAATTAGCGGCACTGCCGTTTGCCACTATTGCGCAAATTAACGGTGTGTGTGTCGGCGGTGGAATGGGATTAGCCATGTGCTGTGATTTTCGTATCGCTGTAAATGACGCTACCTTTGCCATTACCCCCTCTAAATTAGGTTTGCTATATAGCCTTGCAGACACAAAGCGTCTAGTAGATTTGGTCGGTTTACCTAGGGCGAAAGAGCTGTTGTATTTGGGCAAAAAAATTAATGCAGATACGGCTCATCACTGGGGGCTTATCACTCAAGTCGTAGAGCGAGCAAGCCTGAGTGAAGCCACAGAAGCATTGGTGCAACAAATACTGAGCGTGAGTGGTTATTCTGTTAGTGGTACGAAGCGATCGTTACAATATTTAGGTGAAATGCCGAGCAATGACGCCCTTGATAACGAAGCGAGATTGCTGCGTTTGTTTGACGATGCGTTCCATGGTGATGATTTCAAAGAGGGGGCTGCTGCGTTTACGCAAAAGCGACCTGCGAGGTTTTCTTAATGACGGATATTCGCTTTGATGAAAGCTTTACTCCTTGCACTCAGCAAGAGGGGTTCTCTGCGCATATGGGACCTTTTTATGAGAAGAATATAAATGGGGTGATGCACAGAGCATTAAAAATTGAGCCTTACCATCTTAACCCAGAAGGGGTGGTGCATGGTGGCGTAACACTCGCTTTTGCCGATTATGCTATTTACCGCGGCATTGGCGACGAAATTGGTCATGACATTCGTTTTGCCACTATTTCTTTGAATAGCAACTTAATTGCTGCGGGTAAAGAAGGGGATGTGTTGTTTGGCGTAGGCAGTGTTGTGCGTAAAACGCGAAGTGTCATTTTTGCACAGGGGCGAATTTTTACCAATAAAAACATTGTTTTACAAGCCACAGGTGTGTGGAAAATCATAGGTGAAAATTGATAATTCTCAATGCGCTCCCCCACCGTTCGACTAGTCTAGTTTAGGTCAAAAATAAGAGAATGGAACACATGAAAAAGCTCAAACTGGCATCATTATTTTTACTAGCAGGTGCGTCGTTCAACAGCGCATTTGCAGCAACGAAACTCGATTTAAACACTCCCGAAGGCGCCAACATGGCGATGCGCAAGATCCAATGTTCAACCATTGATGATAAGCCTGTTTTTTACTGGTGGAAGGGCAAAGTGTTCTCCCGTCGTCAAGGTGAAGTTGATAAGCACATCTTTAACGTTGAGGGTATGAACGTGCGCACTTGTGGTACGGTTGATGGGGGCAAAAAAGGTAAAGCATACCGCTTAGTGACCCGCGAAATATTACTGTATACCGACAAGAAAACTGGCCAACCACTAGATACATGGGAAAACCCATGGACCAACGAAGTGGTTGATGTGCACCATGTGTTGAATGATCCGGTTAATCAGCCTCCTAGCTTTCCTCGTAACGAAGATGGCACAGCCTCACCTTGGAAACAAAAATTCGGGGGCGACATTAAAGGAGACTACTGGTGGATGACCTTCCCTGTGCCGCTTTTTTATCACAACGACTTAGGGGGCGATTACCAGAAGCAAGTAGGCGGTGTGTATCATGCCTCTGAACTCTTTAACTTTTCAGGTGACTTGGAAAGCTTAACCAGCAGTGAAAAGGACACCGCGGATGTACATGTAGGTTGGGTACGTATCTCAGATTGGCTGCCCTTTATGATGATGAGTGGGCGCGAAGGCTCGATCTATATCCATACAGCTGGGCGCAAAGTAGATAGTTTCGATGATATGGGTGAAGTGATGAAAACCTTTATCAATGAACATGCTCCAAAGTACAAAACACCACCGCCAACGGACGATGAACGCCCCAATGAAACCAGTTGGACAGGCTACAAAAAAGTGGTGAAAGGCGAGAAGTTTACACGCCAGCGAGCTCAATAATAAGCTGTGATATAAAAAGCAGTAGCGAAGTTTAGAAAGGTTAGTCTCAGGGCTAACCTTTTTTGATTGAGTTTCACCTTGGGAAGCATCACGTATTAATTACGGGCTGTGAATTAACAGTGAATTCGATGCTTCTGTGGACAGGAGACGCTAACTCTCAACCACAACAGAAGTATATACGCTCTGCTAATCTGGGTATTGCTTTACGTATTGCTGTTAACACATTGCTCCAGCCTACGCGTCGTTTCCAAAGTACACCATCTATAAACGCATCATAGCAATCAATACGGTCACATTTGAGCAACTCAATACGATGAACCATAGGTCGCCCAGTGTCATAGTCTGTGATTTCGATTACACGCCTCAATTTAAGCATAAAGTGCCCGGGCGACATCTTCTTACTGCGCTCAAGACGTTGTTATTAGCAATGTCTACAAAAACATCCATTTTTTAGAGAATTTCTACAAAGACACCCATCTTTAGAGTCCTATAAAAATTTCCTGGCTTAGGGGGACAATTGCCTTCAAAATGCGTAAAGGCACTTGGGGTCTGAGTGATTGAGGATTTTCACTGAAATCTTGCGCGTTGAGGTATGAAAATGGCGCGCAAAGTCTGTTTTTAGACAAGCGTCTACCTTACAGGTTATGTAAAGGTTGTCTTGTTTGTGGGGCTTAAGCGCGTTTTAACAGTGCTTTTGCTTTGGTCATGCCTCGTATTCGTTGATGATGAGTATGGCGCTTAAAAGCATTCATCATTTGCTCCGCACCTGCTGCGTAACAGAAGTGTTTTTCGAACTCAGTGGTTAGGGTTAGCCATTGAGCAGAGTCTAGTCTCAATCTTTGTAGAATAGGACTGTGAGTGTTATCAATATGACCCGCCTTGTCATCACGAATACAACGACCTGTGGTATCAATGAGCTCACAATAGTCTTTGAGCGAATACGCAATACCTGTGGGCCTGTTTTCACGATGATTTCCCACAAACGGCATCAAAACGCTTGGTTGTGATTGTTGGTTTTTAACGGCGTGAATGCGTTTTTTAATACTGGTGTGCTTTGACGTTTCAGGTGTTTTTGCCATTTTTGCGCGAATGGGGTTTAAATCTACATAGGCCATGCACGCTAAGACTGCACTTTCATCTAGTAACGCTTGGGACTTAAATCGCCCTTCCCAAAAACGACCGGTGCAGCCGTCTTCTTTATTCGCTTGACGAGCAATATACTCATTTAAATCACGCATAAACCAGCTTATGTCGTAAAGACGTTTCCGATAGGTTTGAACGGTTTCATCAAAGGTGATTAGCTCTGCTTGGCTCAAGGTATCGCCGTTAACAAACTTCTGAGTCAGCAATGTGCCTCTGTGTAGCTTGTGGTAGCGCCTCAACACTTCATCAGCATCCCAATTATCCGCCATAGATTTATCTACATATAGCACCACATGCGTGTGATTATTCATGACTGCATAGGCACAAATGTCGACGGAAAATACGGTCGATAGAAATAATAAACGCTCTTCTACCCAGCCTTGACGATGCTCATAGCTCTGCCCAGTAAGTTGGTTTGTGCCACACAGATAAGACTGGCGAACACATCGGGACACACAGTGATAATAAGGCGTATCGATTAAACTGATTTGGCTTTTTCGAGATTGAGGCATAACTCATCCACTTGATAAATTTATTACACGAATAAAGTGTAGTTCAGCCCTGAAAATTGGCCATTTTATCATGGGTGTCATTATTTTAGTGTTGGTGTCTTTCTTTTATTGGGTGTCTCTATTTTAGTGTTAGAGGTTGGGGTTTAATACCTATTCTATTATGTTTTCGTTTTGCAATTAAAGCACCCCAATAGACTCGTTTCGAGCAATTTATTTTGTTGATACCAAATTAACTTAGCAGTTAAAAGTCAGGGTATTACTGGGCATTGAAGAAATTGGTAACAGTTGTTTCGTTGCGCTCACAAAGTAAATTTGCTTTATTACCGGGTCAAAAAGCGACTAAGAAATAGAATATCTAAGGTGAAGTTGAATGAAAGCAATCGTGTTAATGGCAATGTTGTCTCTTTTAGTCGCCTGTACTGCGAACGATTGGCGTACCGCATCTCGAGAGCCTGCTGGTCTCGCTCTTAATCCGCTGACGGATACCCAAGCATCGATTGAGGTTTACGCAGCCGATGCCTTTAGTTGGCGCGGTTGGTTTGCGGTGCATACTTGGTTGGCCTTGAAGCATGAAAACGACCCTGAATACACAGTATATGAAGTGGTTGGCTGGCGAGTAAGAGACGGGTTACCAGCGTTACGTGAATATCAAACCGTTACGCCTGATCGATTTTGGTATGGGGCCAAACCAAACCGGGTGTTATCGATTCAGGGTGAAAAAGCCGCTGAGCTTATTCCCAAAGTCATCGCGGCGGTTAAACGCTACCCTTGGGCAAACGAATATACATTATTTCCAGGGCCAAACAGCAATACGTTTCCTGCTTGGGTTGGGTTACAGGTACCAGAGTTAGAGTTGGATATGCCATTTCGGGCGATTGGCAGCGGATATGCTGATTAGTTGGTTACGAAGCGGTCTGTCAAGACCGTTTCGGCAGCTACCTACAACCCGCGGTGCAGGATGTAAATGCCCCGCGGGTTGACTGTTAAAGGCGCTTTAGGGCGTAGTTTGTGATGTAAACGTTTTAAGAATATCACTGGCGCTAGCGCTGTAAACATCTTGACTCATCACGTATTCAAGAACCCGCTCTAGGGCGCCAATACGGTGGGGTTGCCCTAGCATCCATGGGTGAATATTTAAGCTCAGAATTCGCCCGCCACTCTCATTTGCTTCTTTTAATAAAAAGTCACAGGCATCAATCATTTGCTCAGCGTAACTGTCTTCACTGTGCAAGTTATTAAGCATAATAAAAGCGTCATCCAATTCATTAGAAAGCGGCATAGCCCATAAGTTACCTTGCTGCGTTTTGAACGTGTAGGGCATGTCGTCGTTTACCCAATCACAAAAATACTCTATGCCGTTTGCGGCGAGTAGTTCTGGGGTGTTTTCACTTTCGTTGCGCCCAGGGCTTAACCATCCGGTAATGTTTTGCCCAGTTAATTCGCGTAATTGTGACAACGAGTCTTGTACTAACTGGGTTTCGGTTTGCTTGTCTTGGCCGCCATAATGCAGGGCATCCATGTGCATACCATGGCACATGATTTCGCTTCCCCGCTCTTTGATGGTATTGAGCAAATAAGGGTTGCGTTTGGCAAGCTCAGTGTTCATGGCAAAGGTAGGCGTTACGCCGTATTTATCAAACGCTTTTAAAAAACGAAAAATGCCCACTCGGTTGCCGTAATCGCGCAAACTAAAATGCCGTAGATCAGGGTAGGGCATGGTCATGCCACCTTGAATTTTGAATGGTTCACCTTTTTGATCCAGCGGGAAAAACTGCAAAGGTACATTTACCCACAACGCTAATTTTTTACCATCAGGCCAGGTAACTTTGGGTCTGTCGGTTAGCATAGACCAGTCGTAACGGTTGTGATCCATGCCATGGCTACGATGACTGTATTCTAGGTAAGATTTATCTAGCGCCATTATTTCGCTCCTTTCTTCTGGGCTGCAGCGCTATCAAGGGCTACAGCGTTATTAAGAGCAATTGCATTTTTTTGCGTAATGTCTATTTTGGCTTGTTCATAGTAATGCGCTAGGTAGTAGTCAGCGATTTCTTTCCCTGTGGTTACCCACACATCATCGTGACTGGTGATGTAATCGAGCGCTTCTTCAAATGCTTTCATACGATGGGGGCAAGACACTTGATAATTGTGAGTAGGGATACACATAATGGTGCCTGACTCATCGCCCTCAGCATATAAACGGTCGAAATTTTTCTTTAACATTTCCCCGTAACGTCTAGGCTCGATTTTATTGACCACAAAAGCAATGGTGTCGTTCATTTCCAGTGAATAGGGAATAGACACAAAGGGCTTGTTACTGCGAGTGTGAATAGGCGTGGGTTGGTCGTCATGGAATAAATCGCAGGTATAAATCCCCCCTTCATTGCCAAACAATTCAGTGCCCACTTCGGCGAATAAGTCCAAGGTCAACTCAGAATGAGATAAGGCGGGTGCTAGGTAGCCAGCGCATTTTTGCCCAGTATGCCGATAAATCGTCTCCATGGAATCTTTGATCATGTCGCGCTCTTGCTGCTCTGACATACCGTAGGTGTAGCGCGTATTGTAAATACCGTGGCTGAAAAACTCCCAATCACGCTCCTTGCACATTTGAATAATTTCTGGGTGATGGTCACACAAAGCCGTTGATAACGAAATAGAACCGCGAATACCGTATTTGTCGAGCAAGTCCATTTGCCGCTGATGCCCAACGCGATTGCCATAATCGCGAATACTGTAGCCTTGTGTAGCTGGGTAGGGCTGAGGCCACGCTTTGCGTGATGGGTTAGAGGGCGGGTTTAGTTCATAAAACTCGATATTCGGAGCCACCCAAAATGCCATTTTTTTACCACCAGGCCAACGTATTTTAGGGCGGTTTTCATAAGGCCAATAATCGTAAAATCCAGGATCACTTTTCATTTTTCGACACCTCGTTACTGGCTACTTGCCTTGCTGTTGTGTTAGCCATTGGTTGACTTCTGCCAACGTGAGTACGTCGGCATACTTTAATGACAAGTCAGTTAAATTGGCATAGTGATAGCTTTCATGTTTATCCGCTACGCACTCTTCTGGCACTATGGTGCGGTAGCCTCTAGAGAGTGAATCGACGGCTGTGGCACGAATGCAACCCGAGGTTGAACCGCCAGTTAATATCACGGTATCCACTTGATGCCATACCAGCAGTGACTGTAATTGTGTTTCAAAAAACGCTGAGGGCATTTTTTTTAAGTACACCACGTCTTTGACGTAGTCGATTTCGAGGCGATCGTCGAATTCGCTACGTCGCGAGTCAAATTTAATGTTTTGCAAGGAGTCTGGCGTATCAGTGCGTGTACCCCATATACCGGCATCTTCCGCACTTTCCATATAGGCTACGTGCGTCCAAACAACCGGCCAGCCTAAAGAGCGAAATGTCTTCGACATCTCGTTGATATACTCCATTTGGCGCGGATCTGTTTCATACGCCGTGGCAAATTCGTCGGTACAGGTATAGGCCTTTTGCGGGTCGATATTGACCAATACGGCTTTGTTGCCAAAACCGAAACGTTTTCGCGCAGGGTTATTTTTTACATCGTTATATATTTCTTTTGCGGTTTTAGTGGTCGTTTGCATCGGATTACCTTTAAATTTTTGATAATTGTCATAGGTTTTATGGCTGATATTGACAACAATTTAACCTTGAATTGCATTAATTTTTAGTGCACCTTTAAGTTAATGTGCTATTGATATAACAATTATATTTATAACTCAGTTTTAGCATAGCTTGCAAATCTAATTGGTGACAAATTGACATCGCCCAAAATGGCTGGTTGTGATCACTAAATTATTTTTAAAAGCAGACAAATATGCCCTTCAAATAAGCAAAATTAAGGCAGACCAAACATGAAGCACAGAACGATTCGCGGAACGATTCAATACACCAGTAAAAAACCTGAACGATTTGGACAAGCGCGTGGAAGAGAGTTCTTTACCTTGACGAATCAATCGGATGGGGTGCAAGTTATGCACGCTCACTGCGAAATTGATGATGAACCAAATGTGGTGCGTGACGTCGTTCAGTCCATGAGACAAGACTGCAGCCCAATTGACTGCAGTGTACGCTTATCCGTTGGGGATAAATATGAAGGAAGCGGCTGGATCCGCTTTACCGATTCCTATGCTGAGTGTGAAACCCATAACCAAAGAGACGGGCGCATAAGCCAGCGAATTGAACTTGAACAGTCAGTCAAATGGTTACAGTCTCACCCGATTGTAGGTGATGGCATACTGATGAAACTGTATGATTTAACTCAAGGACCAGGAAAAACGTTTTTCCCTGATATTATGTTGACCTCGCCTGATCATCGTGGCGCAACCGGGCCGCTACTGTTTAAAATGAATGGGTTGGGTATCCAGTACCTAGGTGAGGAAGAGATTGAAGTTCAGGCGGGCAAGTTTACCGCGCGGCATTTCCAAGTAGTGGATACCGCAGGCAACTTACCGGAAGAGCATCCTCCTTATAATTTATGGGTAACGGCCGATGATGATTATTTATTACTCAAAGCCGGTGTGGATGGTTACATGCAGACCCACTATGAACTAACTGAATTTGAGATCATTGGAGGCGAAAATGAGCAGTAACGCATTACCAAGCTGGGATGTGTTAACAAAGCACGGCGTATTTCCTAGCGGCAATCATGATGAAGTTGCACGATTAAATTTTTTAACGCATTTAAATGTACATTTAAGTAGCCAGATATTGCCAGGAGTGAAGACTGCTTATGATAAGCAGGTAAAACCGGCCATTATTGCTCAGACTGGCCAAGAACCCACATCACGTCATGAAGTACGAATGCACATGCTGAACAATGGTTACTTTCAAGTGTGGAGTGCCTTGCGCCGAAATACCATGGAAATGCGTCATCAAGCTGCGCGCTCTCAGGTACTGGGGCAAATTGAAGGCATAGTAGAGAATGTCGATAAAGCCTGTGTCGATGATGTAAATCTTCAGTTGGATAACAGCATAAGCATTCCTCCTAATGTGGGTTCGGTGGACATTCATTGCCAACCTGGTTGTTATTATCAAGAGTATTTCGAGAACGATGTCACCGTGGCGGCAAGTTACGATTTGGGCTTATTTGTGACCACCGCAGGTTTATTGGGAGCGCTCAGTGACGGTGGCGGTCAAGGCATTGCAAACTGGCTCAAGACGCAACACCCTGAATTTGCACCTAAGCGTATTTTAGATATTGGTTGTACTGTGGGGCACAATGCTGTGCCTTTGGCTGAGCACTTTCCTCATGCCGAGGTGATTGCTGTTGACGTGGCTCGCCCAAGTTTACGGTATGCCCATGCACGCGCGAAATCATTGGGCGTGCACAATATTCAATTTGTACAAGCTAACGCGGAAGATCTTAGACAATTTGATGATGGTTCATTTGATTTGATCACGACCTCGATGTTTCTGCATGAATTGTCTCATCAATCGTTACCGAAAATTCTTAAAACCATACATAGGTTATTAGCCGATGGTGGCTTGAATTTGCATCTTGAACAGCCGCAATATGCGGGCATGGATGTATACCAACAATTTATTCGTGACTGGGACACGTACTTTAACAACGAGCCCTATTGGGGGCCTATGCACGAGCTTGACTTGCCAAAAGTCTTTGCTGAATGTGGATTTGATCCTAACGATTTATTTGATGTAGGTGTGGTGTCAAAAGTAGACGAAAAAATATTCGGTAAGCCAAAAACTGATGGGGAAGACTATGGTCGTTCACCTGTTTGGAACGCACTAGGGCTATGGAAAGGACAGCATGCAAAAATGAGAGAGAATGCAGCATGAGTGAAGTTAAAAAACACCTAACACAGAGTGAAAAAATCAATCTAGCTGGCAGCAAAGCAAAAGGTCAGCGACCTTATTTTTTGCAAGACAAACAAACTGAACAGGCGCTATCAGTTGCCATGACATTGGCCATGGAGTTATCAGTAGTCAAAGAGCGCTTATCATCCCTTGAATGTATGTTGGTGGATAAAGGGGTAATTGAAAAAGGCGAACTTGATCAGTACCAACCAAGTAAAGAAGAGGTCGCCAAGCGCAGTCTTGAGACCCAAGCTTATCTAGCTCGCGTACTGCGTATTATGCAGCAGGATAAAGAGGAACTTGAGCGAGATGATCCTGACATGCAAACCGTGCAAGATGAACTCACAAAGTGGTAATGAAACAATTCAACGGCTAATTTAGCCTGCGTCACTACTTGGTGCGAAAGAGTGCGACCGCTTTTCTAGCGTGTTTAGCAAAGGAAACGTACAAAAGACGCCTACGACACAGAGCATATATCGAAGTCTTGGCTACCCATCGCGTTGTGTATGCTTTTAGATAAAATTCGCTTTTGTGTTCACAGGCATCTTACTGTGCATTCTTTCGTTGCCTCACCTTTCTAGGTATCACTGAATCGTATACAATCCTCGCCCGTTTTATATTGGGTTAACGCGCACACCTGATCGATATCTGACTGTCAATAAATGATTTAACCAAGTATAAAGCCCGTCGCTGGGTACGCAGGCTATGCCGTTTTGTTAGCTCGTTGCAAAACAAAACACGCGCTTTAAAAAAACACACAAAAACACGCAACAAGGATAAACAATGATTCGCCCTGTAACGATTATCGCCGTATGTATCGGCTCTAGTATTTCTCTCTCTGCTTACAGTGCTGGTTTACAAACCGTGAATGTTGGTCACGTGGTTGCAAATAAGAGCGATAAAGATGTGCACAACGACGGTGAAAAGAATAGGGTAGGGCAGGTAGAAAAAATTACCATTGAAGGCGCGGCAACAGCGAATGAATCACCTGTTGGTACCTTTACAACCCCGATTTCAAATTTAGAATACGATCCCCGAGTCGACCTTCAATCTAGGAATATGGCTGAAGCTCAGGCGGATGTGACGATCCGTGGTGGAATATTTGAAAACACAGGCTTTAGCGTAGGCAGTGCTACTCTTATTGATCCGCAATCGGGGCATTACGTGGCAGAAATACCGATTGCGCCGGAAATGCTAAGTGCCCCCGCTATCTTAACTGGCGTTGATAACTCACTTTACGGTACGAATAGCTCTGTGGGGTCGGTAGCATATCAATGGCGACCCATTCAAACAGCAGGTAGTGTGTCAGTCGGTGTTGGCAATAATGACTTTAATATGCAAAGGATACACAACGCCGCTTCTTGGGCGCTTGATGATGCTTCACAGTGGAAAGTAGGTGTTGAAGGTGAATACTCGCGCTCCCAAAGCGATGGCAGTATCGAAAATGGGGATCACAATTTCGAACGGGCATCAGGGCGTGTGCAATTATTAGGTGATACGTCGCAAACTGATGTGTTTTTCGGTTATCAAGAAAAGTTCTTTGGTTGGCCTAACCTGTATACCCCCTTTAATGTCAATGAAACAGAGGACTTACAAACTCGTTTGTTGATGGTTAATCATCAGCAGCAATATGCACAAAATAGCAATTTTGAAGTGTCAGCTTACTATCGAAAGCATAACGATCATTATGTGTTTTCACGGGAAAACCCAGATAGCTTTCAAGCGTTTCACGAAACTAAGGTCAAAGCCATTGCTGCTTCGGGTCGCCATGAGCTATCTGACACACTCGCGCTTAACTACGCTGTTCAGCTCTCGGCGGATGAGATTGAATCGACGAGTCTTGAAAACAATTTTACCTCGCGAGATTACTACAAGGTAAGTATGGTACCTGAGTATACAGTGGCCTTTAGCGATCGTGAGCAGTTAACGTTTCGTGTTGGGGCGGCATATGACGATACTAACCGAGATGATTCGCAGCTTTCATTAATAAGCGATATTGTTTGGCAAAAATTAAACCCTGATAATTCGGTGCATACGGTCAACTTGTCGTATTCAGAAGCTACTCAAGTAGCAGGGTATACAGCCATTGGTGGCAGTACCTCAAGTGGACTCTTTAGAAGCAATGATGCCCTTCAACGAGAAACTAGCAAAAATCTTGAGTTGGGTATGTCTTTCGATGAAGCAACATGGCGAGTAGACTCTGCCGTGTTCTACCGCTGGGATAACGAGCTCACCGATTGGACGTACAGCTTTGACTCCACATCCGCGCGGGTGGCAAATCCGGTAGACATTGAAACCTTAGGTGTGGAATTTATTGCGATTGCACGTTTAGATGCAGTCGATTTAGTGACAAGCTATGCCTTTCTGGATAAATCTGAAAACTATCGAGATGAGAATATAGATGCGAGCTTCTATGCATTAAATTACCCTCCTCATCGTTTTACCTTGGGGATGATTTGGTATCCAGGGGATTCGTTTGAAATCAAAGTAGACAATGAATGGCGCAAGCAAGAAGAGAATGTACTGCGACAGGGAGGCGATACGGCTTTTTTCACGCATATTACCCTGACTTATTTACCACCGCAGTTTGAAGGATTAAATGTGATCCTTGCAGCCGATAACCTTTGGGATGAATCGTTCGAGGAAATTCCAGGTACACCAGGACGTTCAGAGCAGTTATCGCTTACGATCAGCTATCTCTGGTAACAAGCAGAGATAATCTATGGGGCGTGATACATGCTTGGGAAAATTTACATGAGTAAATTCGCTTAGGTAGATTCACTTGGGTAGAGTGGTAAGGATTAGCGATGAAAAATAGAAACAACAACTCAGCCTGCGCTCCTACTGCGGTAGCTACAGAAGCACATCCGTGCTGCCTGCAAAGTTTTGTGGGGGCATGGCAGCTAAGTAGGCAGATCTTGCAAAGTAGTGGTGAAGCGTTTCTATTTAAGGGAACGGCGAATTTTACGCCGTCGGGTTCTCATTTGTTATACCACGAATCAGGGGTGGTGACGGCATCTGACGGTCGAACGTTACACGCTGAACGCGCCTATTTATGGCAACAGGGAACAGATGGGAAAATTGACGTGTTATTTGATGATAATCGCTATTTTCATACCTTTAGTGCAGTTGAGCCCACTGCAAAACACTTGTGTGGCGACGATCATTACGTGGTGACGTATAGGTTTGATGATTGGCCATGTTGGCAGTCAACATGGCAGGTAAACGGACCAAGAAAAGACTACCAAATGAACAGCCTTTATCGACCTGTATAAACAGGCTAGGAACACGCTTCTTGCTGTGCTTAACCAGCATCGCACTACAGATTATTTTCTATTCCCCGATCCATTGCACTGCGCTTTTGCGATAACCACAATGCAATTGCAATAATGGCAGCACCAAATACAAGGCGGCTAAAATCAGTGTCTTTTTGCCACAATAGCAGGTTAACAATAAGCCCTGCGGGAATAAGTGCATTATTCATTATGGCTAAGGTGCCAGCCGATACCTTAAGGGCCCCTTGATTCCAAAAATAATACCCCAGCCCAGATGCCACCACGCCTAGCCAGAAAAGCACCCCCCATTGTGTTGGAGTTTGCGGTAATTGATTGGTATTTCCGAAAAGAAAGAATGCAGGTAAGGCCACAGCCAGCGCGCCCAAATAGAACCAAGCGAATATATTGTGATTTGTCACCTCAGGTTGAAATGTAGTGGCCAGTTTCCGATAGCCCACCTGACCCAGAGCAAAACAAAGATTAGCCCCTTGGACAATACAAAAGCCTGCCCAGAAGTGCTCGCTGACACCTTCAAAACGAATGATTGCCGCGCCGGCAGTGGCGATGAGCGCACACATCATATGAAAAGGAGTGAAGCGTTTAAAAAGCGCATCGTTAAGCATAGTCACATACAGCGGAGTGAAAATGGTAAATAACAGCACTTCAGGAACTGACAGATAAAGAAATGAGTGATAGAAAAATATGTACATCATGCCCAGTTGCAGGGCTCCTAATACCCCTAGGGCGAGCTTTTGTTTGGGAGTTAGCAGTGACACTTTTAGAAACGGTAAAAATAACAAAGATGCGAGTAACACTCGGGTAAGAACAGCAAAGTAGCTATCTACGCTGCCAGCCAAATACTCGCCTATTAAAGAAAACGAAAATGCCCATAAAACGGTGACCGTTACTAAATAAAACACGGAAGACTCTTTTGCTAAATGATGTGCGCGCTAAAGTATTGCATCGCGGCGCTTTAATCAAGATTGCTGTTCAGTCAGTGCGGTGCGTGAGCAAAGGTGAGACATTCTTAACTCAGGTTTTTAAGTACAAACATCCCCGTAAATTAAAAAATCATAATACTCAAGATAATCTAGTGCCAGCTAACATGTGCCGTAGATCGGTAAAACACGGTTAACGCGTCCTGCTAGTGGAGCGATGGCACTCAGCGTGGTGGTTCAAAAAGCAAATGTGCAGATACACCAAGGCCGCTGGGATGAATTCAGATTATGTAATATTAGGCAATCAATATGAAAGTAACCGCAACGCTTGTAATGCTCGTCCTTTTTATTTCTCAGTTGAGTGCGCAAGAATTACTTGGCTCGCAAGCCGCTCGTTTACATCAATATGTTGGCCATTGGGTAAGTAGCGAGCATGCAAAGACTGACAAGGTCGCTGCGTTGCCTGCCATTAAAATGAACAACACATCAACCATGGATGGGCAATCCATTCAAGTAGAAGTGCTTCAATACCAACAGGGGCAATACCAGACAGTGCTCACGGAGCTTATTGGTTACGACTCCAAGACAGAACAAATTATCGCCTTAGGACAAAACCAAGACGGTGTTATTTTTAAAGGGGAAGGGGGATTCTTAACAGATAATCATTGGAAAATGCGCGATCGCGATATGTTAGGAGATTTTTATTTGTCCGTGGAATTTGACTTTCAAAGTCCAACCAAAGTGCTACTGAAAGGCTTTGATAAAGCGGGTAAAAACACCTGGGAAACGCGGTATATCAAAGCTAACCCAAAGGATAAAAATATCGGTATTCAATTGGTTTCAGTTCACCAAGATATGCTACATGACCCCGTTAAGACACTGGGAGAGCTGGGCAGAATGGGCTATCGATTTGTAGAAACATTTGTATATGACCAAGGAACGTTTTATGGCATGTCGCCGGTAAAATTTCGCCAAGTGGTGCAAGACAGTGGTATGCAGTTTTTAGGGTCGATGACCTTTTATGATCTGCCTGCTTCTGATGACTGGCAGGCAGCCATGGATTGGTGGTCAAAAACGATACGCGATCACGCACAAGCGGGAGTGAAATACTTAACTACCTCTAATAATCAACTGAGTTCAATCCAAAACTTGGCGCAGCTGCAGCGTTATGCTGAGTATTACAATGCCATTGGAAAATTATGCAAAGAGCAGGGTATAAGCTTTGCGTTTCATAATCATGCTGATGAATTTATGCGTGTCGAAGACGTGCTTATCTATGATTATTTATTAGAAAACACTGAGCCTAACTATGTTTCTTTTCAAGCTGACATTTATTGGATGCATGTTGCCGGAGTATCACCTCAAGCGTATTTCACAAAATACCCGAAGCGATTTTTAAGTTGGCATATCAAAGACGACAAAGAACTAGGCGCAAGCGGGAAAATCGATTGGGCAGCGCTGTTTAACCACACTGAATTTGACCCGCCACAGTACATGGTCGCGGAGGTTGAAGACTATTCGTATCCGCCTTTGTACAGTGTGCAATTGGCATGGGAATACCTGTATTACACTCTGCTAAAATAGGGTTTTGAACTGGGTCAAAAGGGCGATACTTTCTAACGCTAACTAAAAAGCAACTGTACAAGCGAAGCGCTTGTGGGCATCGCTTACTCCGCGTGTAAAAATCAATCGACTAATAAACAGAAGGCTCCCCTGGTGGGCGAGTTTTAAAGCGGCGATGAACCCACATGTACTGATCAGGTTGTTCACGAATCGCGCTCTCAATCATTTGGTTGATAATGGTGGCGTCTTGCACATCATCACCACTTGGAAATTCAGCCTCTGGAATAGCAAAGGTGATTTTATATTGATTGGTTTCAAGGTCACGTTTATGGGCGACGAAGACCGGTTTGGCCTTGCCTAAGCGCATTAATTTACTGGCTGATGTGACAGTCGTGGCAGGTATACCAAAAAATGGCGCGAATACAGAGTTCTTTATGCCGTGATCTTGATCCGGTGAGAACCACACCACGCGACCCTCGCGCAGGGAGCGAATAATAGCGCGCATATCAGAGCGCTCAAATACGTTTTTAAAAACACGTTTTCTGCCTTCGGTGATCACGTATTCAAAAACCGGATCATTATTTTTACGGTAGATAACGTCCATGTCGGCCACTAAATTAACCATCATGCCTGCTAGGTCCAAGTGGGTATAGTGACCGCCAATGAGCAATACGCCTTGATTATTGGTCGTCGCAGCTTGTAATACCTTTAAGCCTTCTACGCTAAAGCGCTTGCGTAACGACTCGGGCTTAGCCCACCACGCCCAAGCAATTTCAAAGAAACCAATGCCATTGGCCACAAAAATATCTTTGACCAATTGTTCTTGTTCCGCTTTCGATTTTTCAGGAAAACACAGTGCAATATTGGTGGCGGTGATATGGCGACGACGTTTGAAAAATCGATAGCCGATTTTGCCAAATGCAGTGCCTGCTAACATTTTTACTTTAAAGGGAAGTAAGGCAATAATCCGAAGAATAAGTACTGCAAACCAGCTCGCCCAATGTCTTGGATGTAGAAGAGATGTTGACATGAATTAATACGCCATCCGAAAAATTTAAAATTACAGTGCACAATCTAGGGAATATAACAAAAATGCCTTTTTATAGGCACACTTAGGAAAGATTATTTTTTATCATTTGCCGAATTAGCATGCCAAATCTAAACAACAAGTAAAACCGCACGAAAAAGCACCCTTATCGCGCCACTGGAATACCCCTTACTAAGCCATAAATTTAAGTTGAGAAATCACCGGTAGTAACAAGGGGAGTCAAAATGCCAGTTCAATCCACATCAGCGTTAGCGCGTAAGTACCGATTCAGTGTCCCAATTATCAGCCAAGGTTTTATCCACACAAAGAGCCCCATAGGGCTACTTCAACGCCCTTCGGGCCAGCGAGAGCTGTTTTAAAATACGCTAGCCGCGCTATCGATGGCAAACACGGTCGATAAAACGGTAAATGCTCTTCCACCTAGTCACGACAATGCCCGTAGTTCAGCCCAATAAGTTGTTTAGTACCGTGTATAAAGAAGACCGGTGTACACAGAAAGGCACACAGTGACAAAATGATCGGAAATATAATTTGCACAATTTTAGCTTGCTTCGAAGAAGTGAACGACATGGATGTTGTGAATGAAATAAGGCATATCTATTAAGTTGATTTGGCTTTTTCGTAACTGGGGCATAACAGTCGCGTCATTAAGTAGGAATCCGCATCAAGTTTAGTTCTGAAAATTGACCGATTTTAGCATGGGTGTCTCTATAAAATTGTTCAGCCCAATAAGTTGTTTAGTACCGTGTATAAAGAAGACCGGTGTACACAGAAAGGCACACAGTGACAAAATGATCGGAAATATAATTTGCACAATTTTAGCTTGCTTCGAAGAAGTGAACGACATGGATGTTGTGAATGAAATAAGGCATATCTATTAAGTTGATTTGGCTTTTTCGTAACTGGGGCATAACAGTCGCGTCATTAAGTAGGAATCCGCATCAAGTTTAGTTCTGAAAATTGACCGATTTTAGCATGGGTGTCTCTATAAAATTATCTGTGTTGATTGGCTCAGATTGCGTCGCTATTTATGGGAGAGCGAGTGTGAAAGCACTTTAATGGGTATCGCTTTATGCGCCCAATTGCTTTTTGTCAAATACTCCAGAGCTAATTTCAGCAATGATTGACTTGCCTTCTGACACAAACTAAATTTGTCCGTACAAATTATTTTGCTCGAGGCAACCAATGACCACCATAGTCGTATTATTCAATTTGCAAGCCGGTGTTGATGAAAGTGTTTATCGTCAATGGGCCATACAAACCGATATTCCTACCGCAGGCGGCCTCGCGTCGGTTGATTCATTCGAAGTGCTAAAAGCAGAAGGTGTATTGATGAGTGAGGCAACGCCGCCGTATCAATATATCGAAATTCTCAAAATTAACGACATGGAGCAATTCGGCCAAGATGTCGCAACAGCGACTATGCAGAAAGTCGCCAGCGAGTTTCAGCAGTTCGCGGATAACCCTATCTTTATCATGACATCAAAACTGTAGGTGACGCTATGTCTCAATATCCTGAATTAAAAGGCAAAGTAGCGGTTATTACTGGGGCTGGCCGTCAAGCGGGTCTTGGTGAAGCCATGGCTAAGCGACTGGCTGCTGAAGGCTGCAAAGTGGTGATCACTGACATAGGTAAATCTGTTAGTGAACACACGCCTGACAGTGCGATAGGCCACAGTGATGAAATGAATCAGATTGTGGCTGAAATTAAGCAAGCAGGCGGTGAAGCAAGTGCGTTTGTGTGTAACGTTTTAAACGAAAAGGACGTGCAAGACACAGTCGACTTTGCAGTACAAACCTACGGTTCCCTTGATATCTGGGTGAATAACGCAGGAATCGGCTACTTAATGAAGTCCATTCTTGATATGCAGGTAGATGAGTGGGACGCAGTGCTTGGGGTTAATCTACGAGGTGCGTTTCTTGGGGTGAAGTACGCCGCAGCGCAAATGGTAAAGCAAGGTAAAGGCGGCAAAATTATCAATATTGGCTCTCAAGCGTCCAAGTCAGCCTTTGGACATGCTTCTGCTTACACCACGTCAAAACATGGCATGAACGGCTTGACCCGCGTAGCGGCGATTGAGCTAGGCAGTCACAAGATCAACGTGAATGAAATTTGTCCAAACCATGTCACAACGGGTTTAGGGGCATGGCAAAACGCCCACTTTTCAGAAGTGACAGGCAAAGGCCACGAACAGTATATGCAAGACATGCGCGAGCGCATTCCTCTAGGCCGACCAGGGTTGCAAGAAGACATCGCCAAAGCCTGCGCGTTCTTGTGTTCCGAGCAAGCCAGTTACATCACGGGTGAGTGCATGAACGTATCCGGCGGTGAAGAATATCACTAGTGGTGAAAGCGCCTGTAAATCAGAAATGTCCTTGAAAAAACATACAAGAAGATGAGAGAGCAATTTAATGTCAGATTATAAATGGCCAAAAGACAAACGACTCGCCATGTCCATAGTGGTGAACGTTGAAGAGGGCTCAGAGTACAGCATTAAAGAAGGCGATAAGGGCATGGAGCCGGTGGATGAATTGCAAGTTCACCTTAAAAAGCCGATGCGTAATTACGGTAACGAGTCAAATTATCAATACGGGATCACGGAAGGCGCGCCGCGGATCATCAAGTTACTCGATAAATATCAGGTGCCGGCAACGTGGACGGCAGCGGCATTAAGTTTAGAGCGAGCACCACAAATTGCCGAAGCAATTCGCCGCAGAAATGATGAAACCTGTTCTCACGGTTATCGCTGGGTGTTTCAGTTCCGTATGAATGAAAACGAAGAACGGCAGTTTATAAAAGATGCTGTTACCAGTATTGAAAAGACCACAGGTAAGCGACCGTTAGGCTGGTTATCACGCTACCTACTGACTGAAAACACGCGCCGTATTTTACAAGAAGAAGGCTTCTTGTATCACATGGATGATTACAGCGCCGATGCGCCCTTTTGGGATGCGGTGCAAGGTTCAGATGAGCCCATGGTCATCGTGCCATACGCATTGGATTCAAATGATATGAAAATGTGGGTAGCGCCTTCGTTAACACCAGATGCGTGGCTGAAATACGCCATTGATACGTTTGACGTGTTATACGCAGAGGGAGCAGAGCAGCCCAGAATGATGAGTTTAGGCTTGCATTTGCGCATTATTGGGCGACCTGGTCGTATTGGTGCTTTTGAGGCGTTCCTGAAGTATGTCAGTGAAAAACCAGGTGTGTGGTTTGCCACCCGTCAACAAATAGCAGAAACCTTCCAAGAGCAAGTACCAGCATCAGGCTATACACCTAACAAGTGTGATGGAGTGGCCTAGTGAACACCATTTTACGCTCTTTGCTTTTTGTGCCTGGCTCACGCCCTGAACGCTTTGAAAAAGCCTTAGGGGCTGGTGCTGATTTGGTTTGCATTGATTTAGAAGATGCTGTGCTACCGAATGACAAAGATTCAGCACGTGATGCAGTTTTAAAGTGTGTACATCAAACGCAATCGCTTTGCGTGCGCATTAACCCTGTAGGCAGTGACGCGGGAGAGAAAGATCTACAGGCGTTTGCCAATGCGCCGTTAGCACCTGAAGTGGTGATGCTAGCTAAATGCGAATCAGCAGAAGATGTATTGCATGCGCAGCGTGTTATCGGCAACACAAGCACACGCTTTTTACCGCTCATTGAAACGTTAAAAGGGGTTGAAAACGCCTACCAAATAGCCAGCGCCAGTAAGCAGGTCAAACACATCATGTTTGGTGGTGCCGATATGGCGAGTGAGCTTAGGTGTGATTTTAGCTACCAGCCTTTGTTGTTTGTTCGCAGTCAATTGGTGTTTGCTGCGGCCAAAGCCAATGTTGGTCTTATCGACGTACCGTTTGTGGATATTAAAAATGAAGCTGGGCTGGTAGACGAAACCTACAAGATCAAAGCCCTTGGTTTCAGTGGTAAAGCCGCTATTCATCCTTGTCAAATTCCAGTTATTCACCAGACATTTATGCCCACTGCAGAGCAAATCGCTTATGCAGAGCAAGTCATGGCTGCTGTAGAGGGACCGGATGCAGGGGTAGTGGTGGTAAACAATAAAATGGTTGACCGGCCGATAATTTTAGCCTGTCAACGCATACTGGCGTTAGTGAGTAACACGTCGTCAAATCCATAACTAAGAGAGAATGACCTATGGTACAGAATGTAAAAAAAGTGGGTGAAAACCGTTATCGCGAAACCTTCGGCAGATGCTTCGAAGAGTTTACCGTAGGTGACGTGTATGAGCATCGTCCTGGGCGCACGATAACCAAGACTGACAATACGTGGTTTACCTTGCTCACCATGAATACACACCCAATGCACTTTGATGATGAGTACGCTAAAGCCAGTGAATTTGGTAAATGCATTGTGTGTTCACCTTTCACCGTCGCGTTAATGGTCGGAATGAGCGTTACCGATGTTAGCCAGAAAGCGATTGCCAATTTAGGCTGGGAAGACATCAAAATGACCTACCCACTGTTTGAAGATGACACCTTATACGCAGAATCAAAAGTGATTGATAAGCGAGAGTCTAAATCACGTCCTGGCGCGGGAATTGTGACAGTAGAAACACTGGGCTTTAACCAAGACGGCAAACAAGTGTGTAGCTTTGTGCGCAAAATGCTTATCGCCAAACAAGGTCACTCAGTCGAAGAAAAAGTTAATTATTAATCGCTAGATAATCAGTAGAGGTTTGCTATGTCTGACGCATGGTCAAAAGAAGATGAATTAGGGATCATAGACATGATCGAAAAATGGGTTGAAAACGATGTTCGACCCATCGCCAAAGAGCATGATCAACAAGATAAATATCCCCATGCGCTTGCTGAGCAAATGAAAGTATTGGGGCTATTTGGTGCCACCATAGGTCAAGAATTTGGTGGCCTAGGTTTACCCGCTTCCATCTATGCCAAGATCGTCATGAAGGTGGCCTCTGCCTGGATGGCCCCAAGTGGGATTTTCAATTCGCATTTGATTCAAGCCTCGGCCATAGAACGTTGCGGCACGCAAGCGCAAAAAGAGCGGTTTTTACCACGCATGGCCACCGGCGAACTGCGTGGGGGCGTGGCACTAACTGAACCTAACGCAGGGACTGATTTACAAGCCATCCGCACCACCGCAGTGAAAGACGGTGATGAGTACATCATCAATGGGGCAAAAACCTGGATCACTAATTCTCTCAATGGGAATTCATTAGCAGTGTTGGTAAAAACCGATCTTGATGCAGTGCCTGCTCACAAGGGCACCAGTATGTTCATTGTAGAGACCAAAGACGCTGACGGTAATTTTAAACCCGGGATCACCGTTTCAAAAATGACCAAACTGGGATATCGAGCAATTGATACCTGTGAAGTGGTATTTGAAAATGTACGTGTTCCTGCGGCAAATTTAGTCGGTGAAAAAGAAGGCTCGGGTTTCAAACATGCCATTGGCGGTTTGGAGTTAGGGCGGATCAATGTCGCTGCGCGTGGCGCCGGTATTGCTCAAGGAGCAACAGAGTTGGCAGTGCGTTACGCTCAAGAGCGTGAAACCTTTGGAAAAGCCATTTGTCAGCACCAAGCTATTCAGCTCAAGTTAGGCGAAATGGCTACCCAAGTGGAAGCCGCTCGGTTGCTAATTGAGCAAGCCGCAACAAAATACGACGCCAATGAGCGCTGTGATATGGAAGCAGGCATGGCGAAATATTTTGGCTCAGAAGCTGGGGTGTTTTGTGCCAATGAAGCCATGCGTATTTTTGGCGGCTATAGCTACTCAGTGGAGTACGACATTGAGCGTTACTACCGAGATGCCATGCTGATGTGTATTGGTGAAGGTACCAATGAAATGCAACGCATTATTATCGCTAAGCAATTAATTGATAAACATAAAATTTAACTGATCCTCGATGGCACATGGTGAGCTACCGCTCACTTTCGTGCTTACTTGACGTACGATAACAGGACAAAAGCATGACACAACTCCCTCTTGATGGTGTAAGGATCATCGCAGTTGAACAATACGGTGCGGGCCCATACGGCTCTATGTATTTGGCTGATTTAGGCGCAGAGGTGATAAAAATCGAGAACCCGGCCATAGGGGGAGACGTGTCTCGCCAAACGGGGCCATTTTTTATCGGTGAAAATGACAGCTATTTCTACCAGACTTTTAATGTAAACAAAAAAAGCCTGACTCTGAATTTAAAATCGGCGGAAGGACGCAAAGTTTTCGAAGAGTTGGTAAAAACAGCCGATGCAGTGACCAACAATTTACGCGGCGACCAACCGCAAAAATTGGGTATTACTTATGAACAGTTAAAGCAGGTAAACCCTAAAATTGTGTGTGGACATTTATCTGCCTATGGGCGGGATAATGACCGCGCTAGTTGGCCGGGTTATGATTACTTAATGCAGGCCGAAGCTGGCTTGATGTCACTTACAGGTGAGCCTGATCAAGCGCCCACGCGATTTGGCGTGTCCATGGTCGATTTCATGACTGGCGCAGTGGCATCTTTAGGTTTGATTGCGGGCATACTGGGTGCCCATCGAACAGGTCAGGGAAGAGACGTAGATGTTTCATTATTTGATGTGGCTTTGCATCAATTGTCTTACCCAGCGACCTGGTATTTAAATGAGCAGCACGTGGTGCAGCGCGTAGCGCGTTCAGCGCACCCAGCTACCGTGCCGTGTCAGCTTTATAAAACCCAAGATAGCTTTGTATTTTTAATGGCCATGACAGACAAATTCTGGGATGTGCTGGTTGATATTCTTGATGACGACGTGTTGAAAGAACCCCGTTTTGCGCATGTGGCGTCGCGGCGTGAAAATCGTGATGTTCTGACCGCAGAAATCGATCGCGTTTTATCAGCACACTCTACCGCACATTGGCTTGAAATATTGAAGGGGCGCATTCCATGTGCACCAGTCTATGACGTTCCTCAAGCCTTAAATAACCAATACATTCGCGATATTGGCATGGTGCATTCCGTTCCCCATCCCCACAACCAAGACATGGAAATCTTAGCGAATCCGATTAAGCTCGACGGCCAACGCCTAACTGGCAAAGCCGCAGTAGCCATGGGCACTGATACCCAGAGCATACTTGAAGAGCTGGGTTACAGCGAGCAGGAAATAAGCCGCCTTAGCCAAAACAAAGTCGTGTAGTTCATTTGTCATTCTTAGGAGTATAACAAGGTGAAATTAAAAGGTCTTCGCGTATTGGATTTATCACTCTTTTTGCCCGGACCTCATTTTACCATGATGATGGCCGATCATGGCGCTGAGGTGTTAAGCCTTGAACCGCCGACAGGTGAGCCGGTGCGAGAAATCGGTTTAAAACAAAACGGCCAATCTGTTTGGTTTAGAAACGTATTTCGAGGGAAAAAAAGCATAAATTTAAATTTAAAAAGTACAAAAGGAAAAGAAGCGTTTTATAAATTGTGTGAAACCGTCGATGTATTAGTTGAAGCCTTTAGACCTGGGGTAGTTGAGCGGCTAGGAATTGACTTCGATACCATAGCAAAGATTAATCCTAAGTTAGTTTACTGTTCTATTTCGGCCTACGGACAAACCGGACCTAAACGATTGAATCCTGCCCACGACCTGAGTATTCAAGCAGATTCTGGCGCCGTGCAAATTAATCAAGGACAGGATGCCAAGCCAGCACAGCCTGGAATGCCCGTGGCTGATATGGCCGGCAGTTTAATGGCTTTTTCTGGGGTGTTGATGGCACTGTTGCGTTGTCAGCAAACAGGGAAAGGTGACTACCTTGATATATCTATGCAGGATTCTTTGGTTGCTTGGTATGCCAATGTGATGGGCCCGCCATTTGCTGAAAACCGCTCACCAGAACCTAAAGAAGAACGTAGCTGGGGCGGTGCAGCGATGTACAACATTTATCAAACCGCAGATGACAGATATTTTACCCTAGGCGGCAGCGAGCTTAAATTTGCTAGCAATCTTCTGACCGCATTAGGCCGAGAAGATTTAATTAGCCTGTGTCGGCTTCCACCCGGTGCCGGGCAAGCGCCGGTAAAGGCCTTTTTAGAAACAAGGTTTTTAGAGAAGCCGCTGGATTATTGGGAGGAATTTCTAGCGAATATTGATGTTTGCTGGTCTCCAGTTCGTAGTTTGAATGAGGCTATTCGTGATGAACATTTGCTACAACGCGATATGTTGCTCACAGATGAGCAGGGCAACTTGCATCTAGGCGTACCCGTTAAGTATCGCCGAGAACCGGCTCAGCCGAACCTTGGCTTGCCCGCATTTAGTCAAGATACCCAAGCCGTGTTAGCTGAGCTTGGGTATAGCGAGCAAGACATTACCCATATGCGCAATGAAAATGCGTTTATTTAACCAAGTAGGGAAAGTTATGAAACAAATCATCACTGTATTGTGGGCGGCAGCTATTTTAGCTGGTTGTGCCAGTCAAGACAGGGCCTCAACGACTAACGCTCAGGTACAAGCCAAAGACACTATCCAGGAATCTCTTTTTCACCAATGGTTCGCTGCTGAGTTTGATAATCACGAACAGCACTGGCAAGACAATATCAATAAGGAAAAAGAGCCTGACTTACAGGTACATGAGCATATACATCATGTTTTTGCGCCTTTGGCAACGCCTGCACTTGAAGGCACCACATACTTCGTAAAGCAATACATGGATGGTGATCCGAGTAAGGTGTATCGTCAACGCTTGTACCAATTTTTACCCAACGAAGAAAAGGGTGCCTTACAGCTCAATATCTTTCGTTTCAAGGACGAAGCTAAGTATGCTGATGCGCATCTACACCCTGAGCTTTATGATAAATTAACCCGAGATGAAATTGTCACGTATCCGGGGTGTGAAGTGTACTGGCGATTTAACGGTGAGTACTTTGACGGCACCATGGGGAATAACACCTGTAGTATTGTGTCTAAACGTAGCGGTAAAAAAATCTTTTTTAACGATACCTTGCGTCTAACGGACAACGAAATTTGGATCGCGGATAAGGCCGCGGATGAAGATGGCAATTATGTTTTCGGCAACAAAGCGGGTATTCCCCATAAAAATCGTAAAGTGACTTACTTTACTGGCTGGGGCGGCGCTCGAGTAGGTGGAAAAGAGGCCTCGGAAGATGCCAGATGGATTTTCAATCGTGACTTGTTACTGCACAACGAAGGGCAAATTGTTGCTTTGCAAGATGCGAAAACAGGCGAAAAAACGGGCTACTCGATTCAACTGGCGTTATTAACCTATCAGAATACCTCTGACCCAATTTTTAAGTTTGGTCTGATTGATGACGCCACTGGCAAAACCATTACTTATATTTGGAGCGACCGTAGCAACCCAACAACGGGTATGAATTTACGATGGATGCAAGCGGGTGTAAAAATCAAACAAATCCGGCCCCATTTCAGCTTTTAAGCGCGTCGTTTAGGCGCAATGTGAACGAGGCGGGGCAATTTATGCACCGCCTTTTTTTTGCATGACGGTCAATGAGTTATCTACGCTCAACGCATACCAAAGATCACGTTCTTATCACTTTTTTGTAACAGTGGTCAACTTTGACATTTGTCAAACGAAATTGATTGATAAATGTCAATAGTGGATTTTTTCAACGAATTTGTCCGTGCAAATTTGGCTAGAGTGATATCTGCCAACTGAAGACATTGTCGTTTTCGGGTTGCGTATAACGCCAAATTATTACAATAAAGTTAGAGGACCACCCATGAACATGCATTTTAGTCGCAGTAAAATCGCGCAAATGAGCAAGCTAGCCATAATGGCTCCGCTTGTGAGTATGCCGCTTGGAGCCATGGCTCAAGAAAACGCACCCGATACAGAAACGGTATTCGATCAAGACGTGATTGAGCAAATTGAAGTTACGTCTCGTTATCGTAAAGAAACATTAAATAAAATCCCTATTTCTGTGACGACCTTTAGCGCGGACGATATCGAAGAAGCAGGTTTGAGGAATATCAACGATATCGCAGTGAGTGCAGTGGGCATGTCGATGGAGCGCACATTCGGACGTCAATCTGATATTCCTGTTATCCGTGGCGTGTCATGGATCCCAGGCTTTGGCTCTCAAAAAGCCTCGTACTTTATTGATGGTGTATATTTTGGAGGCTCTATTCAAAGTTTACCGCTGGATTTGATTGAGCGAGTAGAAATTGTCAAAGGTCCACAAAGTGCTCAGTATGGCCGTCGTACTTTTTCTGGGGCAATTAACTTTATCACCAGCCGTCCCAGTGACGAGTTATCAGGGTACGTTAACCTCACATTAGGGCAAAACGGGAACCAGAAATTAGCCGCTGGGGTATCAAGCAAGCTATCAGACATGTTTGCCTTTCGCGCCTCTATTTCAGCAGATAGTTATGATGGTGATTGGGAAAACACCAAGGAAGACGGCCCAGATGTGGGTGGCGAAAAAACTAAATCAGGTATGTTAGGTTTCTATTTTACTCCCAGTAAGAACACTGATATTTCGCTTAACTACATTTACAACGAAAATGATGACGAAGCGCAGCCTTTCGGATTTCAAGGAGCGGATGAAAACAACTGCTTTTTGGACACTCGGCCGTACTATTGTGGTGAAGCACTCAGAAATCAGCCTATTAGTATCGGTGGTGGCGGTTTCCTCGATAATGATGATTATGGTTTACGGGTGACCAGTGAGCATATTAGCTTTAAAATTAACCACCATTTCGATTTTGGTACCCTTTCATGGATCAGTGGTTGGAACTCGCGAGATGGGGAAACCGGTTTAGATCAAACTTACAATGGCTACGAAGAATCCTTTAGCTTTGGTTTTTTCAGTGGTGGCCCATACTTAGCACCAGCAGATGCATGGTACACCTTGGATACATCAGGCACAGATGAGTACAGTCATGAATTACGCTTCAGCTCTAGTGCCTTTGATGACCGTTTGTATTGGTCGGTGGGCGCATACTTATGGCATTCAGAAGCCGAACCAAATGCAGTGGATAGCTTTGCCGAAGAACTAGAAAACCAAGCATTAATGGCAATGGCTACCTACGAGTTTACTGATGATTTTCGTTTATCCGCTGAGATCCGTCGCTCCAGTGACGAAGTCAATACTGAGGCTTATGATGAGTTAATTCAAAACGCGGAATTTGCTAACGTCAGTAACGAATTTGATAGCACCACGACACGTTTTATCGCTGAATATGATGTGAGTGACGACACGCTAATGTACTTAACGCGCTCTGAAGGCAATAGCCCAGGTGGATTCAATACAAGTACCTTGCTGCCCAATGATTTGGTCGTTATAGACGAAGAAGACATGGTGATGTATGAACTTGGGGTGAAATCAACCTTGTTCGATGGAAGCTTGTACGTGTCAGCTGCCGCTTACACCATGGATTGGACCAAACAGCAGCTAACCGATAGCTTTGATGAAGTCGAAGGCCCGCCAGTTTCATATACATCTAATGCCGGCTCGACGGAAATCAAGGGCCTTGAGATTGAAGGTACTTGGCTTATCAATGAGAATTTTAGCTTGGAATTTGGGTTATCACGCACCGATGCCCAGTTTGAAGAATTGTTTGATAGTAACCAATGCCGCTTTTTTGCACCGGGCGGGGCATCAAGCTTCTGTGTTGGGGATAACTTACGTGAGTTTGGTGATCTTAAAGGCAATTCACCACCTCAAGTACCAAAGAATGAAGCCACATTAGCACTGAGCTATTCCACGCAAATCAAAGAAGGTTTAGAAGTCTTTAGTCGTATGGATTTTTCATATGATTCGAGCCGTTATGCCCATGTGCACAACTTGATTGAAACGGGTTCGCGTAAGTTACTCAATTTAAAAGCTGGGGTGCAATTGGATAACGTACGCTTAACAGCTTGGGTAAATAACGTTACGGATAACGATACCCCAACCTATGTATTTAGATATGTTGATGTACAAAGCTTTGCCTTTGGCTCGCGCGCTTTCCCTGTCGCACCGAGCAGAGGACGAGAAGTGGGTATTACGGCTTCATATAAATTTTAGGGTGCTCCTTGAACTAAAAAGGTAGCGGGCCGTTGGCTCGCTTTTTTATTGGCGAGTATTCAAGGTTGTTTATATCAGAGGTAAATGATGCAACGTAGGCAAATCATCAAAGGTTTTGCTACCAGTTCACTGCTGTTGGGGGCTGGTGGAATTAGCATGCCATTGTGGGCTAGTGGTAACAGTCGCGCGGATGTCATCGTTATCGGTGCCGGTTTAGCTGGCTTAACCAGTGCCCGCTACTTAAAAGCGCAGGGGCTTAAAGTGTTACTGCTTGAAGCGCGCGAGCGGGTAGGGGGAAGGATCCTCACGCTCAATTCAACCGGTATGGACGTTGAGGCCGGTGGACTGCAAATCGGTCAGGGATACGGATTAATGCGCACCTACGCTCAGCAACTTGGCTTACCGCTTGTGTCGTTGGGGCGATATGCTGAACAAAACGCCTTTGTAATAAACGGACAACGTATTAGCGCCGAGGAATGGCCAACTCACCCACAAAATTTGCTAGCAACGTCTGAAAAAAATACGCTGCCTTCGCGTTTATATTATCAGATGTTAAGCAAAGGCCCAGAATATGCTCTGCCTTGGGACTGGACATCAGAAAAATACGCGCCATTAGATATATCGTTAGACGCATATTTTTCCCAGCAAAACATCTCAACACAAGCGCTGCGCTTAATGGATGCCAATATTAATGCGTTGAGCTTAAAAGACTTGTCCGCTGCAGATGCATTTTACCGATTGAGTCTCGCTCGTATCGGGGGAAGAGGGGCACAAAAAATTGAAGGGGGAAACAGTCGTTTTACACAGGCTTTAGGAGATGAACTCACAGGAGAATTACACACTGAAAAGGTCGTGACTCACATTAACCAAAGTCATGATAAGGTGGCGGTGCGCTGTGAAGATGGCAGTCAGTATATTGCTAAGCGCTGCATTGTCACCAGCCCGTTTTCTGCACTAAAAGAGGTGTCAATTCAAGGCGATATAAGCCCACAGAAACGTCAAGCGATCGATAAGGCGCTATATACACCCGTGACCCAAGTGCATTTTGCCGTTAAGAAGCAAGTAGATGCTTCTATGTTAGAAGCGACGAATTTATGGACCGACAACGCTTTAGGTAGAGTGTTTAGTCAACTCAATGATGCTGGTCAATTGTGCTACCTAACCAGTTGGATAAACGGTCAACAAGCGAAAGCGTTAGACATGCTTAGCCCCAGCGAAGCCGTTAACACCGTTAAGCGCGCATTAGAGAAATATTATCCTGACCTTAAGGGTAAAACTGACGTTGTTCATCATCAATCTTGGGCTAACGAGCGCTTCTCAAAGGGGGCATATATTCAATTCGCCCCGGGTCAAGTACAAACATTAGTACCCCATATGGCCAGTATCGAAGGCAGGTTACATTTTGCCGGTGAGCATACCGAGTTTATGTACTCGGGTATGGAGTCTGCGATAGTATCTGGAGTACGTGCTGCACAAGAAGTTGCCGAAAGGCTTTAGTTGAAATTATGTGTGGCGGTCGTTAGAACCAAGGAGTTGTTTAGATGAAACACACGTACGCTTTTCTATTTACTCTGTTCAGCCTGCAGGCATGTAGCCCGCCTACTATCGAACAAGATTCCTCCCCTGAGCAAGCCGATAAGGGGCAGCGATACACCCAAGTGATCTTCGAATGTGAGCGCAATGAACCTGTTACCGTCCGTTTTTACAAGGACAGTGAACGCGCTGTCATGACCCGTAACAACCAAGACATTGAGCTCGTGCAACAGCCCACAGCATCAGGGTTTTCTTACTCCAACGGGCCGAACAGCATTCGCGGTAAAGGGGATGACTTAACGGTGAATATAGGCCGTATGGCAGCGATAAACTGCCGCGCAATGTAAACCGCCTAGCGCTGATAAAGCACTAAGGGCCTAGGAAACAACGTAGCTATCCCCTCGCCAATGTCGTGCTGGGTTTTATCCACATCCCAGACTAAACATAAATGCAGCAATAAAGTGCTGGCACTGACAGCGAGCTTAATACATACTTGAACAATCGTTCATGTTGATGTGTAGGCCGCTCGCTCTGGTAAATGCACCAATACTCATATTACCTAAATAGGACAATTTTAATGATTAAAGTCAGTGTGTTATACCCAAACAGTGAAGACGCCACCTTTGATATGGATTATTACCGTGCTACGCACCTGCCGCTGGTGGCTGTGTTGGTCGGTGAGGCACTTGTGTCAGCGCATGCTGATTTAGGGGTAGCGAGTGGCGTGCCCGGTCAGGCCGCAGCTTACATCGCGATGGGGCATTTAGTATTTGAATCGGTGGAATCATTCCAGCAGGCGTTTGGGCCTCATCAAGGGGAAATTTTGGCAGATTTGGTTAATTTCACCAATACACAGCCAATAGTTCAAATTAGCGAAATACAGCAGTGATTAAAGCTCTCCTGTATATGTAACATGTTTTTTAAGCCAGTATTCGCTGACTTGCTTATACCAATTCCATTAAATAATTAACCACTCAGCGAAAATTTAAAAGGACTTAATCAAGGCGCTTAAATGAAGTAATAGTGGTGCTCTTTCGAGTTTGAGCAACACAGAGTAAGTCCTTTTAAAATTCGCCCGAAGGGAATTCCCCAGCGGGTTTTGCACTACGTTCTCGGTATTTGAAAGGGAACAACCATTACTACACACCGACGCCTTGTTCAAAACCCGCTGGATGAATTCTGAGAGGCCAATTATTTAATGGAATTGGTATTACTGTCAGAATAGCAAGCGTTATGTGCATGCCAAGGCAATGAACATGATTAATAGGACAAGGTTTTGCGGCAGAATGTAGCGAATCTTTGTCCTATGTTAGTGGCACTGATGTCATTTAAAAACGTTTTGCTAGGTCGATAAACGCCCGCAGTCTTGCTGGCATGTGGCGCTTTGTTAAGTAGTTAATTGTATAGCGGGGTAAGTTAGGGATGTATTCATCGAAAATTGAAATGAGCTTTCCCGAGCGAATTAATGCGTCTGCTGGTTTTCGATAAACATAGGTCACTCCGAACCCAGATTGGGCGAAATGAAGCAAAGAGACCAGATCATTCACTATCATTCGTGGCTTAGGTCTTACCATATACAGGGTATTTTGTTCATCCTTGAACTCCCAGGGGGCAAGTCTGTCTGCACTGCCAAACCCAAAACGAATGCCGTCATGCTGCGTGAGTTCGGTTGGGTGTGTTGGTAGGCCTTTTCGCTTAAAGTAGTCTGGGGAGGCAACCAATGTCATTTCTAGCTCAGGGCCAATTTCAACACTGTGGCTGCCGTTTTCCAGCAAGGTCTGGGAGCGGATAGCACCGTCTATTCCCGAGGTCACTAGATCGACTTTCTCATCGTTATAGATAATTTCTATGTCCACTGTTGGGTAAGTGCTTGCAAACTCAGTGATAACCTCATCAAGAAAAAACGGTGAGCTGCTCTTTGGTGCCGATAAACGTAGTGTCCCTGCCAAGGCGTCTTGTTCTTCTTGTGTATCATTTAGCGCATGTTCAAGCTCTGCCAAGGCAGGTATCGACCTTTTTAACAATCTCTCTCCGGCATTTGTCAGTGAAATTTTACGTGTTGTTCGTTCAATTAATCGCACCCCGAGGCGGCTTTCTATGCGTTGAACGATTTCACTTACTGATCCCGGTGCAAGGTTTAGCTTGTCTGCGGCAGCGCGAAAACCGTTTGCTCGAACGACCTCTGTAAATACCGCAAGATCATTAAGATTGACATTTTTCATTGTTCATTATTCCGAACGATTTGTTTTCAATTGATTTATTTATTAAGACAATAAGGCAAGTTATATTGCTTTGCAACTGAAGACTTCGCGTCTGGTACGCGCAAATGAAGGAGAAATATATTATGAACAATCAGCGTCGTATAGCTAAGCGGCCAAGAGACATCGCCCATTGTGTAAGTGCGTTTTTACAAGAAGGTGACATAGACGGCATCGTGTCAATGTTCCATCCCGACTGCGTTATTTTTTTCCACCTGAGGAAGCACCGCACAAAGGGTTAGATGGTGCAAGGCAGGTTTTCCTTAGCTTTTTAGCGCTTCGCCCTCAGATAAAGAGTGACATTATTAGTGAAGTTATCACAGGTGACATAGCGCTTACTCGGGCCAAATGGCAAGTGATTAGCACTGACGGCAATATTCTAGCTGAAGGGGAATCAACAGAAGTTGCGAAGAAACTTGAGAATGGCGGATGGGGTTATCTTATTGATTGCCCGAATGGTGTTCCAGTGCTCCCTCAACAAGGTGGTTAACCGTCAAATCCATTGGTCGTAGGACACGAACCAAGTCTTAATTTAACAACAAGCATATCAAATATGTAGCTTATGAAAGCTTAACGACAAGGCAAATCAAAATGAATGAATTGAATAAAATAAAGAGCGCGTTCGAGCAATTTAATATCGCCCTAGATAAGGGGGATATTGATGCGCTTGCGGCAACCTGTGATCCTGATGTGGTGATCTGCAATGAGCATCAACCTACAACAGTTGGGGTGCAGGCGTTGCGTGATAAGTATGGTCCGCGCATGGAAGTGGCTGATTTTAAAAGTAAAACAGATATCACAGACATAAAGATGTTTGGCGACTTTGCCATTGTGGTCGCTAACTTTGATGTGCAAACAATCAACAAGACAACCCAAGAACAAGGAGGGGGGAAGGGACGAGTTGTTATTGGCTATCGCCGTGACGCCCAAGGGAATTGGAAAATGGCGTTAGATGTAGATAACAATGACTAACCCAACTTGGTAACCCATAGCCCAGCAAAGTCTGGGCTATGGCAGTTTTTACGTTTTCTATCTTCCCTTTGTATTGCGTTTTTTGCACAACCAGCCTCCTCTTTTACCCATCTGATCGTTTCCCCTTGTGTTTTCTTCCCTTAGTTGCATTGCTTATAGTAGGTAGGCATAACATTGTCGTACCTACGATAAGGTAGGTGTGTCAAGATTCAGATAGATGTAAAGAGAGCAAAGATGAAACACAATTCTCATAATATTGGGCATTTTATGGGCTTGGAAACCGCTATCGCTAATGGTGAAGCGCAAACCGTTGGTGATACGGTAGCGGATCAAAAATCACTAAAATTGAGAAAGGTTATTTGACTGATTTCGCCAAGCTTAATCATCACCAAGACATCATTCTATTGCTTGAAGCGATAGAGGAAAAAGTAAAGGACGTCTTAAGCGTAACTTTAAAGCATTGCGCCTAAGGGAAAATTATAAGAAATTAAATGAAAACATATTTGGCTGAATCAGGCTATTTGATTACAGTGTGCTGACTTCATATTCACACAGGCTCATAGTGAAGGAGATGTATGGCGAAGCCTAACGCACAGATACCCGTGAACTTCCCCTTGAATCGATACCGAGAACTAATAGGGCGAACATTGGTGCCGGATGCCGCCCAACACCAAGTTATTACCGCTTTAGATAATGTGTACTGGCAATTAATAGAAGAGCCTAAGTGTCAGAGCCGTTTTGTGAAAGGTGTGTACATTTGGGGTGATGTGGGTAGGGGGAAATCGTTTTTAATGGATTTGTTTTATGAATGTTTGCCGCAAAAAGGAAAGTTACGACTGCATTTTCATCACTTTATGGCGCAAGTTCATCAATCGCTTAAACAATACAGTGGGCAACAAGACCCATTGCCAAAGGTAGCGAAAGGGCTCGCCTCTTCGCTAGGTGATAAATACAGAGTGTTGTGTTTCGATGAGTTTTTTGTATCAGACATCGGTGATGCGATGCTTTTGTCTGGCTTGTTCGATTGTTTGTTTAGCGAAGGTGTGGTGCTGGTTGCGACTTCGAATATTCCTATCGAACGCTTATACGAGCATGGCTTGGCGCGACACAAGTTTTTACCGTGTATTGACTTATTGCAACGCCATACACAGATACTGCACCTTAAAGGGGAAGTGGATCACCGGGTATACTCAGTGGTCATGAGCGGCAAAGAACGTAGCCGTGTTTCCGATTTTGTCGGAATTTAAGACAGTATTAATTTTCCAGCTGTATTTGATGACTTAACCCAGAACGTGCAGGCAACCTGTATCACTCAAGGTAATATTGAGGTATGTCATCGCAAGATCCCGGTTTGTCGAGCAACACGTGACCACAGTGTTCCGAGCGTGGTGTGGTTTACGTTTAGCGCACTATGTGAAGGGCCGCGCTCGCAACTAGATTACATGGACATTGCGACACGCTTTGACATAGTGATGCTCAGCGAGGTACCTCAACTAGGCGCTCAGGTTAGAGGCTGGATCAAGGCTAGGGGTACTGAAGATGGAGTGGGAGATAATCAGGCTACGAGCACAGGTGAGAGAGTGTTGTCATACTCAAAGCATGATGACAAAGCGCGACGTTTTATTAGCTTGGTGGATGAGTTGTATGATCAAAAGGTTACGCTTTATTTAAGCTGCGACGTGCCCTTAGAAGAACTGTATTTAGACGGCGCGCTGACTTTCGAGTTTCGCAGGACGTATAGCCGTTTGATTGAAATGAGTAGAGGAAAGAGAGAAGTACCAAAAGCACAATAATATTAGCCTCAGAGCTAATAAATACCAGCAGTGAACGCCTAAACTAACCCTCATCAGAGCAAATATTAGCGTTTCAAGGGCGGTAAAAAGTTGATTGTACAAATTATCGAGCAATCACTTTATTACGCCCAGTCTCCTTAGCGCGATATAGTCTCTCATCCGCCAGTTTGTATATCTGGTTCAACGTCTGGCCATCTTCGGGCCAGTGTGAAACGCCAATGCTCACACTGATTGTTAAGTCTTCATTTTTAATCATTATGTCTTTTTCTATTGCTAGACGAATTCGTTCAGCGATATTTTGAGCCTGCTGCTCGCTGGTATCCGGGATAAGCATACAAAATTCTTCTCCCCCTAGGCGGAACGCCCAGTCATTTAAGCGGCGTGTTTCATTGATAAGCCGAGCGACTTCAATTAGCACTTTATCACCAATATCGTGGCCATATTTGTCGTTTACCTTTTTAAAGTGGTCTAAATCAATGAGCAACATAGACATAGTTTGATGTTGCTCTGGTAGGCTTTCACAGAGCATCTCGAAGCTGGAATCTAATAACAATCGGTTATGCAAACCTGTTAAAGGGTCTAGAGATGCCATTTGCTGTAATCGTTTGACCATGGAGGCTCTCTTTGATTCATAGGTGTACGACAGGGCCCAAATGGCCGATAGACATAGGCTGATGTTCACTACCGATATCAAAGGTATTTCAGATGAATCAGAGAACAAAGCTTTACACAAAGCGACCACGCCCGTTATCACGTACACACAGGTAAATAGGTTACCTAAGGTGATACCAAGGAGCAGGTAAGAAAGGACTGGGATCAAGAACAGCCACGTATAAAGGGCCGCTTTAAACGCGACGGTGAATATACCAATCAAAATAACCGTATAAACGGCAAATAAAAATAAAGAAGACCAAAGGGTGAGATTAGGTGTTTTCTTATGAATCGCGAGCAACCCAACAGAAAACAAAACAACCGCCAATTCAATTAATGCATAAACTTTGAATCCATTCAGCCAATTATTGACCACAAAAATGGAGCCAGCAAAAATGATGATGCACAGTACGACCTTCAGCACTGTACGTCGATAATCCAACTCGTTTGCCCACAATTTTGCTCTAAACATTTATGTGTGCTCTTTTTTTATCATGACAATGGATATTGTTAAATTTCTTTTCAGGTCGTTGTAATAACGAATTTAGTCACACAGGGACGCACTTGTATACTACTTTGCTATTATCAGAGGGATGGCGAGACCAAAACACTATTTTTATTCAATAATAGCTGCTTATTATATGCTGTTTATCAGCGTAAAGAGATTCAACTAAAGGCTAGTTTCTAAGCTAAAAAATACTGTTTCGCCAGCTGAGTGCCTTAGCCATTATCACATTCCTCTTTGCTAGGAGAGGTCAACGAAGGTGATAAGCGAGAGAGAGTGAAACGGACCAAGACAGCGTAAATTCGTAGTCGCTAACGGATAAAATAGGGAATAATGATTCATTCACACCTCAAGAAACAACGTCAAGTTCCATCACAACCCCGTCATTTTCGTCTTCTTCGGTTACCTTAAAACCGAACTGTGAATAGAACTTACGCATTGCATGGTGTCCAGGCATATACAGTATCGTGATTTTTTTGCATTCAGGAATGGCACTCATTTCGCTGATCACTTGTTTGGTGGCGATTTTGCCAATTCCTTGTCCCTGGTATTTGACATCAACCATGAACTGGGCAATGTAAAACTCATCTGGTAGGCCTTCTTCCAATTCTTGGTAAAACTGGATAAAGCCGACGACTTCATTATCTCGATAAATAGCTCGATTCACATAATGGGGGTAGAAGCTTGACTCGGCGATAGACTCCGAGTTTAACGCAACATAATTTTCTTGCTCTTTAGTTATTTCTAAATGAATTACATCCAGCCAGTTGTCTTTAGTTACATCACGTAGGCTAATATTCATAAAATTCCTTTTGATTCAATGTAATGAGATAGATATATCTAGGCTCAGCAATAAAAAAACAAGTCAAAAGAATACATTGAGTACGATGTGTTTCAGCGATACAGTCTTAGTTGATTAGGAATAAATATGGTTAGCAGGTTGATGCAATCAGGATAAACAGAAGCGGGGCCTATTGGCCCCGCTTCTTATTCAATACTCACATAGCATACTGGCTAATATTAGAAGCGATACGTCATGTCGATACCCACTTGTCTACCTCGACGAGCAGCACTGAAGAAGGCTCTAGGGGATCCATTATCTGCACCTTCAGGGGCGGTGTTGAGTGAAGAGAAAGTAAAGTAGGGAATACCTAACCAACGGGATGTCAAAATCGGGGCATCTTCATCTGTTAAGTTTCTAGCATACAAACTCACTCGCCAGTTTTCGCCGTTTACACCCATTCTAGCTCCCATAATAATGGCGCTGGGCACGTACGCTAAGTTGTGCACTTGAACGTATTTCTTTGACTCATAACTGGCGTCTACGTTAAAGAAAGCATCAAGCTCACCAGAAATAGGCGTGATATATTCTAAAAATGCACTTGCCTGATGTTTAGAGCTAAGAGGAAAAGCATTTCCCTCGATAGAGCAACTGGCAGGGGTGGTTATGCCAAAATCAGCACTAAAATCTGTGCCTGTTGTGGTGCCAGGTGTCAATACACCGCCGCCGCTGGTTAGTGACCACTGGAAGTCGTCGCAACCCTTGGTGAATTTGGTGTCAGCCAATGCGTAAGTGAAACGTCCAGATAATTTATCGGTAAACTGGGCATTAACATCAAGTTCTAAACCTAAAACCTCACCAGCCCCTTGGTTGGTTGCAACAGAGGTGATATTGCCAGAGGGGACGTTTAATGGCGTGGTCAACTGTACATCGGTTACGTCGTTATAAAACATGGAAACTGTAGCGTATACATTGTCTAGTGCACTGGTTTTTATCCCTAACTCGTAAGTGGTGATTTCCTCTTGTTCGTAAGTGGGTTTGCCAGTATCTGCACCGGCTGAGCCGTTAATGCCACCGGGTTTTACCCCTTGGGCAACGATACCGTAGAAAATAGTGCTGTCATCATAACGGTAATTAAGGGTGGCTCTGGGGGTAAAGTTGTTCCAATTGCCATCAGCATCAAATGTGACTTGGCCGCTTGGGTCAAATTCGGTCACTGTTTTTTCTTCTTCCGCCCAGCGCGCTTCAAATGTTCCATCAAGTTTATCGCTAAACTGATAATCCACAGAAGCGTAAATGGCTTTGTTTGTTACACTGCTGTTGTCTTGGAATATACCGACTTTGGTGTCTTCAAAGGTTAAATCAAAGTTATCTCGGTCTTGGTCATAGTAAAAAGCCCCTGCCATCCACGCTAGCTTGCCTTCTGGTGAGCGTAGGGTAAGTTCGACCGTTTTATCTTTGGTTTCTTGACGAGAGGTATTCGCGAAAAAGGCTTCTTGACCAGGTGCGAACGTGTAGTTGACTGAGGTGTTATCACCATCTGAACCTGTGCTCGTATCATCATCGCGATAACCTAACGCCAAGGACAGGGCATAGCCGGCATCCGTTTCATAATCCATTGCCAAGCTAGAGATGATTAAATCGCGACCCACTCCATCGTAAGCGGTACCATCGGCAGTGTCATAGGGGGTGCCAAAGAAGGTGGAGCCAGAGGGCAGAAAGCTATTCACCGGTACGCCGGGGACTTCATTCGGTATGCCATCGGCATCTGCTTTGTCGTTCAGGGCAATAGGTTGGTTTTTAATTTCACCACAGAAGTATTGAAAGTTATTTGCTGAACCTGACGCTGCCCAAGATGAGAGCGAACGATAGCCAGGAGCACAGTTGTTTTCGCTGCTGGGGGTAAAGAAAAACGGTCGGGTTTCATCCCGGTCTTCTTGACTTTGAAGGCGAAAGCGCAGGCCAAATTTATCTGATGGTTCAGCATCTAATACTAGGCTTACAGAGCGGGTGTCTTCACCGCCCACAATTTCATCGGTCACTATGTTGCGCCAATCATCATCACCATCTACTTGGTAATCTCGCACGCTCAAGCTAGCGGCTAACCAGTCTGTTAACGGTCCGCTGATGTAAGCAGATGCGGTGCGTTCAGAGTCTTGAGCCAGATTTAACTTAACGTTGCCAGTAAAATCACCGTGATCAGGCCCTTTGGTGATAAAGTTGATTGCACCGGAGTAAGAGTTACGCCCATAAAGTGCACTTTGCGGGCCTTTTACGACCTCTACTCGGGCGATGTCAGACATGTCTAAGCTTTGCACATCACCTGAGTAATAATTGCCATCGATAAAGTAGGCTGCGCCTGACTCTACGCCAAACTGTATGCCAGCAAGTACGTTACCCATACCGCGAATAACTGGGCGTTCTGTCGCGCGGCCGAAGGCTTTAGAGAAACTTAAGCCTGACGAGAAGCGGGCAATATCATCGATACTCTGAAAACCCTGTTGTTCAATCATGGCGTCAGAAAAGGCGGATACCGCCACAGGAATACGATTCAAAGACTCTACTTTTTTACGAGAAGTCACTTCAATGACTTCCAGTGAATCTTCTGCAGTGGAGGCTGCTGCAGTGTCTTGCGCTAGGGTAGTTAACGACTGGGTCATTAAGACAGACGCAATCGCCAGAGGGAGTTTTCTTATTATTAATGTCATGGGCATTCCTGTTGTGTGTGGGTATGTACGGACATATTATTATTTTGATGGCAGGGCCAATCTAGCACCGGATACTCATCAGTGGCTTGATAAAAATCAACAAAGCCATTTAACCGAAAGGGCTGGTTGTGCAGTAAATGAGTGATGATTTCTTAGAACAAGGATGCGAAAAAAACAACTGAATATCAGATAGTTATTCAGTTGCTCAACCGTTTACATTATATAAGGTTTATGCTTTACGGCGTTTAATGCATTAATCGCTGGCTTTGGCTGGCGCATCTAATAATTGATTAACTTCAATCCAGTAGCCATCAGGATCGCGGATCATAGACACCATAACTGCTATTTTCCCGCCGTCAGCTCTAGGGTATTCTACATGATGAGGTGCTTCTATCACCGCCACCTCAGGTGATTGCTCAACAGCTGTCCAGCGGGTGTCTAAATCTGACACATTCATCACCATAATCGGATCACCTGGCACCGGTTCATCGAAATGTTCCTGACGCTGAGGCTTGAGAGGGTGAATGTATTGTAGTAATCCCAGCGCCCCAATAAAGGTGTCGTTAGCTTGCATTAGCACCAATCGTCGCTTGCGTGTTTCACCGTTTTCCATAGGACTGTTAATCATCTGATCGTAAATCACATTTAAGCCAAGGGCATCACGGTAGAGTTTTAGGGATGTATCAATGTCGTTAACAATAAAAGTGGTTCGACGTATATCCACCGAAATGCGTTTATCCTCACTGACAGGCTCTGCTAAAGCGTGGGAGCTGACCAAGAAGCAGAGCATAAAGGTGAATAAAGAGGATGTTATTTTCATGATTGGTTTCCGTTATTATGATAAGTGACTTTGTTGAAATGAGTCCTCAATATCAACGCCATTTGCACAGGGCGCATTGACAATGATCAACTGTGTCAGTTTGTATGCCCTTGCATGTGCTTAATCCGTTCTCGTATATCAGATGTGAGTTTTTAATCCGCGTAAGAAATCAACTTGTCGTTGTCTAGTACGGTTATCTGATAATTACTTTCAATCTCGATCAATCCGTCTTTTTTTAACTTGCTAAAGCCGCGGCTAGCGGTTTCTAAACTCATGCCTAAGTAATCAGCAATGTCTTGGCGACTCATAGGTAACAAGAATCTATGGGTACCGCGACCTAACCTGTGCTCCATATCAAGAAGGAAATGCGCCAGACGTTGGTGTGCAGATTTTTGTCCCATGATAAAGAGTTGATCCAATATCAAGGATAAAATGTGACCAGTCACATCATGATAGCGTTTGGCGACAGAAGGGTATTTGTCGAAGATGTCTTGCATCAATTTACGACTGATACGAATCACCACACAATTGGTTAAAGCTTTTGCACTGAAGCTATAGCTCACACTTTCTGACAGCCCAGCTAGGTTCCCAGTAAAGAGAAAAGCAAAGACTTGGCGTGAACCAGATGCCGTAGAGCGCTCGAGCATGAGTGAGCCTGATTCGGGAATGTATACATATTCCGGTGCATCTTTTTCTCGAAACACGTATTCACCTTGCTCAAATGAGATCTCTTCAGCATCTTGCGCTAACTCGTCAATGAAGGCATTTGCCCCTTCCACTTCTTTAAAATGACTACCAAAGCATGAAGCCAATGAGGTTTTTATAACTACTTTATTAATATCCAGTGACATGGGATTCGCCTATTTTATTATTGTGTTTACTACCTGATAGAATTCTATCCATGTCCGATCTGGCGTCCTGATTGCCATAATGTCTACCTTTCCATATGGTGCTAACGTCAGGTTGGTTTGAGATACGATTTCCACTTTATTTTCAATCAGATGCCTACGCAATGCAGGTAGATTGTCTACTGGAAAACGCAGGGTGACAATGCCTAAATTGGGTGGAGAAGCCAATTCGCTGACATTTTTTCCTTGTGCACCGTGAAATTGTAGCAACTCTATGGAGCCTTCATTGCGTTTTTGTGGATGTAAAATATACACTGAGCGCGGTATCTCGGTGGTTAAGTTAAACGGTAAACCTAAGACATTGGGGCCTTCTTTTTTACTGGCGCCTTTGTGCTCTAAATATACTTGAAAGCCCAGCACATCTCGGTAGAAGGCCAGCGAAGTCGCTATGTCATTGACCACTTGGGTAGAATTAAATACGCGGCTAAAGTGCTTTACGTTTGGCCATCCTTCCAAAACGGGTTTATGTCGCTGTATCAAGGCAAAACTGACACCGTCAAAACCAGATGTTATCCATTCAGACACCTCATAAGGGCCGAAAGTAAAAGATACGGGATCGCTGGTTCCGCGCCAGCCAACATCTTGCAACTGCTTACGTTTACTTGCCATATCTGCGACTCTAACATTTACGTCAAATATACCGCCTACATCCCAAGACTGCGTATTGGCGCGGATCACTTGTTGTGGTACGTTGTCGATTTGAATCAAGCGAACATATCCGCGTTTCTCACCCTTATTGGCCAGTAAAACCTGTTGTAATTTTGCCTGTTCGGGCAGTTGCCACAGCTGTCTAAGTTCTGGTGATACTTGCGCTTTTGAGCGTACCTCCCAGCCCGCATAATCCTGATAAAATTGACTGCTTTTGTTTAAGTCAGAGACAATGAAAACGGCTTCCGTGAAGCCCTTTAAGGTAAAATCCTGAGCATGACTTACCCAACTAAACACTATGAGTAATGTGAAGAGTGAGCGCATTATTCTTGTACCTCAAATACTTCGATTAAAAAGCCATTTGGGGCGCGCATGGTCGCTACATCACGGGTACCAATTAATGGATCATTGAGGTTTTTCTGCACGCTGACAATCTCAGTACCATAGGCTTTTGCATTGTCTAGTACGGTTTGCAGTGAACGCACAGGGAAACTCCACATGCCCAAACCTAAATTTGGCAAACTTGGGCGATGCTTAGGTTTTAACGGCGATATATTGTGAAAGTCAACAAACAACATATGCCCTGTTGTTGCCCCTTTGCTGTAGACAATCGCGAAACGAAACTCGCTGCCATTGGGCAAATTCATCGCACCTTTGTCACCAGCTGATTTAAATACCCGATCAGAGCGGATCTCTAAACCTAATACTTGGGTATAAAACGTTAATTGCGACTCTGAATCCGTGATCACTTGGGCAGAGTAGGCAGGACCGCCTATTCCATTTTCGTCGGTCGGGCCAAGCTGAGCCATGCCATTGCCACGGGTTATCGCTACTCCGTGATTAAAGTCAGGTGCGTTAAAGATAGTCTCATCGATCTGATAACTTGAACCGTCAGGACGGGGAATAGGGTAGCTTTCAAGGGCATTAAGCGCACCAAAGCCGACTTTGCGAATGTGCTTGTCCAGTGCCACAGTATTCGTGTTGGGAAACCCAAGTGAAAAAGGACCGAGTTCACGAGAATCCCAGCTGTCGTGAATACTCGGCATTGGCTTACTTAGCACTAACAAGCGGATCTGAATAGCGCTGTCTACCCCTTTTCGGTACAAGCGATACGTTTCCCAGCTCACGTCTGGAGGCATATTCCACATTTTTCGTTGTGCTTGCTCTAACGTCTTAGTGATCGTTAAAGGGCCTTCAACAGTCATGCCCATGCCGTCCCGATAAAACAATAAACTTTGTTGCAAAGATACCGTGGCGATTGTCACTGTGTGTAAGGGCAGGGCTAGCGCATCTTTTACTTGGCTTTTCGGCGCTAATGCGTCGTTGCTAGAAGCGTGAGCTAAGTCCGCCAAACCGGTGCTAGCGAGCATGGCTCCCATGATAAAAATCAAAACGAATGGTCTTAATTTATTATTCATTAAAAATTTGTCCGTACAAATGTTAGTGTCAATAAATCATATACAAGTACAGGGAAAAAGGTAACTAAATGAAGAAATTGTTAAAATTGTCGATTTTTGGCCTGCTGTTAAGCGTATCTGTAGGAGCAACTAGTACGGAGAATCCTTTGCCAGATACCGGAGTTGGCGGTGTTTACGAAGTCATGATTGGCACAGACGACAGCGTCACTTTGCTTAAATATCTTCGCCAATTTGGCTTCGAGCAAATTGACAAAGGTCAAATTGGGCGAGAAAAAGCGCGTTTATTGTATGGGGTAGACAGCGCGTTAACCTCTTATCGTTTGCAAAACGGAGCAACCGCAAGCCATGGTTTAATACGTATTCTTGAATGGGAAACCTTACTCGTTGAGGGTATCGGGTACGCTAAACCTGAAACCACTGGCCAACGGATGATGGTGATGCGAACCAATGACATTTTACGTATTCATGATGTGTTTGCTGACGCGCGAAGCGCCGGTCAAAAATGGCTACCGACGCCTACTGTATACGCAGACTTGTACGGCATGACACAAGGCAAAACAGACGTACTTAATCGTCGTACTGGGGTGCGAGAAATGGCGGTTTACGGTGAATTATTTAATCTAGTGTTGTTTCAACGATACGGTTATACCATTGAAGGTTATGGCGCTATCGTCGCGCAAAGCCCGTTGAAAACCAGTGAAATAACCCACAATGATTTTATTTAAGCGGGACACACAGTGGATGATATGCACCGTCAAACAGATTACTACCGTGATGTATTTGGATTAAAGCCGGAAGGACCTGTCGTACTTGACGGTGACTGGCAAGATGGCCCGGCAGTTGTGTTTAATATGAACGCGGGCAGTAGCCACTATTATCGTGGTTTTGTGAGTCCAAATAATATTGCCGGTAAGTTGAAATTTTTTGTCAATCCTGACGCGCGTCCTGACAGAAGTGCATTGCAAAAGCCTGGGTATCGCGGCATTACTTTGCATTCTTTGTACGCTGAGGCGCCTGAGTTAATTAAGCAGTTGGCGAATAAACATGGAATTAAAACGTCCTCGATGCAGCACAATGAGTTTGGCGAGGAAAGTTTTGTACTACGCGGGCCTGATGGTTCGAGTTGGCAAATTTTACCTAAACCAAATTTAATAACGCCACCGGTGACACAATTGACGTTCGAATCAACCATTCACTAATACCAATTATTTAATGGAATTGGTATAAGAGGCGGCCGTCAGTTATCAAATTTCATTGGCTTCTCGGTCGCACTATATATGCATGATATGCAAGTGCTTGAAAAGATGGTAGTTTTAGCAAATAACAAGTGCATTCCCCTTGAAAAATGGAGCGCAAGCAGATGCAGATAGAAATAGATAAATTGACCTGCGATGGGGTGCGCGGTTTGTTAGAAGCGCATTTAGCGGATATGTATGCAACCTCTCCAGCTGAAAGTGTGCATGCACTAGATATGCAAGGCCTCAAACACCAGTCAATAACATTTTGGTCAGCCCGCGAAGATGGCAAGGTGTTAGGGTGCGTGGCATTGAAACACTTATCTGACGAGCATGGTGAGATAAAATCCATGCGCAGCGCTGAGCACGCTCGGCATCGGGGTGTGGCTACTGCCTTGTTGCAGCACTTAATCACCCAAGCGAAACAAAGAGGGTATCGCTGTTTAAGCCTAGAAACAGGAACTATGGAATATTTTGAACCGGCTAAATCTTTGTACCGAAAGTTTGGCTTTGTCGATTGCGGACTTTTTGCTGATTACCCTTTGGATCCAAACAGTTGTTTTATGACTTTGCATTTAAACGACTCGGCTGCGTAAACTTTATTCACCTTGGGAAGCAGGGCGCGAAAAAGATCCGGTCAAAAGGTGAAAAAGGCGGCGACTCATCCCATCGCCACCATTACCGAGAACGTGTTATATCAACATATTATTAATAGCGACCAGATGCTTGATACATCTCCATTTTAGAGGGTCTTGGCCGTTTTCTGTTTGGTGCGTAGGCACCCGTCTTGCGATCAAAATCGTCTAACGTGCGAAAACTGGGAATGAAATCATTCGTTTCCTCAATCCAATTATCTAAAATATCACTGTGTTGTTGCAATATTGCTTGGTATTGATTGTTACGCGCTAGGTTGGTTAATTCGTAGGGATCGCTTTCTAGATCGTATAATTCCTCTTTTGGACGAGGGGCTAGGAATGGACGAGATTGTTGCTGTGTTAATGCACCTTGTTCGAATAATCGCGTGAGTTCCCACCACGTTTTGTGATAAACCGTGTCGGCACTCGGTGTGGCCGGTAAATCAAAGTAGTTGTTACGAATGTATCGATACTGCTTGGTGCGTACCGAGCGACCATGATCTTCAAAGTCATGCCAGTTCCTTTCTGAAATGGCGAAGTCTCGAAATGGTGCGCTAGGATTTTTAAATAACGATACAAGACTACGTCCTTCAAATGATGCGGGCGTAACGGCATTTGCTAATGCGGTAAATGTAGGCGCTAAATCTATGCTGCTGATAAGGCTATCGCTGACACTGCCTTTGGCTATCCCGTCAGGCCAGTGGGCAATAAATGGGGTTTTTACCCCTGAGTCATACAATGTAGTTTTGTCTCTGGCGAAAGGGCGGCCATTATCGGCGACAAAGATGATCAATGTATTGCCGGCGACTCCTTGTGTTTCAAGGGTACTAACCACTTTACCTACATACTCGTCTAAGCGTGAAATCTCATCGTAGTAGGCTGCAAAGTCATTCATATAAAGTTCAGTTGCTGGGTAATAGGGCGGTAAGCGCACATCTTCTTGGGTATGTTTATGAGGGTATTTTCCTTGATAAAATGGACGATGTGAGTCCCATGAGGCAAGCCATAAGAAAAACGGTTTTTCTTTAGGGCGCATGTTGAGTAAGGGCAACCACTGCGCGCTACCCGATGGCTCATCAATACCATATTTTGACTCTCGCACTACATCAAAACGCTGTTTGGTGTCTTCGCCCAAATGCCATTTACCCGCTGCTGCTGTCCAATAGCCTGCGTCGTGCAGGGTTTGTGAAACGGTTATCTGCTCCTTTGGTAGAGGCCAATGAAGTTGCTCTGCATCGGTATTGTGCGGATAACGACCGGTGATCATACTCGCGCGGCTTGGGCTGCATGAGCTAGCTGTTAGATACGCGTTGTCAAAGCGCATACCGTTTTTTGCAAGTTTATCGAGATTGGGGGTGTTTACGCCAGTGTTGCCATAGGCGCCAAGATCGTCCCAATTCAGATCATCGGCAACAATTAAAATAATGTTGGGGCGCTGCTCAGCTGAAGCATGAGGCACGAGCAATAAAATACATAGTGTTAGCAGTGATTGCGCTGCTGTTTTTATACGTATGTTGTTTATAAAACTAAACATTCTGAGTTCCCTTATCGCAATTGACTCAAGTCAGGGGGCGATGTGTTACCCCCAGACTTGTTCATCACAGCGCTAGAATTGAGCGCTGACACCTATGTTGTATCTCGCACCAAATTGCTCTGCACTGATGAGCTGATCAGCGAAACGACCATGGCGACGGGTGGTTTCTTCGGTGATGTTTAACCCTTCAATAAATACAGAAACATTTTCATTGATGTCGTAGCTCACATTGATGTCCCACTGGCCATAGGCTTCTACGAAGGTTGGCTCGCCTTGGCGCTGAGGTTGGTATAGTGCCAATAAGAAATCATCTCGCCAGTTATAAGCGATACGTGCTTGAAAACCGTCTTTCTCGTAAAAAGCGATGAGGTTTGCAGAATCACTAAGCCCAGTTAAGGCAAAAGTGCTCTCGACGTCGTAAACATCATATTTCACATTACCGTCGACAAAGGTCATGTTAGCCACAGTACCAAAGCCGCTCTCGCCGAACATGTGTTGCAGATTAAGCTCCCAGCCATCGACTTCAGCATCATTTAAGTTGTCAGGAGAGGAAATCAAAAAGGTGATTTGGGGATCATCCGAGGTAGAGAAACACGCTGGGTTACCACCAACTACTTCATCCGGACACCCAGGGCGAGGATTAATACTCGGGTCCGTAAGGGGATTACCATTCACATCAGGCATGGTGCCTTCACGAGTGGTGATACCAATAAAATTCTCGACATATTTTTTAAAGAAGCCCACTGAAGCGTAGCTGCCATTGTCGTAATACCACTCTAGTGATAAATCGATATTTTTTGACTCAAGAGGAAGTAATCCAGGATTGCCGATGGATGCATTGTAAGGCCCGTCTGGGCGCGCATCGATAGTCGTAGATGGAAATAACGACGATAGATCTGGGCGACTTAAGGTGGTGCTATATGATACACGGCCCACGAGATCGTCGGTAAATTCAATGTTGAAGTCCATATTTGGCAGTAAACGGGTGTAGCTGCCTTCAAGGCTGATATTGGTTGGCTCATCGGTAAATACTTCACCAAATCGCCCAGCAGTATTTACGTAATTTAAAGCCTTGATACCGCGTTGCAAAGATACCGAGGTCACATCAGTGTCTTCCCAGCGTAGCCCTGCGGTAAATTTAATTGGCATTTGATTGAATTCAGTCTCAAAATCAAACGACACATACAAGGCTAAAGTTTCTTCATTGACTCCGTTATAGATTGGATCTTCTTGAAAATAGAATCCTTGGTCCTTCACCAGTTGCAATGCATCTTGGGCGCTGTAATTTGAAAGCAAGGGGAAAAAGTTGCTATTGCCCCCTATGTCTTTGCCAAATCCATTGCTGCTATTGAATTGTATATCTAGGCTAGAAATATCAAGTGGTACAAAAGCGATTGTTCTTTTGGCGTAGGTATCTATGGTGTAATCAGTATTGGCAAGACCAAAATTAATTTGGCTTAGTGCACCGCTGTAAGCATTGACCCACTGACCATGTAGTTGAGCTTGTTTGATGTTGTTTTCAATTTCGTAGCCGCGGGTTTGAAACAAGTCAAATTGTATGTTTTCTCTGGCGTAGGGGTCTTGACCGGGTAGATCGGCTGCATCGAAGAATATGTCTGGCCGCCCATTGGGGTCAGTAACAATGCTCACATCCACACCGCCACGATCGGCAACACCATCACCATTGGTGTCGTTAACCCGTGGGTTTTTGAGGTTCGTGATGGTTTCCGAGTTTCGACCGTCAGGTTGAGAATGGGACGTAGAGTCATGATAATCGAAGTTAAAGCTTAAGTTTTCAGTGGCTTGATACTCAAGGTTTAAGCCTATCGAATCATTATCGGTATTAAAGTAATTGTGATACGACCAAAAATTCAGTTCATCATCATTGCGAAACGGGTTGGTGACTGTGCCGTTGGCATCTGCATCGCCGCCCGTATCGCCATCAAACCAAAAACTTGTACGATTGATATTCGAGGTTTCTTCGAATCGAGAAAGGGTGTAATCAAGCGTTGCGACTAAGGTATCTATGGGAGCGAACTGCAGTACCAATTGCCCATTTTGTCGCTCTCTTTGGTTGTCGTGGGTATCAACACTGATAGCTAGCGGTGCCCAGTGGGTGCGACTTGGGTTTAGACTGGTATCTATGCCACTTTTATCCACATTAGAGCCACGTTCCGGCACCCAGCCAGGTGTACCTACGCGTTCTTTACGGCTGTCACGTTCAGCGTGCGACAAAGACAAAAGTACACCCACTTTACCGTCTGCGAATTGCTGACTCACCATGCCTGATATCTCTGGTGTCACGCTATCACCGACTTCAACACTGGTATCAACCACACCTTTGACCGTTGCTACGGCTTTAAAGCCATCGTAATCAAAGGGTTTTGCTGTTTTTATATTGATAGTGGAACCGATACCACCGGAGGATATATTGGCTTTCCCTGTTTTATAGACTTCTACGCCTGAAACACTTTCTGCTGCAATTTCGCGAAAATTAAAGCTTCTATCTATGCCATCTTCCAACAAGGTAGATGAGGTGGGCATTTGACGGTTGTTTAAGGTAACAAGGTTAAAACTTGGGCCAAAACCACGCACAGTGACTTGGTTTCCTTCGTTGTTGGAGCGGTCTATCGAAACCCCGGTTATACGCTGCAAGGATTCCGCTAAATTGGTATCAGGAAATTTACCGATATCTTGTGCAGTAATAGCATCGACGACGCCGTCTGAATCTCGTTTAATGTTTGCTGCGCTAACCAGTGCTCCTCTAACGCCTTTAACATTGATAACTTCTACCTCTTGTTCGTCTGCTTGTTGAGCATATACAGGTGAAGTGGCGTGCAAACTCATTAGTGCAAACGTCACAGCACTGGCTAGCTTGGTATGAGTAAAACTGTGTGTAAAGTGTTTCATGCGTTTCTACCTTGTTGTCCGTCATTATATTTAAGTACCAGTTTGGTCTTGAAGGAGAGTGCTTAGCTTCGCCTATATAACCCACTGTATTTAAAAGTAATTTAACTAATTCTCCGTCGAGAGTTTTAATTTCCCGAAGAAATTACCGCTAATTGCAACAGTTAATTGTTAACAATTGATTTGGATAATTGCACATCGTTTTAACAATCTCAATACAATGTTTTGGTTTTTATGTGTTAAATTTGAATGATTGTGTGTAATTTAATGTGTGGAGATAAGAAATTTATGCGGACTTGTGTTTTACTTTTCCTGCCATGATCCACTGTTGCGCGCACTTTAATTGAAAACATGTATACAAATAGCTAAGAAATAAAGTGTATTCGGCGTGGTTTGACGTATCGATTACGTTGAATATACTGCAACGTAAACGCATCGGGCGGATAGGCTTTATGCTGGAATAGCTGGTTAAAATAAGAGCACTCTTGGGTCATATCCCGTCATGCATGTGATAGCAGCCTTGAGCGTGGTAACACTAAACTACTCGGTGTGGCTAAACTAACGGGCGACCAAGCGCTGTCAATGTGAACTGTCCGAGTCAAATTGCGCTATCGAGCTAAATATCTTTTTCTAATTGGTATTGAAATGAATTTAGACAATAAAAAAGTCGCTCAGCGTGCGGGCGTTGCGACTTGTTAATTAAACTGCTTTAGATGAAAAATACAGTACTGACAGTTTAGGCTAAGAGCTTAGACATCGCCTTGTAACCTTGCTGAATAGTCTTCAATTTATCATCGGTTTTGTCTCGTTCTATAAATCTGTGCTCAACGCCTGAAAGTGCAGACTGAGCGAAAATCGGTGCAAAATCTATTGTTCCTGTTCCTACATCGGCGAAGTTACCGGCTTCGTCCATATCTTTTACGTGCCACAATTTAAAGCGACCTGGATGTTGTCTGAAGTAGGTGAGAGGGTCTTTATTGGCTTTGAACATCCAAAATAAATCCATTTCCATGGACATCAAATTTTTGTCTGTTTCGTTGAGCAGAACGTCGTAAGGCAATTGCCCGTTGCGGACTTCAAACTCAAACGCATGGTTGTGATATGCCAATTGCAGACCTGCTTTATTGCATGCTTCACCAATGACGTTACAGCGCGCTGCTAGTTTCTTGTAAACGTCAATGCCAGTGCCTCTTTGTTCTTCGGTTAAATAAGGAATAACAACATATTGATGGCCGACTTCCAAAGCGTGATCGATGACGCTATTGACGCCTTTATCAAATTCGGCAAGGCCGATATGCGCAGAGGGAGCGCTTAATCCTTCGTTATGCAATATGGTTTTTACTTCACTGGCTTTGTGTCCGAAGTAACCGGCAAATTCGAGTTCTTTGTAACCCACAGCTGCCACTAACTTTAATGTTGCCGGTAGGCTGACTGTCATCATATCTCGCAAGGTATACAGCTGAAGGCCAACGGCTGATGGTGACGTGAGCTGATTAGCGGCAAAAGCAATGGACCCAGGCATGGCGGCAAGCCCCATGGCAGCTGTGCTGAGCTTTATGAAACGACGACGGCTCTCTTGCTGAGCTAAATCGAAATTTGACGTACCGGAACAAGATACGCTGCGAGCGGTGTTTTTCATGTTTATTCTCCGAGTGAATGCGTGTGAATGAAGTATTAGCTAGCCTTGTCAGCATCAGGTGCTGGTCCAGTACTAGCACGCACAATTAATTCAAATGGCATGATGACTTTGGGTGCTTTGGTGATCTTGCCTTCGAGTAAATCAATCAATAGTGACACCGCACTTTGGCCAAACTCTTCCGCTGGCTGGGCGATGGTAGTTAGTGGTGGATCGCAAAAGGCGGAAAATGAAATGTCATCAAACCCCGCTATCGAGATATCTCGCGGAATGTTAAGGCCAGCTTGCTTGAAGCACTGCATGGCCCCAATAGCGGTCTCATCGTTCTCGCAAAATACCGCCGTCGGGCGATGCTCACTGGCAATAATGTTAGTCGCTGCGTCGTGACCTGATTGCAACGTAAAATCACCGGGATAGAGCAGGGATTCGTCGAATTTTAAGCCTGCCTCAGTTAGTGCATCACGATACCCTGCTAAACGGTCACGTGTTAACGGACTAGACTGTGGGCCTTTGATAAGCGCTATTCTGCGATGACCTTGTGCGATTAAATGCATCGTCATTGCTTTAGCCGCCGCGCGATTATCCAGCGTCACTATCGGGCAGTTTACGTCATGCATCACTTCACACACATTTACCATAGGTAACAATTCATTTGGCTTATTGATGGATGCATCAAACGGATTATGTGCGCGTAATTGAATCAGGCCATCTGCTTGTGAGGTTTGTACCATCTTGGCGTAATTTGCTTCGATACTGGCATCACCTAATGTATTGGCGAGTAAGATTGAATAACCACGTTCGGCAGCCGCTATTTGCATTCCACTTATCACCCGTGCAAAAAACACGTTGGCTACGGTAGGCACCAAGGCGACTAAATTGTGCGTTTTGCCGGAGCGAAACTTCACCGCCATTAGATTCGGTTTATAGCCCGCTTCGTTTACGGCAAGCATGACCTTATTACGTGTTTTAGGGGAAACACGTTCAGGTTGTTGCAGCGCCCTAGACACTGTTGCAACTGAAACACCTGCCATGTTGGCAACTTGACGAATATTACTCATATGGGCCTTTTAACGAACTCTTGGCGGAAAATATTTAAAATGTAACCGTTAGCATTTGATGTAAAAATAATACCGAACTAAATCGAAAAAGCTAGATAATTTATCTTCTTTGCAGCTTTATTACGCCATTATGACAACGTTAAATTAACAATTGACGATAATAAGTCATACTTATTGCCCTTTTTCAGTTGACATGACCAAATGAAACCCGTTACATTTTAACGAGATTGTACATTTGTATAACAACTGGCTGTGGGCCTTAACAGCATGGGAGTGATTTGGTGGCAAAAATGAACAAAGTACGTATGGGCATGGTAGGCGGCGGCGAAGGGGCTTTTATCGGCGCAGTACATCGTCACGCTTTGGCTCTTGATGGCCAAATTGAATTGGTTTGCGGTGCATTTAGCCGTGATGAAGGCAACAACCAACGGACCGCAGACGCCTTAGGTTTAGAGCAAAATCGAGCATACCCCAGTTGGGAAGCGTTATTAAAAGCGGAGCAGACTTTACCTGAAAGTGAGCGCATGCAGGTACTCATTATCGTGACCCCTAATCATCTTCACGTGCCAATTTCTATTGCAGCGGTTGAAGCGGGATTTCACGTGTTTTGTGAAAAACCGGCGGCGATTTCACTTGAAGAAGCAAGCCGCTTAAAAACCACATTAGAAAATAGCTCTGCGTTATATGGTTTGGCGCACACTTATTTAGGATACCCCATGGTGTGGCAAGCGCAGCATATGGTGTCAAGCGGCGCACTTGGCGGTATTCGCAAGGTTTACGTTGAGTATCCTCAGGGTTGGTTATCAGCCAATGAAGAAAACCACAATAAACAAGCTTCTTGGCGCACTGATCCGGCGCAATCAGGCGGAAGCGGCTGTATGGGCGATATTGGCACCCATGCTTTTGGCCTTGTTGAGTTCGTGCTTGGGCAACAAGTGACGTCATTGTGTGCTGATTTACAAACCCATGTTGAAGGGCGCAGATTAGACGATGACGGCGCAGCCCTGATCCGCACGGACGGTGGAGCAAGCGGTGTACTGATCGCAAGTCAGGTGTGTGCCGGTGAAGAAAATGCATTAAAAATTAGAGTGTACGGTGATAAAGGTGGCATCGAGTGGCAACAAATGGAGCCCAACTCGATAGTTTATCGTCCTATAGGCGAACCTTACCGAGTACTACGTGCTGGGATGGGGCAACCGGGTTTATGCCAAGAAGCATCAGATCGGTGCCGGACACCAGCAGGTCACCCAGAAGGATATTTAGAAGCTATGGCTAACTTGTACCGTTACTTTGCTAAAGCCGTTAAAGCAGCTGACGCTGATGACGCATCTTACCATGCAAATGAGCTAGGCAAAGCAGCCGGTGTGCCGGGCATTGATTCAGGGATACGAGGTATGGCGTTTATTGATGCCATGCTGGCCAGCAGTGACAGTGAAGTTAAGTGGCATGACGTGCCAAGCACTTACAGATGAAACAATTAAAGCAGGCGTATTAAGTGCATTTTTTAGGTTACTTAAGCGCGAACTACAGTTAAACCTAAGACGGTTTAGCGATGTGCAAAATTAAGGAGAAGGCAATGCCGGCAATCAAAGGCCCCGGAATATTTCTAGCCCAATTTATGAGTGATGAAGCGCCATTTAACGATTTGGAGTCTATCGCCACATGGGCCGCTTCACTCGGTTATAAAGGAATACAAGTTCCTACTGGTGACACTGCAATTTTCGACTTAGAGCGCGCTGCCAACAGTCAAGAATACTGTGATGAAGTGATGGCGATTTGTAAGAAAGCAGGTGTGCAAATCACTGAATTATCCACCCATCTACAAGGTCAGCTGGTGGCTGTGCACCCAGCATATGATGAACTTTTCGATAACTTTGCACCTGAAGCATTGCGCGGGAAACCTGCCGAGCGCACAGAATGGGCAATTCAACAAATGAAGTGGGCTGCACAGGCAAGCCAACGCCTTGGCCTCACAGCTCATGCCACCTTTTCTGGTGCATTTCTATGGCATTTAGCATACCCCTGGCCCCAGCGCCCTGCAGGTTTAGTGGAGCAAGGTTTCGCTGAACTGGCGAAACGTTGGTTACCCATTTTAGATGCATTTGATGAAGCGGGTGTCGATGTATGTTACGAGATTCACCCAGGTGAAGACTTGCACGACGGTGCCTCATTTGAATTGTTTTTAGATGCAGTAAATGGCCACCCCCGAGCGAATATTTTATTTGACCCGAGTCACTTTGTTTTACAACAGCTCGATTATTTGCAGTTCATCGATTTGTACCATGAGCGCATCAAGATGTTCCATGTAAAAGATGCAGAGTTTAATCCTACTGGTCGTTCCGGTGTGTACGGTGGTTATCAGGATTGGAAGGAGCGTCCTGGACGTTTTCGCTCATTAGGTGACGGGCAAGTTGATTTCAAAGGAATATTTAGCAAATTAACTCAGTATGGGTTTGATGGCTGGGCTATTTTGGAATGGGAGTGCTGTTTGAAAGATTCAAACCAAGGTGCAGCCGAAGGGGCGCCATTTATCGCACAGCATATTATTACCCCAGCGGGACGTGCGTTTGATGATTTTGCTGGCGCAGAAAGCGATCAACAGCGTAATCGCAAAATCTTGGGCCTGTAAGGCGCAAAGCGCTCTGCTGACTAGCTTGACGCTGGTGGGTGAAGCAAGGGACATGATGAGTCGGCGCAGACAAAAGCTTGCCAGTGCCATAATCAAGGGTTAGAAAATGAATACGATAACAACGCGATTAAGCGTGATGATGTTTCTGCAGTTTTTTATCTGGGGTGGCTGGTTCGTTACTCTAGGCACGTTTTTGGCCAATACCTTACAAGCAACTGGTGGCGAAATAGGCATGGCCTTTTCTACCCAGTCTTGGGGCGCGATTATTGCTCCGTTTGTGATTGGTCTGATTGCAGATAGGTACTTTAACGCCGAACGTATTTTAGGCGTGCTGCATCTTATCGGCGCAGTATTAATGTACTGCCTATACCAAGCGCAAGATTTTGACGCTTTCTATCCTCTTGTGTTGGGTTACATGATTGCTTATATGCCGACCTTGGCTCTGGTTAACTCAGTGTCCTTTGCGCAAATGGATAACCCATCGAAACAATTTGGTAAAATTCGCGTGTGGGGAACCCTTGGTTGGATTGTGGCTGGTTTAGCCATTAGCTATGCGTTCTCATGGGATTCGAAGCAAGCCATTGAAGATGGCATGTTACGCAACACCTTTTTACTGTGCGCAGCGGCGTCATTGGTGCTGGGCTTATTTAGTTTTACCCTACCAAAAACGCCCCCTAAAAGTGCTGGTGAACAAGTGGGTTTGAAAGCGGTACTCGGGCTTGACGCACTAGCATTACTCAAAGACAAAAACTTTTTAGTGTTCTTTTTGTCATCGGTTTTAATTTGTATTCCTTTGGCGTTCTATTACCAAAATGCAAACCCGTTTCTGACCGAAATTGGCGTGGCTAATGCCACTGGGAAAATGACATTAGGCCAAGTGTCAGAAGTGTTATTCATGTTGGCTCTGCCGGTTTTCTTAAACCGCTTCGGGATTAAAATTACCTTATTAATTGGCATGTTAGCTTGGGTGGTTCGCTATATTTTGTTCGCCTATGGCAATGCAGAGGGAGGCGTCGCGTTATTGCTTGTGGGGATTGCACTGCATGGGATCTGTTACGACTTCTTCTTTGTTTCGGGGCAAATCTACACAGACTCAAAAGCTGGTGACAAAGTCAAAAGCGCTGCTCAGGGGTTAATTACGTTAGCAACGTACGGTGTAGGTATGCTGATTGGCTTTTGGGTCGCGGGGCAAATAACCGAACAATACACCACAGGTACAGGCCACGCTTGGTTTGATATTTGGTTGTTCCCAGCCGCATTTGCCCTAGGTGTGTTTGTTCTTTTCATGTTTACGTTCAAAGGCGAAAAGGTGTCAGCTAATGAGTAACTCTCGTCGAAATATACTTAAAGGCATGGCGCTTAGCAGCGCCGCGCTAGCAGCAACATCTTTGGTCAGTGGTTGTGCTTCTAGTGCAAATAACCAAGTACCAGATAGTGCCAGTCAAGATGCTGCGCCAAAATTTAAAGGCAATATTAATCACTCAGTGGCCCGCTGGACCTACGGGGATTTATCGATTGAAGAGCTTTGCCAAGTGGTGAAATCGATGGGCTTTGCTGCGATTGATTTAATTGGCCCTGAAGGTTGGCCGATTCTCAAACGTTATGGCATTGACTCGTCCATGTGTAACGGGGCAGAGCTAAATTTAGTCGACGGTTTTATTCACCCTGAGTTTCACGATGAACTTGAACAACGTTACCTAAAGCATATCGATTTAGTGGCCCAAGCCGGTTACAAAAATCTTATTTGTTTTAGTGGCAATGCTCGTGGGATGAGTAAAGAACAAGGTCTTAAAAACGCGGTTGCTGGTCTTAAACGTATTCTGCCCTACGCAAAAGAGAAGGGCGTGGTGATACAAATGGAGTTGTTTAACAGTCGTGTTGATCACCCAGACTATATGGCTGATAGCTCAAAGTGGGGAGTCGATTTGTGTAAAGCACTTGGCTCAGAGAATTTCAAGCTACTGTACGACATCTACCATATGCAGGTGAATGAAGGCGATATCATTCGTACCATTCAAGATAACCATCAGTATTTTGGCCACTATCACACCGCAGGTGTGCCAGGGCGCCATGAAATTGGAGATAACCAAGAGCTTTATTATCCGGCCATTGCCCGAGCAATTAGGGATGTAGGCTTTACCGGTTACCTCGCTCAGGAATTTATTCCTGCTGCAAAAACAAAAACAGGCAAAATCGAATCGCTACGAGAAGCAATTCATATCTGTGATGTGTGATTTTTTCTAAGCGCTTTTTATCGCTACGCAGCACACATTAGACATCACGCAACAAGAAGTTAGGGACCAAAAATGGCAAATAATCATTACGACGCAATCGTTGTTGGCTCAGGTATCAGCGGTGGTTGGGCAGCAAAAGAGTTGACCGAAAAAGGGCTTAAAGTGTTAATGCTTGAACGAGGCAGAAACATTGAGCATGTGAAAGACTATACCAATGCCCACAAAGAAGCATGGGATTATCCTCATCGCGGCGAGCGTACTCAGGAGATGGTTGAAAATTATCCTGTGTTAAAGCGCGATTATCCCCTAAATGAACCCACCCTAGGTATGTGGGCGAATGAAAAAGACAGTCCTTATGTGGAAGAAAAGCGTTTCGATTGGTTTCGTGGTTATCACATGGGCGGGCGTTCACTCACATGGGGCCGTCAAAGTTACCGATTAAATAAAGAAGACTTTTTAGCCAACGCCAAAGAAGGTATCGCGGTTGATTGGCCTATTCGCTATGAAGATGTATCACCTTGGTACGATTACGTAGAGCGCTTCGCTGGCATCAGTGGCAGCAAAGACGGCTTAGATGTATTGCCTGACGGTGAGTACCAGATGCCGATGCCTCTTAACTGCGTTGAAAAAGATGTGGCGGCAAGGATTCAGAAAACCTTTAAAGGGCAACGTCACTTAATTCCGGGCCGCACGTCAAACATGACTGAGCCTAAGCCAAAAGAAGGCCGCACAAATTGTCAGTACCGAAACAAATGCTGGTTGGGATGTCCGTTTGGTGGGTATTTCAGTACCCAGTCATCGACGCTTCCCGCAGCCGTTAAAACCGGTAACTTGACCGTACGCCCTTACTCAATCGTGACCGAGATTTTGTACGATAAAGATAAAAAACGTGCCAAGGGTGTGGCAATTATCGATGCCGAAACGAATGAGACGTATGAATTCACCAGCAAAATATTATTCGTAAATGCATCGTCGTTTAATTCCACATGGTTACTGATGAATTCAGCTACTGATATATGGGATGGCGGTTTAGGTAGTAGCAGTGGTGAGCTTGGGCACAACGTCATGGATCATCACTTCAGAATTGGCGCTCATGCTATGGTCGAAGGGTATGAAGACAAGTATTACTACGGGCGACGCCCAAGCGGCTTTTACGTACCGCGTTTTCGTAATTGGGGTGACGATAAGCGCGATTACGTGCGTGGTTTCGGCTATCAAGGCTCCGCTAGTCGCCAAGGGTGGGGACGTGATGTGGCTGAAATGGGCATAGGTGCAGACTTAAAGAACGCGATCAGCGAACCAGGTTCATGGCAGATCGGGATGACAGCATTTGGTGAAATGTTACCCGATCACAGCAATCGAATTTTCCTAGATAAAACCAAGAGAGATAAATGGGGTTTACCCGTTTTAGCCATGGACGTTGAGATAAAAGACAATGAGAAACGCATGCGCAAAGACATGATGCAAGATGCAATTGACATGTTTGAAGCAGCAGGCATGAAAAATGTACAAGGTTATGACGGCGATTATTTCCCTGGACAAGGCATACACGAAATGGGGACAGCACGCATGGGGCGCGATCCTAAAACGTCTGTGCTAAATGGCAATAACCAAGTGTGGGATGCCCTGAACGTATTTGTGACCGATGGTGCTTGTATGACCTCTGCATCGTGTGTGAACCCATCACTGACTTATATGGCGTTGACCGCCCGTGCGGCTAACTTTGCTGTTGAAGAGCTGAAGAAAGGAAACCTGTAATCATGAGTATGAACAGACGCGAATTACTTAAAATGATTGCCGCTGCCACAGGCACGGCGTTTGTCAGCGCAAATGCGATGGCTTATGTCACGCTGCCGATGAAGACCATTAATCAAACGGCATTCTCAAAAGATGACGTGGCGTTTTTTAATGAAGTGGGAGAAGTCATTATTCCGCGCACTGATACCCCGGGCGCAAAGGATGTCAACGTCGGCTATATGATGGCAGTGATGGTTACAGATTGTTATACGCCTGCTCAGCAAGCGGCGTTCAAAGAAGGTATTACTTCAATTAAGGCGCTGGCAAAATCAACTTACGGTAAAGACTTTCTGTTACTCAATACTGACGAGCGTACACGTTTGTTAGCTACCTTGAATGATGAAGCCGATGTATTTAATCGCAAAGCTAAATCGGCAAATGAAGATGGTAAGAAGCCTATGCCACACGGATTCACGTTAATTAAACAGTTAACCTTATTTACCTTTTTCACCTCGAAAGAGGGGGCGAATAAAGTCTTGCGCTATGTGGCTATTCCCGGTCGTTACGACGGTGAAATGCCTTATAAAAAAGGTGATCGTGCTTGGGCGACCTAGCGTATTGGTAGCGCTTAATTTCGTGACTTGTAGCAACAATTGCGCTGTTTCATTTTTAAAACGGATAATACATATGAAGTTAACAAAACACATTTTTAGCCTAACGTTAGTATTGGCTGGTGGTACGCTGCTAAGCCATAATGCTAGCGCCGAGCAAAGCCAAGCGGAACGTGAAGCTCAGGCACAAAAGACCGAAGTATGGGAGCCAGTACCAAAAAGCGTTGCAACCCCACGCGGTAAAGCGCCATCAGATGCAGTGGTGCTTTTTAGCGGAGATGATTTAAGTGCTTGGGAAGGGCTTAAAGGTGGCGAAGCACAGTGGACTATCAGTGGCGATGTACTGACCGTTAAACCCGGGGCTGGTGATATTAAAACAAAGCAAAATTTCTGCGATGTGCAACTGCATATGGAATGGCGTACACCGACCAATGTAGAAGGCATGCAAGGCCAGCAGCGCAATAACAGTGGTGTCTTTTTACAGCAACGATATGAAGTGCAAGTACTCGATTCTTATGAAAACCCTACCTATTCAAATGGGCAAGCGGGCAGTGTATACAAGCAAACAATCCCACTTGTGAATGCAATGCGCCCTGCAGGTGAGTGGCAGTATTATGACATTATTTATAGCGCTCCGCGTTTTGATGGCGAACAGCTTAAGACGCCGGGCTACATTACGGTCATGCACAATGGCGTGGTAGTGCAAAATCATACACAAATTCAAGGTAAAACAGAGTGGATAGGCGCCCCTAGCTACCAGGCTCACGGCTGCGCTCCTTTGCAGTTGCAGGATCACGGTAACTTAGTCAGCTTCCGAAATATTTGGCTACGGGAACTTTAACCTTTATTGGTTATTGCTAATACCTGTGAAATGAGCCGCTTTTTGCGGCTCTTTTCATATCATTTTACGTTAATAGATTTCACTCTGCGAACGTTTACAAGGGCATAAACGAAGCGCATGACTGAATGAATATCTAAAAAAACGCGGGTAAAAACAAAATAGATTGGCAGAACATAACGCTCTTTGTAAAGAAGCAAGTATTCGAATTCGGGTAATAAAAATAAGGATAATAATAAATGCGTTATTCACTCGACCCCATCGATTTGATGGTGTTTATCGTCTATGCTGCGGGCCTACTCGCGCTTGCACTATGGATCTCTCGTGAAGAAAAATCTCATCAGCGAAGCACCCAAGATTACTTTTTGGCCAGTAAATCCCTACCTTGGTGGGCGATTGGTGCATCACTCATTGCAGCTAATATTTCCGCAGAGCAAATTATTGGTATGTCAGGCTCAGGTTTCGCTTTAGGGCTTGGCATTGCATCGTACGAATGGATGGCGGCGATTACGCTTATTCTTGTGGGGAAATACTTACTACCAATCTTTCTTAAAAACGGTATTTACACCATGCCTCAATACCTAGAACAGCGTTTTGACAGCCGGGTTAAAACCACCTTGGCGCTGTTTTGGTTAGGGGTATTTATTTTTGTAAATCTCACCTCAGTGCTATGGCTAGGTGGTCTTGCAATTCAAAGTGTGGCGGGTATTGATTGGCTTTATGGCATGATCTTCTTGGCTATATTTTCTGTGGCTTATTCAACTTATGGAGGCCTCAAAGCGGTGGCGTATACTGACATCATTCAAGTCGTGCTATTGGTTTTCGGCGGCTTCTTTTTAAGTTATTTAGCGCTGCAGCAAATATCCGGTGGGGAAGGAGTGCTCAAGGGCTTCACGATTTTGACCGAAAAAGTGCCAGGGCACTTCGATATGATTTTAAGCCCAGATAACAGTGAGTATATGAACCTGCCGGGAATTTCCGTACTGGTGGGCGGTTTATGGGTAATGAACGTCGGTTACTGGGGCTTTAATCAATACATTATTCAAAGGGCTTTGGCGGCAAAAAGCATTCAAGAAGCGCAAAAAGGGATCGCCTTTGCTGCTTATTTAAAGCTACTGATGCCAATTATTGTGGTGCTTCCTGGCATTGCGGCGGTGATATTGTTTCCTGATATAGAAAAGCCCGACCAAGCGTATCCATCCATGATGTCATTGATGCCAGTAGGGATAAAAGGGTTAGTGTTTGCCGCGCTTGTAGCGGCGATTGTTTCATCTTTAGCGTCGATGACCAACAGTATTTCTACCATTTTTACTATGGATATTTACCGCCCTGTGCGTCACGACAAAGATGAAAATCACTATGTGAACATTGGGCGCTTGGCCACCGTAACCTCGCTGGTGGTAGCGGTTTGTGTTGCCCAGCCTCTAATCGGACAGTCAGAGCAGGCATTTCAATACATTCAGGAGTTTACTGGCTTGTTCTCTCCTGGTATTACCGTGATCTTCTTGATGGGGATGTTTTGGAAGCGCACTACGTCTTCAGGTGCATTAGCTGCAGCGATTGGCTCTGCATTGTTTTCTGTACTGTTTGCCGTTTTCGTTCCTGAGTTACCCTTTATGGACCGTATCGGCATCGTATTTTTAATGTGCTTAGGGTTAACGTATTTCGTGTCTGTTCGGGGCGAGGCGCCTAAAAATGATAACAGTGTAGACATAAGCGATGTAAGCTTTGCGACCACGTCTAGCTTTAATATCGCGGGGATCGGCTGCGTACTCATCTTGATTGGCTTGTACGCCACTTGGTGGTAGCTCGCTCACAGTAGGGCTGCAGATGCAGCTCTGCTTTTCTTTATCAGCACTTTTCTTCTTTAATCCCTTTATAGATTTTCTTTTTTATCTCGCTTCAATCAGAAGTCGTACTAGCGCGTCGTTTAATCGAGTGAGTTGGTTTTATGGAGATGGTTGTTTCGCTAAGTGTGCAAGCATTACAAAACGTGCACGGTACCAAGCCCATTGTTGGCGCTCAGGAAGAAGTGTGGAGGCAATATTAAACTGAGGTTGGGCGCATCGCTAATAGTATTGCCGGTGGACGGTTTTAAAAGTATTCAACAAGTGGTAGGGAGGAAGGCAACTCTGTCCACAGGGAAGCACGGCTTCGATGACTTGATCTGGGCTCGGTGGAGCAAATCTAACCTAACGACCATCCACAACCTTATAGAATAAATAACGATGCAGGCAGCGGATCTGACAGTAAACTTAAATTAGAACCGCGATATAGAGCAGTGACTGAGATGAGCAAGGCTTTGTCGTCGATAGACATAAGTATTTGCCGGTTTAGTATAAAGGTTTTCTGTTCAGAACTCGCTTAACGAGTACTGGCGCATGTACACTTTAGAATTTTTCTCAGGTGAACTCACGCGTAAAGAGGCGTCATGAATACATTTGAATCCATACCTAGAGTTGATATTACCCACAGCCCAACACCGATAGAGCACTTAACTAGGTTGTCTGAATCGCTAGGATGCCCCGTGTATGTCAAGCGAGATGATTGTACCGGGTTAGCGGGCGGTGGTAATAAAACCCGTAAATTAGAATACTTAATCGCCGATGCTCAATTAAAGGGCGCAGATACGCTGGTTACAGTAGGCGGTTTGCAGTCTAACCATGCACGTCAGACCGCTGCAGCTGCGGCTAGATTCGGTTTTAAGTGCGAACTTGTGCTTGACGACGTAGAGGGCACACCCAAAACTGACTATTACCAGAACGGCAATATGTTGTTAAATTGCATGCTAGGGGCAAATATTCATACTTTGAGCCTAGGTGATGACAGCGACAGCTACGTACTCGCTTTGCTTGAAAAGTTAACCCGTGAGGGACGTAAGCCGTACTTTATTCCGATGGGTGGCTCTAATGTCATTGGTAGCTTAGGGTATGTGCGTTGCGCCAAAGAAATTTTGCAGCAATTGGCTGATACTAGTCTACGAATTGACCAAATTATTCTTGCTTCTGGGAGTGCCGGGACGCAGGCCGGTTTGCTTGCTGGGTTGATTGCTGAAGATTCAGACATTCCAGTATTCGGTATTTCAGTTAGTCGTAGTAGTGAAATGCAAACCTCCTTAGTTCAGGCGCTTCTTGAGCACACCTTAACCCACTTAAAAATTGATCCGGGCCGAGGAAAAGACAGAGTGCTAACAAATGGCAATTATGTTGGCGAAGGCTACGGCAGAGTGACACAATCTATGGTAGCGGCAGTACAGCGCTGTGCCGAGTTAGAGGGCTTACTGTTAGATCCGGTTTACACAGGAAAGGCAATGGCGGGTTTGATCGACTTATGTAAGCAGGGGCAAATTTCACCCAATAGTCAAACGCTATTTCTTCATACTGGCGGCAGTCAAGGACTTTTTGCTTACCGTGAGATTTTTAGCCCGAAATAATACTCATATAAAACGCATCATTGGATATAATTTGGCGGCGTTGAGCGAACTGCTTAATGCGCCTTAACTGTTAGTTTAGTGCACAATATAGGGGGAGAATTCATGCTATTTACAACTCGAATGGTAAAAGTTGATTTTTGCGCTCACTAGTTTTTTTATTCTACTATCTACCTGATTTTACTTGCAGTTATCAATTAAGATGACATATAAAGTACCTAGCTAGTGCGTATATTTTGGAGTAACGACGATCAAATTTTTTGCAAGGTTACAGGGCATCCTTAACAGGTGCTTTTTAGCTAGTCGGCCAAAGATGCCTATCCTAAAGGTCAATATTACCCGCCTAATCATCATGGTACTTTGTGCTACAACGTTGACCAGTGCCCAAACAGTCAATGTGGAATTTGAAAAGCTTATCTCTTTGTTGCACCAACAATATGACCCTATGCGTGCTGAAGTAGGCCGAGAGATGCAAAAAATGCTAGAGGACCTCAAGGGCGTAGATGAAATAGAAAAGGTAAACACAGTGAATGCGTTTTTTGATGAGCAGTTGACCTATCAAACTGATATCGCTTTGTGGCACGAAAAGGACTACTGGGCAACACCTTTAGAAACGTTAGGCAAAGGACGAGGAGACTGTGAAGATTACGCCATCATTAAATATTTTATGTTACGCTATTTGGGGATAGCAGAAAGCCAATTACGCTTGGTGTACGTAAAAGCGCGAATTGGTGGACCTAGAAGCAAAATTACTCAGGCACATATGGTGCTGTCTTACTACTTACCCAAACAAAGTGAACCACTTATTCTAGATAGCTTGCTTGCTGATGTCGTTCCCGCGTCTCAGCGTACAGATCTTATCCCCGTGTTTAGTTTCAACACCGAAGGTTTGTGGGCGAAAGGCTCAACTAAATCAGTGGCGAGCCCCACTGCACGTTTATCACGCTGGCGTAATGCGCTTGAAAAAATAAAGGCGGAGGGGATCACATGGGGCTAGCATTGACTGTTTATGGCAAGGTGACTTGCGCATGTCACTAGTTCGGCAGTTGTGGTTGTCTGTTATTCTTATTTTGTTGGCGAGTTCACTGACTAATTTTGTGATCAGTACTTATTTCGAGCGAAAAAATTTACAAGAGCAGCTTTATTTAAAAAACGTAGATGACGTTAATTCTCTTGCGATGATGCTGTCGCAGGACGATAAACAACTGACAGATATTCAGTTATTAATCTCTGCCACTTTTGATGCTGGGCATTATCAACGGATCGAGTTGATTAGCCCTGAGGGTAACCGTGTTTTTCTCCGTGAGTTTAAAGGGGAAATGGAATCTGACATTCCAGCCTTAGCAAAAGATTTTTTCAACTTTCAGGTCAAACCAGGTATTGCACAAGTAAGCAGTGGCTGGAATCGAATCGGCACCTTGTATTTAGAAAGCCATTCCCATTACTTGCACGAAGCACTGTGGCATCGAACTCAAGCTTTCTTCCTCAGTTTTATTGTTATCTCATTAATTGCAGGCGCGATTGGTTCTTTTGTATTGCACTTCTTGTTGAAGCCGTTAGAAATGGTCGTTGAGCAGGCTCATCGCTTTTCTGAAAAGCGTTTTATGATGCTACCTGTACCGCGTACTGCAGAATTCGCCAAAGTGATCACTGCAATGAATTCATTAGCACAGCGCTTTAAAAATATCATTGAAGATGGAAACAAGCGTTTAGATGAACTGCGTTACAAGAGTCAGCATGATGATTTAACTGGCTTGGCTAATTGCGAGGCGTTTGAGACCTTACTTGATGCCCAGTTAAAATACCGCGACCGAGAAGGGCACAATGTCCTTTTCTTGGTAAAAATATTTGGTATGAATGAAATGTCCTTGCGACTCGATAAACAAAAAGTAGACGATATCATTGTTGATTTTGCACATGTGTTGGTGGATTTTTCGAAACATATAGAAGGGCGCTATACAGATGTTCGCTTTGGTCGCATAAGTGGTTCTGAATTCGCAATTTTATTAACCGAAGCTGAGGATATTCAACAACTGAGTGATATTCTGGTAGACGTGGTGCGTGGGTTTAAAGGCCACTCCCGTGATTTATATGATTTGTATGTTTTGCATGGCGGGGTTTACCTTGCGCCTGACGAAACTAGAACAGGGTTAATGCGCCGCGTGCAGTCGCTGCTTATCGATGCCTCTAAAGAGCGGGCACTTGCATTGATTGATAATAAATTAACCATTGTTGCCCCGTACCATGATGAAATTCAATGGCGAAAAGCGTTAGATAGTGCACTCAAAGATGGTATTCACGCTGTGACTTTCCCCGTTGTTAAAAAAGATGGCAACGCCATTCATTATCAAGCTTTGATGGGACTGGAGTTAGATAATGAGGTCCGCAAAGGAGGGTATTTCGTACATTGGGCGCGTAAGCTAGATATGATCCCACAAATTGATTTTAGGATGATTGAATACATTCTTGCTAAAATTGAACAGGAAAATTGCGCTTATGATTACGCTATTTTGCTTTCTTACGAGACGATGGTTAGTGAAGCATCATTGCAGCGTATACTTCAGTTGTTAAGCGAGCACGCCCATGTGGCGCAACATGTCTGTCTTGAGGTGAGAGAAAGTGTTGCATCTGCCAATTTCGAATTGTTCAAACATTTTACTCTGACGCTCAAAGAGACGGGCTGTAAGGTCGGTTTAAAACGCGTTGGGGATTCCTTTTCTACGTTACTTGATCTACAAGAGTTAGGCTTGGATTACATTAAGATTGATAGTGCTTTTGTGTTTAACGTTGCCATTAATGCGTCAAATCAAAACTTCCTACGTGGTTTATGCTCGTTAGCACACTCTTTGGGGATTGTGGTGATTGCTGATGGGGTGACCAGTAAAGAGGATGCTGATTCGCTATATGAGAATGGCTTTGATGGGATCATTTCACTCATGCAGCAATTTTAATTCCAAGCTTTTCTAGCGACCCGCGTGATTGAACAATCCAATAATGAGCTTGTTGCAATCACGCGTATAAACTTGGTCTACTTGTTCAAATAGGACTTAAGGCTACCGTTCCGTCATCGCTATAGAGGTGGCACGAAGGAGTGGTTTTAAGATGTAATCTAAAACGGTTTTTTTGCCGGTTATGATGTCAACCTGGGTTGTCATACCGGGAATAATTTGCATGCCATTTTTAAAGCTATTTGAGTCGGTTTGTAATCTAACCACATAATATGTGTCATCGTTCTCATCGGTAATCGTGTCCGCACTGATGTGTGTTACTTCTGCTTCGAGTCCACCGTAAATTACAAAATCATAGGCGGTAAATTTGACCATAGCCGTTTGACCAGGACGCAAAAAGGCGATGTCTTTGGGTTTTATTTTTGCCTCTACAATTAATTGGTCATCTAACGGAATAATTTCAATCACGTCACTTCCAGGTGGAACCACACCTCCTATCGTGTTGGTGAAAAGGCGCTTGATAGTGCCTTTAACCGGTGATTTTAAGTCCGCTTGATAAACCACATCAGCTAGTCCAGATTCCGTTTCTTTTAACGAGTTAAGCTCTGTGGATACATCACTTAACTCGTTGCGCCAGCCGTTGGTTGTCGTCAGCTCTTTTTCACGAATCTTTGATTTTGCTTCTTGGATTGCTGATTCATTACGACGTATGACTGAGTCGTTGCGCTTTATTTCACCCTCAATTTCAACTAACTGCCTTTCAAGGCGAATAATGTCAATGTCAGATATAGCCCCCGACTTTAGCAATGGTTTGGTTACCGCCAGCTCTCTTTGAATTAAATCTTTGGTGCGTATATATTGCTCTTTCGCAGATTGCGCCTCTTGTAATTCATGCTCCCGCTGCTTGGTTTGCTGTTGATACATAGAGATGTGTTGGGCTAATTCTTCCACATTGGCGGCATACTGATTTTTTTCAGAGCGAACAATTTCAGGCGCTTGCTTGACTAATTTTTCGGAAAATACCGGCTCAGTATTTTCAGTCAAGGCCTTTAGGCGCGCTAATTTTGCACTTAAGGAGAGAAACTGGCTGCGATTCTCGCGCAGCGTTGACATAAACCGTGTGGGGTCAAGCTTTAGTAATATGTCACCAGCATTGACGGTTTGTCCTTCGCGAGTCAGGATTTCTTTGACGATCCCTCCGTCGTAAGACTGCACAACTTGCAATTGATTTGATGGCACAACTTTGCCGTCGCCGCGAGTCACTTCATTGAGTGTGGCATTTGCAGCCCAAAGTAACAGTGCAATAAAAGAAAAGACGATAAAGTACAGTAACATCCTTGCTTTCAAAGGATTTTGTTGCAGCTGTTCCCAATCTGCGTCTAGCACCCAATCATTGGTGTTAGGTGGAGATAACCATCGATTAAATATACGCCCAACATAACTTTTTTTGGGCTCCTCGTTGCTGCCAAACAGCGTGCCAAGCTTATTGAATGAACCTTGCTCAGTAGTGGTATTTTTTGTTTGTTTTTCGTTCATATAGTGCCCCTTACATTACCGTTCTTTAGGGCTTCTAGTACTTTATTTCGTTCGCCTTTTATGGCCACTTTACCTGCATCTAACACTATGATTTGGTTAACCATTGAGAGTAATGATACACGATGGGTTACCATTAGCATGGTGCGGGTTGCGCTGACTTTCTCTAGTGCTGATTTCACTTGATCTTCTGCTTGGTGATCTAGCGACGATGTAGGCTCATCAAGTAATAAAAAGGGAGGATTAGCCACAATAGCCCTCGCGATGGCGACGGCTTGCTTTTGTCCGCCGGATAAGTGATGACCGTGCTCTCCTACCTGCATATCTAAGCCATCTGGGTGGTTATTGACCACAGACATTAACCCGCTGAGTTCAAGCGCACGGGTGAGCGCTTGTGGTTCAGCGTGTTTGGCTAAGTACATGATATTGTCTCTAAGTGTGCCAAAGAATAGGGATATTTCTTGGGGGACATAGCCTACATTATTACGTAATTCTGATAACTCTAATTGCTGCAATTCGATACCGTCTATGTAGATATGCCCTGAAGTTGGGGTATACAAACCCAGCAGCAGCTTTTGTATCGTGCTTTTTCCCGAACCATTTTTACCCAAAATCGCCACATGATCCCCTGCATTGATTTTGAAACTGACATTAGACAAAACATCCTTAGCGTCGTCATCATAACGAAACGAGACGTTTTTAAATTCAATTTCTCCTTTGAAGGTAGCATGATTAATTTTATGGGAATTCATTGGACGTTCAGAGGGTTGCTCCATCAACGTATTGAGCATTTCCATTGACGTGACAGCGTTGTGATATTGAGCGATGACGCCAGTAACTAGATTTATTGGATTCATTGCTCTGCTGCTAAGCATGTAGGCTGCAATCAGTGCCCCTTGAGTGAGTTCACCTTCGATTATTAAATACACACCAATAATGAGTATAACGATACCAACAATTTGTTGAACAAACTGTGAAACATTGCTGATTGAAGAAGAAATAAAACGTATTTGTGATTGGGTTCGAGCGAGAAAAATCGTGCTTTTTTCCCAATCTACCTGCACTTTAGATTCTGCGTGAAAGCTCTTTATTTCCTCAATATTGTCGATACTTTCTACTAAGATGGCGTTGCGTAAAGCGCCAGATTGCATGGCGCCATTAGCAAGGCTGTGTAGCTTCTTTTGTGCTGAGAAGGCATAGCCAATAATCAGCAGCGAGCCGACTATAATGGGCAGTACGAGTACAGGCGATATAATGGCAATGATGACACTAAACAGGAGCACAAACGGTAAATCTACAAACGAAACCAGAGTCAGTGAACTGAGTAATGTACGAATCGACTCAAACGATTGGATCCCACTGGCGAATGCACCAGATGAAGGCGGCCTGTCCATTAGACGTATGTTGAGAATTTTCTCCATTAGCGATGAAGATACTTTGACGTCAATGCGACTAGCGGCGAGCTCGACATAATAGTTGCGAACCATCTTTAACACGAGATCAGCAAGCAAGACAATAGCGACGCCAGAGGCGAGCATCCATAATGTTTCAACGGCACCATTTGGCACGACTCTGTCATAAATATTCATCACGAATAAGGGCATCGCCACCGAAAATAGATTGATCACAACAGCGGAGATAATCACATCCCTGTAAAGCCCTCTGCATTCTTTGATCACACCCCAAAACCAGTGGCCTGTTCGTTTTTGGTTAATATTCGGTGTGCGTTTGTCGAATTGATGCTTAGGTCGAGCAAAAATGACTTGTTCGGTAAACTTGTTTGTCAGTGTTGCAATCGGCTCTTGTACATCTGCCCCAGGTAAATCTGGGTATATGACGTTTGCCGTGTGGTGTTCGTCGTCGATGCTTAGCAGCACACACGCTGTGTTATTTTTTAAGATTAATATAGCAGGCAAAAGGGAAGGGTTTATTTGCGCTAGCGTTCGTGTCGCAATCTTGCTATTAAGCCCTGCGCGTTTTGCCGCTCGTGCAAAGATGGATGGAGTCAGGTCTCCATCAATTAAGGGTAATCCTGACAGTAAAACATCTTTTGAAAAATCTAAATTGTAGTGTTCACATATTACATATAAACAGTTACTCAAATCTTCTCTTTCTATTTTCCCCGAGGTACTTTCCATATTTCACTCTCGATAACTAATTTGGGATGAATGTACGCTGTGTTTTGTTATTAATTTTCATACCTGTGTATTAAAGTTGAAACGCAGTGAATCGCTCGATTTTTAATTTTTCTCTGCATTTTGTTATTTAAGTAGTATAGGAATAATGCAAATTTACTGTTTAATTTTTTGGACAAGCATATTTAATATCTGAATTAATGTTCGCTTTATCTAGGTTATTAATGTCAGGTAGGTTTGCTATTGAAATTCCTAAACTTTTAACCAAGATCCCTATTTCAGCTAATACATTTATTAAGGCCTGTTTTTGTCTAAATTGGGCATCAATATAAGCGCGGCTAGATTCAAAGTATTCATTCTCTGCATCTAGCACATCGAGTAGGGTGCGCTGACCGATATCAAACTGATCTTTGTATGCCGTTTTTACTCGGCTTGAAGAGAGCTTATGTTGGTTTAACACAGGTAAAAGGCGATTCGAAGTGACGTATTCGTTAAATGCAATTTGGATATTTTGCCGTACGTCACGACAGGTTTTATCTCTGAGATCTTTTGCCACATTGACTTGTTCTTGCGCTTGTTTTATTGACGCTTTATCTTGGCCACCGCGAAACAAATTATAGCGAAATTGCAGCCCCACCGAGCCTTCTGTTATGGTGTTATTTAAACCAAATTGATCTCTACTTTGACTACCATATCGGGCGATGAAATCGACCTGAGGTTTATAGTTGGATTTTTGCGTTTTCACGCCTAATTTTTCTGCCTCAATGTTGTGCATGCTAGCAAAAAATGATGGGCTTGTTCGGTAGGTTTTTTCCAAAACACTCTGTAAATCATCAGGTAATTCAATACCTTGTACTGGTATATCTTGAAGTTGGTCAGCGGGGGAACGACCTACAACACGCAGAAACCTAGCACTGACATCATACAAGTTATTAACGTCCGTTATGACGTTGGATTCTGATAACGCTAAACGGCCATTTATTTGCTCTAAATCAGCAGCTCTGGTGACCCCAGCACTGACACCTTCTTCAATTTGTGAGAATACTTTTTCATGGGTGTTAAGGTTTTCTTGCGCGAGCTTCACCAAGGCTTGATATTGCTGTACGTCTAGGTATGCAAGAGCGGTTTCTCTGGCCGCATTCTCAACACTAGTGGCGAATTCAAAATACCTAACCATTTGCACTTGTCTAAAGCGATTCACTTCATGTTTTACTCGAGAGCCGTTATACAGTGACTGAGTTAGCACCATTTCAATATCGTTGCTGGAAAACTCTGTGTCACTACCGTAATTACGGTCCTGATATTGAGTGTTAGCGACCAAATCTACGGTAGGTTTGTTACCCGCTTTTGCAATTCTAAGGCTATGTTTTGCTGCATAAAACGTGTGCCATGTGGCCTGCACCTCTGGGTTGGTCTCAATTGCATCGAGTATAGCACTTGAAATACTGTCTTTTTCTTGTGCGTAAGCTGTTGAAGATAATAGAAAACTTATGGAAATGACGAGACGAGAAAACTTCATAATTAATACTCATATAGAGAAATGGGACTAAACTTTCGGAGTTTTTGAACGAAAAAATAAATTAATTTAACCTCCTGTTAATTCACTGATTTGTTTTCATATTTTCTAACGGTAGACGTTAAATGTATTTTTTCAAGTTTTTATAATTTATTAATTTTTAGCTAATTAAATAATTAAACTTAGGTCTTATAGACTGAACTATCATACTTATTAAAATTCAATTTTTGTTGACGAAGCTAGAGGTTGTTATGGCTGATTTTGAATATATCGTAGAACGTATTGATGGTGATGATTCAATTACGGTAATCAATGAAGATGGTGATATTCGTTTTGTCTCTCAAGGCGAAATTGTCAGAGTTGGCGACACCATATTGTCTATTGAAGGAGGCCAAGTTGTTTTAACCGCAGGCGACCAAAATATCTTTCTTGATAATAGCGTAGATGTATTTATCGGAGCTGATCTTGCACCTCAACAAGACATTCAAGCGACTGATGAAGCAGAAATAGAGATTGATGAAGATTTTCTAGCCGCTCTTGATGGTGATGGCGATTTGCTTGATTCTTTAGATGCCACAGCCGCAGGTGCTGAATCAGGAGGTGAAGGAGGTGACGGTTCATCTTTTGTGCGTGTCGATCGCGTGTCAGAAGAAGTAGACCCCGTTGAGTTTGAATATGACCAAGCTGATAACGAAAGCGTGCAATTAGAAACTCAAGAAGTATCAGCAGCGGACTTTGACATTGAGTTGGACTTACCAGCAGAGATTAACAATGTTACTCCTACAATTAATGGTACAACATCTGCGCCAGCAGGCAGCGTAATAAACGTTGTAATCACAGATCAAAATGGTAACTCTCAAAGTATAACAAGTGTGGTAGCAGATGATGGAACATTTACGATTAACGTGGGTAATGCATTACCAGAAGGCCCGTTTACAGTGGATGCAAGTACTACCGATAATCAGGGCAATACCACAACGGTTTCCGTTGATTCTTCTGTCGACCTTACTGCTCCAGTTATTGATAATTTAACAATTGAACAACAAACGGATACCCCAGTTTTTTCAGGTGATACGGATGCTCAGCCTGGCACAGATGTCACCTTTACCGTAACGGATAGCAACGGGGATACTCAAGTTATCACTACCGCGGTGCAAAATGACGGTAATTTTAGTGCTACCCCTGACGCAGCATTAGCTGACGGTGAGTTCACTGTGGTAACACAAGTGTCTGATGCAGCGGGCAATACCACAACTCAAACCACTACAGGCAATGTGAATACCGCAGCACCTACGGTGACTGATACCACGACAACAAACAATAATACTGATACTCCCACTTTTACAGGGAATTCCAATGCCGAGCCGGGCAGTGAGGTTACTATTTCGGTCACCGACGCCGATGGTGACACTCAAATCATCAATACCGTCGTGCAAGACGACGGCAGTTTCAGTGGTACCCCTGACACAGCATTAGCAGAGGGCGAGTTCACTCTAGTAACCCAAGTCACTGATGAAGCGGGCAATACGAGTTCCACAACATCAACGGGCAATGTAGATACCACAGCGCCTACTGTGACAGACACATCCGAGCCAAGCTCCAACACAAATACGCCGACCTTTACGGGGAATACGGATGCTGAGCCAGGTAGTCAGGTAACGATTACGGTGACAGATGCTAATGGTGATAGCCAGACAATCAATGCTGTCGTGCAAGAAGACGGCACCTATTCAGGTAGTCCAGCCAATGCCCTAGCAGAAGGTGAATTCACTCTAGTAACCCAAGTGACTGATGAAGCAGGCAATACGAGTACCACAACATCAACGGGCAGTGTGGATACCACAGCGCCTACTGTGACAGACACATCCGAGCCAAGTACTAACACCAACACGCCGACCTTTACGGGGAATACGGATGCTGAGCCAGGTAGTCAGGTAACGATTTCGGTGACAGATGCTAATGGTGGTAGCCAGACAATCAATGCTGTCGTGCAAGAAGACGGCACCTATTCAGGTAGTCCAGCCAATGCCCTAGCAGAAGGTGAATTCACTCTAGTAACCCAAGTGACTGATGAAGCGGGCAATACGAGTACCACAACATCAACGGGCAGTGTGGATACCACAGCGCCTACTGTGACAGACACATCCGAGCCAAGCACTAACACAAACACGCCGACCTTTACGGGGAATACGGATGCTGAGCCAGGTAGTCAGGTAACGATTACGGTGACGGATGCTAATGGTGATAGCCAGACAATCAATGCTGTCGTGCAAGAAGACGGCACCTATTCAGGTAGTCCAGCCAATGCCCTAGCAGAAGGTGAATTCACTCTAGTAACCCAAGTGACTGATGAAGCGGGCAATACGAGTACCACAACATCAACGGGCAGTGTGGATACCACAGCGCCTACTGTGACAGACACATCCGAGCCAAGCACTAACACGCCGACCTTTACGGGGAATACGGATGCTGAGCCAGGTAGTCAGGTAACGATTACGGTGACAGATGCTAATGGTGATAGCCAGACAATCAATGCTGTCGTGCAAGAAGACGGCACCTATTCAGGTAGTCCAGCCAATGCCCTAGCAGAAGGTGAATTCACTCTAGTAACCCAAGTGACTGATGAAGCGGGCAATACAAGTACCACAACATCAACGGGCAATGTGGATACCACAGCGCCAACAATTACAGTAGATGCACCAGATAACAGTAATGATGCTACGCCGACAATTACTGGTACCACGGACGCACCGGCCAACTCTGTGGTCAGCCTAACGATAACCGGCAGTGATAATAGGGTACAAACAGTAAGCGCAAGTGTTCAAGCTAACGGAACCTATAGTGCCGATGTGCCGAGTGATATAGCGGAAGGTAATTACACTGTTACAGCAACGATAACAGATGTAGCTGGGAATGAGGCAACTGCAACTGACACCGGCAGTGTAGATACCCAAGCACCTACGATATCCATAGATACACCAGATATTTCGAATGACAACACCCCTGTTATCACAGGTACTTCAGATAACGCGCCTGGTTCATTGGTTAGTTTAACCATTACTGACAGCGACGGTGGCTCTCAGGTGTTTACTGCTGTTGTTCAATCGGACGGAACCTTTAGTTCAGAAGCTGTAACACCAATACCTGATGGCGCTTATATAGTCACTGCAACCGTGGAAGATGATGCTGGGAATGTAACGAGTGCGACAGCGAGCGGTGAAGTTAACAGTGCATTACCAAGTTTAGCGTTAGACGAGTTACCAAATGGCAATGACAATACGCCGCTGATCAGCGGAACAACTGACGCGCCATTCGGATCGTCGGTAAACATAAGCGTGACCGACAGTGATGGCAATATTCAGATACTCAATACGAGTGTCCAAAATGATGGTAGCTTTAGTCTTGAAGTTCCCGTTACCTTAGTTGATGGGGACTATGATGTTACCGTAACGGTTGATGATGGGTTAGGTAATCAAGCTCAGTCTTCTGGCAGTGGAAATATTGACACGACGGCCCCGACATTAACGGTTAATGCGCCGGATAACAGTAGTGATGCCACGCCTACGATCACGGGGACAACGGACGCTGAAGTTAACTCAGTCGTTACACTTACTATTACGGGTAGCGACAATGCGGTTCAAACAATCAATGCGACAGTACAAACCAATGGCACTTACAGTGTGGATGTGCCTAATGATTTGGCTGAGGGGAATTATAACGTCGCGGCATCGGTGACAGACGCTGCAGGAAATGAGGCAAATGTAACTGACGCCGGCAGTGTGGATACCCAAGCCCCGACGTTAACGGTGGATGCACCGGATAACAGCAATGATGCCACGCCAACGATTACGGGAACCACCAACGAGCCAGAAAACGCCACGGTGTCGATATTGGTCACTGATGCCAATGGTGTGGAGCAAACCCTGAGCGCCACAGTACAAGCGAATGGCTCATACAGCGTCGATGTGCCCAATGACTTGGCCGAAGGGAATTACACAGTGCAGGCCACCATCACAGGTGCAGCGGGTAACCCAGCAAATGCGAGTGACACAGGCAGCGTGGATACCCAAGCGCCGACGTTAACGGTAGATGCACCGGATAACAGCAATGATGCCACGCCAACGATTAGCGGAACCACCAACGAGCCAGAAAACGCCACGGTGTCGATATTGGTCACTGATGCCAATGGTGTGGAGCAAACCCTAAGTGCCACAGTGCAAGCGAATGGCTCATACAGCGTCGATGTGCCCAACGACTTAGCCGAAGGGAATTACACTGTCAGCGCCACCATTACAGATACGGCGGGTAACAGCACCACAGAAACCGACACTGGCAATGTAGACACGCTCTACCCTAACTTGAGTGTAGATGCACCAGACAATAGTAGTGATGCCACACCTATAATTTCAGGGACAACAAATGCCCCAGAAGGCTCCTCTATTCAGATAATTGTGACAGACAGTAATGGTAGTACTCAGGTTTTAGATACACAGGTCTTAAACAATGGCTCATTTGCTATAGAGGTACCAGCTGCGTTAAGTGAAGGTACATTCAGCGCACAAGTGACGGTGAGTGACCAAGCAGGTAATCAAACAAGCATTTCAGACACTGGCAGTGTGGACACCATCGCCCCGACGTTAACGGTGGAAGCACCGGATAACAGCAATGATGCGACGCCGACTATCACTGGTAATACAAATGCGCCAGTGGGTGCAACGGTGACGATAACGGTGACGGGCAGTGATTCAGCGGTACAAACCCTCACCGCCACAGTGCAGCCAGATGGCAGTTACCACGTAGATGTGCCCAGCGCATTGGAAGAAGGCAGCTATACGGTTGCCGCCACGGTTGCTGATGCAGCGGGTAACCCAGCGAGCGCGAATGACACAGGCAGTGTGGATACCCAGGCGCCGACGTTAACGGTAGATGCACCGGATAACAGCAATGATGCCACGCCAACGATTACGGGAACCACCAACGAGCCTGAGAATGCCACGGTGTCGATATTGGTCACTGATGCCAATGGTGTAGAGCAAACCCTGAGCGCCACAGTACAAGCCAATGGCTCATACAGTGTCGATGTGCCCAATGACTTGGCCGAAGGGAATTACAGCGTTAGTGCCACCATTACAGATGCAGCGGGTAACCCAGCAAATGCGAGTGATACAGGCAGTGTGGATACCCAAGCGCCGACGTTAACGGTGGATGCACCGGATAACAGCAATGATGCCACGCCAACGATTACGGGAACCACTAACGAACCTGAGAATGCCACGGTGTCGATATTGGTCACTGATGCCAATGGTGTAGAGCAAACCCTGAGTGCCACAGTGCAAGCCAATGGCTCATACAGCGTCGATGTGCCTAATGACTTAGCCGAGGGGAATTACACCGTCAGCGCCACCATTACCGATACGGCGGGTAACAGCACCACAGAAACCGACACTGGCAGTGTGGATACCATCGCACCGACGTTAACGGTGGAAGCACCGGATAACAGCAACGATGCGACGCCAACTATCACTGGTAATACAAATGCGCCAGTGGGTGCAACGGTGACGATAACGGTGACGGGCAGTGATTCAGCGGTACAAACCCTCACCGCCACAGTGCAGCCAGATGGCAGTTACCACGTAGATGTGCCCAGCGCATTGGAAGAAGGCAGCTATACGGTTGCCGCCACGGTTGCTGATGCAGCGGGTAACCCAGCGAGCGCGAATGACACAGGCAGTGTGGATACCCAGGCGCCGACGTTAACGGTAGATGCACCGGATAACAGCAATGATGCCACGCCAACGATTACGGGAACCACCAACGAGCCTGAGAATGCCACGGTGTCGATATTGGTCACTGATGCCAATGGTGTAGAGCAAACCCTGAGCGCCACAGTACAAGCCAATGGCTCATACAGCGTCGATGTGCCCAATGACTTGGCCGAAGGGAATTACAGCGTTAGTGCCACCATCACAGATGCAGCGGGTAACCCCGCGAGCGCGAGTGATACAGGCAGTGTCGATACCCAAGCGCCGACGTTAACGGTAGATGCACCGGATAACAGCAATGATGCCACGCCAACGATTAGCGGAACCACCAACGAGCCTGAGAATGCCACAGTGTCAATATTGGTCACTGATGCTAACGGAATTGAGCAAACCCTAAGTGCCACAGTGCAAGCGAATGGCTCATACAGTGTCGATGTGCCTAATGACTTGGCTGAAGGGAATTACACCGTCAGCGCCACCATTACCGATACGGCGGGTAACAGCACCACAGAAACCGACAGTGGCAGTGTGGACACCATCGCACCCACGTTAACGGTGGAAGCACCGGATAACAGCAGTGATGCGACGCCGACTATCACTGGTAATACAAATGCGCCAGTGGGGGCAACGGTGACGATAACGGTGACGGGCAGTGATTCAGCGGTACAAACCCTCACCGCCACAGTGCAGCCAGATGGCAGTTACCATGTAGATGTGCCCAGCGCATTGGAAGAAGGCAGCTATACGGTTGCCGCCACGGTTGCTGATGCAGCGGGTAACCCAGCGAGCGCGAATGACACAGGCAGTGTGGATACCCAGGCGCCGACGTTAACGGTAGATGCACCGGATAACAGCAATGATGCCACGCCAACGATTACGGGAACCACCAACGAGCCTGAGAATGCCACGGTGTCAATATTGGTCACTGATGCCAATGGTGTAGAGCAAACCCTAAGTGCCACAGTACAAGCGAATGGCTCATACAGCGTTGATGTGCCTAACGACTTGGCCGAAGGTACGTACAATGTCACTGCTACCATTTCTGATAATGCGGGTAATGAAACGAGTGTTTCTGAAGCAGGAAGTGTCGATACAGTTCCGCCATCATTGGTGATAAACGCGCCAGATAACACTAATGATACAACCCCTACGATTACAGGTAGCACAGATGTGACACCTGGTTCTACCGTTAGTATTACCTTGACTGACAGTAATAATGATTCACAAACATTTACTGCAACGGTACAGACTGATGGGCACTTTTCAGCAGAAGTACCTAATGTTATTGCTGAAGGTAACTTTTCAGTTAGCGCGACAGTTACGGATGCAGCAAATAATTCTACTACATCGACAGACAATGGCTCTATTGACTCGACTGTGCCGAATTTGACGTTGACTGCACCGGCGATCACCAATGATGACACCCCCACTTTAAGTGGTACTACTGATGCTTCTTTAGACGGTTCAACTGTCAATATTATTGTGACTGATAGCCAAGGAGCAACTCAAAATCTTTCTGCTATTGTGCAGCCAGATGGCAGTTTTTCATTAGAGGTGCCAGGAGCACTAGCCGAAGGAAATTATTCGGTTACGGCGACGATCGATGATGGCGTTGGCAATGTAGCCAGTGCAACTGAGTCTGGAATTATTGATACGATTGCACCTAGTTTATCTTTGGTTTTACCTGTTGAGGCTGATGACACCACTCCATTGATAAGTGGCTCAACCAATATCGCTCCTGGTGCATCAGTTACTATTACTGTGACCGATAATCAAGGAGATACACAAAATCTCACTGCCACGGTGCAAGAAAATGGCAGTTATTCTATTGAAGTTCCAATCGAATTAGCACAAGGGGCGTACACTGTTGTCGCAACCGTGACTGATGCAGCGGGTAACAGCACCACAGAAAACGATAGTGGAAATATTGATACCCAGGCGCCGACGTTAACGGTAGATGCACCGGATAACAGCAATGATGCCACGCCAACGATTACGGGAACCACCAACGAGCCTGAGAATGCCACGGTGTCGATATTGGTCACTGATGCCAATGGTGTAGAGCAAACCCTGAGCGCCACAGTACAAGCCAATGGCTCATACAGTGTCGATGTGCCCAATGACTTGGCCGAAGGGAATTACAGCGTTAGTGCCACCATTACAGATGCAGCGGGTAACCCAGCAAATGCGAGTGATACAGGCAGTGTGGATACCCAAGCGCCGACGTTAACGGTGGATGCACCGGATAACAGCAATGATGCCACGCCAACGATTACGGGAACCACTAACGAACCTGAGAATGCCACGGTGTCGATATTGGTCACTGATGCCAATGGTGTAGAGCAAACCCTGAGTGCCACAGTGCAAGCCAATGGCTCATACAGCGTCGATGTGCCTAATGACTTAGCCGAGGGGAATTACACCGTCAGCGCCACCATTACCGATACGGCGGGTAACAGCACCACAGAAACCGACACTGGCAGTGTGGATACCATCGCACCGACGTTAACGGTGGAAGCACCGGATAACAGCAACGATGCGACGCCAACTATCACTGGTAATACAAATGCGCCAGTGGGTGCAACGGTGACGATAACGGTGACGGGCAGTGATTCAGCGGTACAAACCCTCACCGCCACAGTGCAGCCAGATGGCAGTTACCATGTAGATGTGCCCAGCGCATTGGAAGAAGGCAGCTATACGGTTGCCGCCACGGTTGCTGATGCAGCGGGTAACCCAGCAAGTGCGAATGACACAGGCCGTGTGGATACCCAGGCGCCGACGTTAACGGTAGATGCACCGGATAACAGCAATGATGCCACGCCAACGATTACGGGAACCACCAACGAGCCAGAAAACGCCACGGTGTCGATATTGGTCACTGATGCCAATGGTGTGGAGCAAACCCTGAGCGCCACAGTACAAGCGAATGGCTCATACAGCGTCGATGTGCCCAATGACTTGGCCGAAGGGAATTACACAGTGCAGGCCACCATCACAGATGCAGCGGGTAACCCAGCAAATGCGAGTGACACAGGCAGCGTGGATACCCAAGCGCCGACGTTAACGGTAGATGCACCGGATAACAGCAATGATGCCACGCCAACGATTAGCGGAACCACCAACGAGCCAGAAAACGCCACGGTGTCGATATTGGTCACTGATGCCAATGGTGTGGAGCAAACCCTAAGTGCCACAGTGCAAGCGAATGGCTCATACAGCGTCGATGTGCCTAATGACTTAGCCGAGGGGAATTACACCGTCAGCGCCACCATTACCGATACGGCGGGTAACAGCACCACAGAAACCGACACTGGCAGTGTGGATACCATCGCACCGACGTTAACGGTGGAAGCACCGGATAACAGCAACGATGCGACGCCAACTATCACTGGTAATACAAATGCGCCAGTGGGTGCAACGGTGACGATAACGGTGACGGGCAGTGATTCAGCGGTACAAACCCTCACCGCCACAGTGCAGCCAGATGGCAGTTACCACGTAGATGTGCCCAGCGCATTGGAAGAAGGCAGCTATACGGTTGCCGCCACGGTTGCTGATGCAGCGGGTAACCCAGCGAGCGCGAATGACACAGGCAGTGTGGATACCCAGGCGCCGACGTTAACGGTAGATGCACCGGATAACAGCAATGATGCCACGCCAACGATTACGGGAACCACCAACGAGCCTGAGAATGCCACGGTGTCGATATTGGTCACTGATGCCAATGGTGTAGAGCAAACCCTGAGCGCCACAGTACAAGCCAATGGCTCATACAGTGTCGATGTGCCCAATGACTTGGCCGAAGGGAATTACAGCGTTAGTGCCACCATTACAGATGCAGCGGGTAACCCAGCAAATGCGAGTGATACAGGCAGTGTGGATACCCAAGCGCCGACGTTAACGGTGGATGCACCGGATAACAGCAATGATGCCACGCCAACGATTACGGGAACCACTAACGAACCTGAGAATGCCACGGTGTCGATATTGGTCACTGATGCCAATGGTGTAGAGCAAACCCTGAGTGCCACAGTGCAAGCCAATGGCTCATACAGCGTCGATGTGCCTAATGACTTAGCCGAGGGGAATTACACCGTCAGCGCCACCATTACCGATACGGCGGGTAACAGCACCACAGAAACCGACACTGGCAGTGTGGATACCATCGCACCGACGTTAACGGTGGAAGCACCGGATAACAGCAACGATGCGACGCCAACTATCACTGGTAATACAAATGCGCCAGTGGGTGCAACGGTGACGATAACGGTGACGGGCAGTGATTCAGCGGTACAAACCCTCACCGCCACAGTGCAGCCAGATGGCAGTTACCATGTAGATGTGCCCAGCGCATTGGAAGAAGGCAGCTATACGGTTGCCGCCACGGTTGCTGATGCAGCGGGTAACCCAGCAAGTGCGAATGACACAGGCCGTGTGGATACCCAGGCACCGACGTTAACGGTAGATGCACCGGATAACAGCAATGATGCCACGCCAACGATTACGGGAACCACCAACGAGCCTGAGAATGCCACGGTGTCGATATTGGTCACTGATGCCAATGGTGTAGAGCAAACCCTAAGCGCCACAGTACAAGCCAATGGCTCATACAGTGTCGATGTGCCCAATGACTTGGCCGAAGGGAATTACAGCGTTAGTGCCACCATTACAGATGCAGCGGGTAACCCAGCAAATGCGAGTGATACAGGCAGTGTGGACACAGCAGAGCCAATTATCGCATTGACGGTTGTTGGCGACGTTGAGTCCGGCTTTCCTATTATCTCAGGAAGTTGCTCGGAGCCACAAGGCACGGTTATTTCAGTCATAGTGACAGATTCAAATAATGTTGAGTTTACGCTGTCCGCAGAAGTTGATGCGAATGGCTTATTTACCGTTATTATTCCTGCGACGGCGGCAGATGGAGATGCATCAGCAGTCATAAGCGTAACTGATTTAGCGGGCAATGAAACTGTTCTGAATGCCACCGTCCCAATTGATCTTACTGAGCCAGTCATTACGTTAGACAAATTAGGAGACATTAACGTAAGTGCTGATTTACCGTCAATTACGGGTACATGCTCTGAGCCGGTAGGCACAGTTATTAGTGTTACTCTCACTGATTCTCAATCGAATGAGTTCAACTTAACGACAACTGTTGGTGTCGGCGGGTTATTTACTGTACTCATCCCTGCCACTGTTGCAGAAGGAGACGCAAGCGCGGAAATAAGTGTTACCGACCTTGCCGGCAATGAAACTATCGTCAATGCCACTGTGCCGATTGATTTAACCGCTCCGATTGTCACCCTAGATAAACTCGGTGAAATAGATGTGAACCTAGGGTTACCTGTGATTACGGGGACCTGTAATGAGCCCCAAGGTACAGAAGTGCGCGTGACCTTAACCGACTTTTTAGGTGATGAGCATGTCTTGACCGCCACCATAGGTGTCGGTGGTTTATTCACCGTTGCGGTACCGGTTACTGTGGCAGAAGGGGATGCGTCTGCAGTCATTAGCATTAGTGATATCGCTGGCAACGAAACTATCGTCAATGCCACTGTGCCGATTGATTTAACCGCCCCAGTTGTCACCCTAGATAAACTCGGTGAAATTGATGTGAATTTAGGGTTACCTGTGATCACGGGGACCTGTAATGAGCCCCAAGGCACAGAAGTGCGCGTGACCTTAACCGACTTTTTGGGTGATGAGCATGTCTTGACCGCCACCATAGGCGTCGGTGGTTTATTCACCGTTGCGGTACCGGTTACTGTGGCAGAAGGGGATGCGTCTGCAGTCATTAGCATTAGTGATATCGCCGGCAATGAAACTATCGTCAATGCCACTGTGCCGATTGATTTAACCGCCCCAGTTGTCACCCTAGATAAACTCGGTGAAATTGATGTGAACTTAGGGTTACCAGTGATCACGGGGACCTGTAATGAGCCCCAAGGCACAGAAGTGCGCGTGACCTTAACCGACTTTTTAGGTGATGAGCATGTCTTGACCGCCACCATAGGTGTCGGCGGTTTATTCACCGTTGCGGTACCGGTTACTGTGGCAGAAGGGGATGCGTCTGCAGTCATTAGCATTAGTGATATCGCCGGCAATGAAACTATCGTCAATGCCACCGTGCCGATTGATTTAACCGCGCCAATTGTCACCCTAGATAAACTCGGTGAAATTGATGTGAACTTAGGGTTACCAGTGATCACGGGGACCTGTAATGAGCCCCAAGGCACAGAAGTGCGCGTGACCTTAACCGACTTTTTAGGTGATGAGCATGTCTTGACCGCCACCATAGGTGTCGGCGGTTTATTCACCGTTGCGGTACCGGTTACTGTGGCAGAAGGGGATGCGTCTGCAGTCATTAGCATTAGTGATATCGCCGGCAATGAAACTATCGTCAATGCCACCGTGCCGATTGATTTAACCGCGCCGATTGTCACCCTAGATAAACTCGGTGAAATAGATGTGAACCTAGGGTTACCTGTGATTACGGGGACCTGTAATGAGCCCCAAGGTACAGAAGTGCGCGTGACCTTAACCGACTTTTTAGGTGATGAGCATGTCTTGACCGCCACCATAGGTGTCGGTGGTTTATTCACCGTCGCGGTGCCGGTTACCGTGGCAGAAGGGGACGCGTCTGCAGTCATTAGCATTAGTGATATCGCTGGCAATGAAACTATCGTCAATGCCACTGTGCCGATTGATTTAACCGCTCCGATTGTCACCCTAGATAAACTCGGTGAAATTGATGTGAACTTAGGGTTACCTGTGATTACGGGGACTTGTAATGAGCCCCAAGGCACAGAAGTGCGCGTGACGTTAACCGACTTTTTGGGTGATGAGCATGTCTTGACCGCCACCATAGGTGTCGGCGGTTTATTCACCGTTGCGGTGCCGGTTACCGTGGCAGAAGGGGATGCGTCTGCAGTCATTAGCATTAGTGATATCGCTGGCAACGAAACTATCGTCAATGCCACTGTGCCGATTGATTTAACTGCGCCAGTTGTCACCCTAGATAAACTCGGTGAAATAGATGTGAACTTAGGGTTACCTGTGATTACAGGGACCTGTAATGAGCCCCAAGGCACAGAAGTGCGCGTGACCTTAACCGACTTTTTAGGTGATGAGCATGTCTTGACCGCCACCATAGGCGCCGGTGGTTTATTCACCGTTGCGGTACCTGTTACCGTGGCAGAAGGGGATGCGTCTGCAGTCATTAGCATTAGTGATATCGCTGGCAACGAAACTATCGTCAATGCCACCGTGCCGATTGATTTAACCGCTCCGATTGTCACCCTAGATAAACTCGGTGAAATTGATGTGAACTTAGGGTTACCTGTGATCACTGGGACTTGTAATGAGCCAGTAGGATCGTTAGTTTCTCTAACGCTAACGGATAGTGGAGGCACCGATCATGTATTGACGTCAACCGTGCTAGATGGCGGGCTAATTTCGATTGCTGTGCCATTAGCCCTAGCACAGGTAATTGAAGGAAATGTGGGTATTGCTGTAACGGTTACTGATTCGGCCGGTAACCAAGGTTCAGCTACCTCTCCTGGGTTGATTGATGTGACAGCACCAACCTTAACCCTGGACGATCTTAACTTACTAAACGTGTTGACATTGGGCCCACTATTGACCGGCTCGACTTCAGAGCCGGCAGGTACAATAGTGTCAGTGAGCATTTCGGCACTCAATTTAGTGACGATTGAAACTCAAGCTGTTGTGCAGGAAGGTGGTGGCTTTGGTATTCATTTAGGGGTTGGTTTACCCACTTTGATTGATATTGAAGCCAGCGTGACGGATGTCTCAGGAAATACCATGACCGTGTTAAATAGCTACGATGCGTTGGGGAATATTTTAGATGCCCCTAGTACGCCGTCAGCAAAAGCAGCGGTTGATGTCAGTGAAGAGGAAGAGTTGTTAAATTTTGCGCTTGATAGTGAGCAAAAAATCGATCTTTCTTTGGCTGCTGAAGAAACTCTTTCAGATAGCCTATTAGTCACGGAGCATATGGACACTGCAGAAGTAACATTAGATATAGCCGATCTAATATCAGACCCTGCAGATGAGCTATTTACCAGCCCAGAAGATACGCAAGTAGTAAGTGTGATGAAAAGTGGCGAAACGGGAAGTACTTCAGAGCCTGTAACAGATGTGCTAAACGTGTCATTAGCCGATCAGGAGTTATTGAAAAATTTAATTCAAAATAATAGCTTAACGATTGACGCTTAATCGAGGTTAACCGCCCCGCGGTATCTACTACGCGGGGCTTTTTTCCTAAAGATCCATCAGGACTTGATAGGCAAGCTTAGGTTTATTCTCTCTATCAAACAGTAGCGGATAATCCGTTCTTCCTTGCATTGGCCAATTATTACGCCAACTATTGGCATCATTTACCCCCCAAAAGGTGACGCGGGACAACGAAGCTTGATGCGATATCAGTACTGTAAATATATCTTTATAGCGCTTACTTAATGCAACTTGTTTATCCTCAGGCAACCCGTCAGGGTATGGGTTTAATGTTTTTTGCAGTGCCAAGTCTTGGTTTATATCAGCTCCTTGTTCCGCTTCATTGGGAAAGGGCAATACTGAAACATCTAATTCAGTGATCATCGATTTAATACCTAAACTTGCGAATAAGTTTAATGCTTCGTCTAATTCACGTAAATCTGGGTGAGTTAATGAATAATGCCCTTGCAACCCAACGCCATGAACAGGGATACCTTTACTTTGCAATGATTTAATTAGACGCGCCGCCCCAGCGCTTTTTTCGGGTTTGTACATATTGTAATCATTGTAATATAACTCAGCTTTAGGATCTGCGGCGTGAGCATAGGTAAAGGCTTTCTCAATATAGTCATCGCCAATAATTTCCCGCCACTTGGAATCTCGTAGGCTACCGTCTTCATTAAGTGCTTCATTAACGATATCCCAACCTTTAATTTTGCCCTTATAGCGACCAACAACTGTATGAATATGCTCTTTCATGCGAGCGAGCAGCGCCTCTCTTGATAATGGCTTGCCTTGCGCATCTTCAAATACCCAATCAGGTGTTTGGCTATGCCATACGAGTGTATGCCCAATGGTGAACATGTTGTTAGCCTGACCATAATCTACATACTCGTCCCCCAACGTAAAATCGTATACTTCTGGTTTAGGATGAATGCGCTCCCACTTCATTTCATTTTCTGGGGTGATGGAATTAAATTGCGCAATGATGAGTGCGTCAGTGTCTGTTTGAGTTTGTTTTGCTTGCTGTGCGTTGATAGCGCTGCCCACCAAAAACTGCTTGTTAAAATGCGTTTTCAAATTATTTACTTGTCTCGGGTTCGCTTCTTTTTGGGGCAAAGCTGATTCATCAGGGCTCAGGGCTAATGAGTCATGGCCCACAGCTGAGTTTGCATAACTTATGACAGCCGCAAATACTAATACAAATGCTAAAAGAGAACGTTTGCTCGCTAAAATGTTACGCAGTAACTGGTGGGGGGTTAACACGTCAGTTGTTGACATATGCTTTCCTGCTATCTGTTTATCATTTTTTGATGATGCCGCTAGCTGAGGAGTGTGGCGATTATGTTTTTTACTTTATATCAGGTGTTATTTGTTGCTTTGACTAAGCAAGGTTTTTATTTGCTCAGCGACATAACGCGCCCGTTGGCTTTGTACAACATGAGAGTGACGGCATAGATAAAGAGTCTCGTTTACGGGCGAAGAAAGGCGATGAATGCGGATACGTTCTTGTGCATAAAATGCTCTGGCCGCATGAAGAGGTAAAACGCTAAAGCCTAAGCCCCGGCTGACGGGCTCGAGGATCAGACTTATCTGGTTTGAAAAGCCTTTTTCGGTAAATTGAGACGGATGCTCAAACTGACTGAAATTAGGTTGTAAAAGCGCTTGGCAGTGCTGATGACCATCAGGATGACCTATGTAACCTAAGTTTTGCAAGGTCTGCCAGGTTAGGCTTTCTATTGTATTTGGCGTGACTAAAACCAGCGCTTCTTGTGCTACCGCTTCGGTGATAACGTCAGCAGACGTGCTTGGGTATGTCATTAGGCCCAAATCAAACTGTCGCAGCCCAATGTCACGTTCAATGCTCTTATTCGGTGAAAAAGTATGGCTAATACGCAGAGCTGGATGTCTTTTTTGTAAATCTAACAGAAAAGGATAAAGCGCTAGCCCCACACTGCCAGGGGTAGCGATGCGTACTTGACCAACAAATGGTTCATCTTGTTTGACGTTTTGCTCTAATAATTCGCTAGCCTGAAGTAACGTGCGGCCTTCTTGATGCAAGCGGATCCCTGCATCGGTCAACGTGAATGACTTTCCATCTCGAATAAGCAATGGCGTGGCCAATTGTTCCTCAAGCTTTTTAACTTGTTGACTGACCCCGGACTGGGTCATAAACAATACATCAGCCGTTTTTGTAAAGTGGCCGATATCAACAAGGGTGCAAAATGTTTTTAGCCAAATAGGATTAATCATTACAAAATGTACTTATTTTGATTTTAAATAATAATTTTTCATACTTTATCATGGGGAGTACAGTAACGTCACCTGATGGATAAGCCATCAATCAAAACGCGGCGCTACTGAAAAATGTGTACTGCGCAGTTGAATTAAATCACTATATGCAGGAGTAGCATTATGACAACCCCATATCCACGCACGTTTTCTCACATCGGTATTTCGGTTCCTGATGTGGAAAAAGCAGTCGAGTTTTATACCAAGGTACTTGGTTGGTATTTGATCATGAAACCCACAGAAATTGTCGAGGATGACAGCCCAATCGGGGAAATGTGCACAGACGTGTTCGGTGCAAACTGGAAGAAATTTAAGATTGCTCATATGTCTACCGGTGACAGAGTAGGTGTTGAAGTGTTTGAGTTTGCTAACCAGCAAGATCCTGCGGATAACTTCGAATACTGGAAAACTGGTGTGTTCCATTTTTGTGTTCAAGACCCAAATCTTGAAGAACTGGCAGAGGCCATCGTTGCCGCAGGTGGTAAAAAGCGCATGGAAAAGCCACGCTACTATTACCCAGGCGAAAAGCCTTACCGCATGATTTACATGGAAGACCCATTTGGCAATATCCTAGAAATCTACAGCCATAGCTACGAATTAACCTATTCTGCTGGTGCTTACTAACACTGTTAGTATAAGCTCTCTCTCGATTGGCCATGCCCTGTCGGGAGGGAGCTATTCTTGCCAGTCTTTGAATTTATCTAATAAAAAGTGAATTGCTAAGCGTGCTTTTGCAGGTAAAAAGTTACGATTTGCATAGACAATCCAGGTTGCGATTTCACGATTCCAATAAGGCTCAAGCACGGGTACTACCGTCCTATTTTTAATTGCATTACCGAAACTTGAACGGGGTAGATAAGCGACCCCTAAGCCACGTTCACATGCCAATATCACACTACGCACGCTATTCGAGCGCCATCTTGCATCTAGTTTAACTTTAATGGTTTTGCTGTTATCTCTGAAGAACCAAGTATCATTATTGGTCATCAAACAGTTGTGCTCTATCAATTGATTGGGGTGTGTGGGAAAACCGTTTTCGACGAGATAATCCTCGCTGGCTGCTGCGACTAATGAACGATTGGTAAGCTTTCGGGCAATTAAGCTTGAATCTTTCATGGGGCCATAGCGGATCGAGAAATCGAATGCGTCGTCAATAAAATTGACCATTTGCGAATTAAAGTCCATTTCGATAGTGAGCTTTGGGTGCAGTTGAGCAAATTCGACTAACACGGGTGCAATATGTTGCTCAGCGAACTCTCCCGCCGCAGACACTTTTAACGTACCGCTAAGCTCTACTTGTTTATCGAAGACGGTTTCATTGGCTTCTTGTAAGCCATATACCAATTCTTGGCAGCGACTAAAATAGGCTTGACCAGCATCCGTTAAGCGAACAGTTCGCGTGCTGCGGGCGAGTAAAGACACGCCTAATTCTTTTTCTAAGGCAGCTACTTTGCGGCTAATGTGCGATACATTGACGTTCAATTTGCGCGCGGCGGCTGAAAAGCCCTGGGTTTCTGCTACCGCCACAAACTCAATGATCCCATTGAAGCTAAAACTCATATAACTCCGGCAATAAATAGTTTAGTGAATAGTATTATTGCATATTTGCAATAATGATTTGCCATTTATCGGGATTATCAAACAAATGCCAAAAAGCTACACTCTTTTCATCGTAAAAACTTATCAATATCAACGCTAGGAGATACTAATGAAAAATGTACTAATTATTCTGACTAACCATGCCACGCTTGGCTCGACTGACGAAGCTAATGGTACCTACTCTCCGGAACTGACTCATGCCTTACACGCTTTTCTAGAAGCAGGTTATCACTATGAACTGGTATCAATTAAAGGTGGCAACGCACCTGTATACGGGGTTGATATGGAAGGTGATCAAATCAACAGCGATGTATTTATCAACGAAGATTTAGCCAATAAATTGGCAAACACGAAAAAAGCCAGTGATGTAAATCCAGATGACTACGATGCCGTGTTTTATCCTGGTGGTTTCGGCTTGCTGTCTGATCTAGCAGATGATGAAAATGTTGCTAAGTTGACGGCGACTATATTTGAAAAGGGTGCTGTTGTAGGCGCTGTATGTCACGGTCCTGCAGGTTTACTGCCTATTAAGTTATCAAGTGGTAAATACTTAATTGAAGACATCATGGTCACCGGCTTTACCCGTGAAGAAGAAGTGGAATACGGTACCATTAATAAAATCCCTTTCTTGCTAGAGGAGGCACTAACACGACGCGCCGGGCAGTATGCTAAAATTGCTCCTTGGGGTGAATACGTCATTAAACAAGACCGCGTAATTACTGGGCAAAACCCAGCGTCGGCGGGTGCTGTCGGTCAAGCGATGGTTGAGCGTTTAGCACAGTAGTCATTGCGTTATCGGTATAAAAAACCGCCGCTAAATGTTCATTTAGCGGCGGTTTTAATGTGTCTTAAGCTGATAAAAAGCGATCAGTTAGCCGATTAAGACTCTACTTTTTATGAATATAAAACTTTTCATAGAATGTGTAGGCCCACTGGGGCTTATAAATGATCATCAAGGTCATAGTCATGCCGTTTAGCATGCCCTCAGGAAACAGCAATAACCAAATCAGCACCAAATAATTGTCTTGAATAGTGTGCCAGTCGTATTGACCGTCCAGATAGAAATACCCGCCAAGTAAATACATTTTCACTGCCATCATTAATGCACCAGGTAAAAATGCACACAAAAATATATACACAAACACATGACGGGATAACTTGTGAAATACAAAGCTATAAATTAAATAGCTCAAACTCAAAGGAGCAAGCACACCAAGTAAGCCGTTTACCCCAAACATCCGCCAACTTTCTTCACCGACTACAGTGATGCCAAGCAAAGCCAAAAATGAGCTGATCACAGCCCAGCGAAAACCTAGGACCAACATCAATGCGGTAAGCCATAAGAAGTGCACCTGCAGCCCAGGGTAGATACCGGTCTGAAAAATCCATAAAAAGAACACACTGGCAGCACTGCCAAACACCAAATGCTGGATCTTTTTATCTTTCACTAAACTGGATAATGGCAAAAAGCGTATGACTGCCATTAAACATACCGCATATCCCACCCAAGCAAGGTATTGAATATTGGTGGTGTATTCTAACAAACTCGATTCCTCAGCTAATCTTTGTACTCAGCCCAAATAGGCGCGTGATCAGAAGGCTTTTCAATGCCTCTTAGCTCGTAATCAATACCGGCATCACTGAGCGATTCATGCAATTTTTTGGTGGCTAATATTAAGTCGATACGTAAACCACGATTATCTAAAAAGCCCTTAGAGCGATAATCAAACCAGCTAAAGTGCTCGTTTGTCTCTGGATTCAAAGTACGAAATCCATCACTAAAGCCCCAGTCAATCAAATCATTCAGCCATACGCGCTCTTCCGGCAGAAAACTGCATTTACCTGTTTGTAACCAACGTTTACGGTTTGGCTCACCTATGCCTATATCTAAATCAGTGTGCGAAATATTCACATCGCCCATTACAACAACGTTCTCATCAGGTGTGTGATGGGTAGTTAAATAAGTCGATAAATCTTCGTAGTATTTGCGCTTGGCTGGAAATTTGGTTTCATGTGAACGGTTCTCACCCTGAGGAAAGTAACCGTTCAATACACGCACGGTTTCGCCGTTGGGCATAGGGTAGCTAACCATGATCATGCGACGCTGGGCGTCTTCGTCATCTGTTGGGAAGCCGTATTGCACATCTGTGGGCTCTTCTTTACATAACATTGCCACGCCGTAATGTGCTTTTTGGCCATGAAAATACACTTTGTAACCCATTGCTTCCACGTCAGCCACAGGAAACATATCGTTATGCACTTTAATTTCTTGCAGGCCGATAATATCAGGTTGATGTTTGTCGATAAGTGCCTTTAGTTGATGGAGGCGTGCGCGTATACCATTGATGTTGAAAGAAATTATTTTCATAAAAAGCCAGTTATTTATATCGCTAAAACGGCCTATATCTTATCAGACCCTAGTGCGCTACTTCCATTAATTAATCCTGATAAAACGTTTCTTGTAGCGTTATTAGGGGGCCTTCTTATTCAAAGCGTCATGTCCTCGGTCGCGCGTAAGCCTCATTCTTGTGTCCTAAACGTGTCATTTTGGTTAATTAATTTAAAGTTAATTGTTGACAATTTACTATAATTTGTAGAATGTGTAATAAGAGTGTTGGAAAGCGACTTAACGATTTCTAATGCCACTTACTTCTCAACTTTATGTGTAATTTGGATTTTCCATGAGTGAACAAGTCTCAGGCCCCAGCCTTGGCATGCAAATTTTATTGCAGGGTGAGCAAAGCATTTACAATTGCATACTGGCAGACATTGCCACTGGCAAGTTAATCAGTGGTGATCGCCTAGTAACAACGCACTTAGCGAGTTGTTACCAAACCAGTATTAATCCTGTGCGTGAGGCATTAAAGCAACTTGAAGGGGAAGGCTTCGTCACGTTCCAAAAAAATAGTGGTGCGCGCGTGGCTGCATTCGAATATGCCACCATGCGTGAAGTTTTCGAAATATTACAGCTTCTTGAACCCTACTTTTTGGCCTGGTATGCCAAGCACTGCAGCGCTGAAAGTCTAGCGCGATTAGATGCAATTCAAGCGCAGCTAAGGTCCCTAAATGTGAATGACTCAGCAGGTCTACGTGACCTAGATACTGCCTTTCATTGGGAAATGTACCGTCATCATTACAACACCAGTGCGTTGCGTTTATGGAAAAATAAAAAGCTCATTTTACAAGCCTTACACGGAGATTTACCGGTTTGCCAAACGCGATTCAGCGCCACGATAAAAGAGCACGATCACCTACTGTATTTACTCAAAGCCGGGGATGAAGAGTCCGCCGTGCGTGCCTTAACCAAGCATGTCATCAGTGGCGGTGACTATTGGTCGAGTGTGATTACATCACAATTAAGTGAGCTTTCCGCATGAAAATAACAGATATCAAAACCTATGGTTTTTGGCTCGGCTTTCGCAATGTATGCCTGGTTAAGGTGGAAACCGACCAGGGCATTTATGGCTGGGGGGAATCTGGTTTATCTGGCAGAGAACAAGCGGTTATTGGTGCAGTTGAACATTTCAAACATTTTTTAATTGGTCAATCAGCTTTAAATATTAGTGCTTTGTGGCAAGAAATGTATCGCAGCCAATATTTTGAAGGGGGCAGGGTACTTGCCGCCGCGATATCCGCTATCGATATTGCCCTACATGATGCATGTGGCAAGTATTTCAACATGCCGGTTTACCAGTTATTAGGGGGAAAACAACGTGAGCGTATTCCACTGTTTGTTACCTCAACATTAGACTTTGGTGACGCTTTTGTTGATCACGTCTGTCAGCTTCAAAACGAAGGTTGGCAAGTGATACGAGCAACGACAGGCGAACATGGCTCAGTCGATAAGAGTGATGTTTTCGATGCACGAAAATCCATTGCCAAAGCGTCAACTTGGTTAACAAAAGCGCGTGAGACGTTAGGCAGCGAAACGGTGTTAGGTATTGATTATCATCATAGGTTAACGGTGGCCGAAACCGCTTCTTTTTGTCAACGTATGCCAAGCGGAACGTTAGATTTTATTGAAGAGCCGATTAGAGACCAATCTTTAGTCAGTTATCAAAACTTGCGCGCGATGGTCGATGTGCCCTTCGCCATAGGCGAGGAGTTCTCCAGCAAATGGGACTTTGTTCCATACGTGGATTCAGCGCTGACTAACTTCGCGCGTATTGATATTTGCAATGCCGGTGGGTTCACTGAAGCCATGAAGATTGCCGCTATGTGTGAAACCCGCTATATCGACATGATGCCGCACAACCCTCTAAGCCCTATATGCACGGCAGCATCAGTGCATTACTGTGCAGCAGTGGCCAACTTGAGTTGGCTCGAAATCGCTCCCTATGACGGAGACTTGGCGCAATATGACGAAATATTTAGTCACCGCCCTAAAGTCTCAAATAATACCTTCGACGTGACCAATCGCCCAGGGTTGGGCATCGATGTGAACGAATCAAACATTCCTAAAAATGGCTTCAAATTCTGGGAGCCACCACGCTTAATCAAGCCTGACGGCTCATACACCAATTGGTAAGCGAGTAAATAGATGGCAATAACACAACACATTAACACCCATTCTGCGTCTGCAAAGAGCAAGAGTAAGTTTGGTGTTCTAGCGCTGATATTTTTAAGCGTCGTGATCAACTACATGGATCGAACCAATATATCTGTGGCGGCACAAGCCATCTCAGATGATTTGGAATTCAGCAAAGTGCAGATGGGCATCATATTCTCAGCGTTCGCTTGGACTTACTCTATTATGCAAATTCCTGGCGGCATGTTAGTGGATTCAATACGTATACGCCTCTTGTATCCGTTTATCCTAGTGGCATGGTCGCTGGCAACCATAGTCCAAGGGCTACTGAGTAGCTTCTCAGCCATTGTTGGTTGTCGTATGGCAATTGGTTTTTTTGAAGCACCTTCATACCCAGCAAATAATAAAATTGTGACCCAGTGGTTTGCTGAACAAGAGCGAGCAGGTGCCATTGCGGTATATACCTCAGGGCAATTTATTGGTCTCGCCTTTTTAATGCCAGTATTGGCGCTTATTCAACAATGGTTTGGTTGGCGAGGGTTGTTTTTTATCTCGGGTGGAATTGGCATTATTTGGGCCGGCGTCTGGTATCTACTGTATCGTGACCCCGCTGTTCAAAGTGAGTCGAATACTGATAACCAAGATGCTATCACAGGCGACACACCCCAAAAATTGCACAATGACAGACAGACTACAGATCCTTCGCAAGCACAGGCGACTGCCAGTTGGCGAAATCTCAAAATTGCGTTTTCTAGCCGAAAGTTATGGGGAATATACATAGGGCAATTCTGCTTAGGCGGTACGCTTATTTTCTTTTTAACTTGGTTTCCCACTTACTTGGCTGAGTATCGTGGTTTAAGCGAATTAAATACCGGCTTTATCGCCTCTATTCCTTTTCTAGCTGCCTTTTGCGGGGTATTGCTGTCTGGCTTTTTGTCCGACTGGTTAGTACGAAAAGGGGTCTCAAATGAGGTAGCACGCAAAGCCCCAATTATTGTTGGCTTATTGCTATCAAGTACGGTGATTTTAGCCAACTACGTTGAGAGCACCCAGTGGGTCACGTTTTTCTTATCGGTCACGTTTTTTGGTAATGGGTTAGCATCAATCAACTGGGTGTTTGTGTCACTCATCGCGCCTAAACACATGGTGGGGTTAGTGGGAGGTTGTTTTAATTTTATCGGGGGATTATCCGCCGTCACAGTACCGATTGCTATCGGTTATCTAGCAAAAGACGGTGACTTTCGGCCCGCACTCATCTTAGTGGCCTGTTTAGCGCTTGTTGGCTTGTGCTCTTATCTTTTTCTTGTTGGCAAAGTAGAACAAATTCAACTTCCTCCTTTAGATACGAGTGACGGTCCGCTATCTGATACCCAAGTAATTCATCAACACCCTAGCTCAAGTGGAGAAACAAAATGAGTAGCGTTTTTTTTGGTGAAGTGATGTTGAGATTAACGCCAGCCATGCCCCAGCAGCAGTTAATAGTGGCGAAAAATCTCAGTGTCGACTTTGCTGGAGCAGAGACCAATGTAGCCAGTTCATTGGCACGTTTAGGCCATCAATGCCACTTTGTTAGTAAATTACCTGAGAACCCACTGGCACAGCACGCTCTTGCCAGCTTACATCAATATGGTATTCGCACCAAACATGTGATTCGCGGTGGTCAGCGAATTGGCAGCTATTTTATTGAACTAGGGTCGTCAATTCGCCCATCGAAAGTGGTGTACGACAGGGCGTATTCTTCTATCGCTCAAATCAGTGAAAATGAATTCGATTGGGCAGAAATTTTTGCTAATAAGCAACACTTTCACTTAAGTGGCATTTTACCGGCGCTTTCTGAGCAATGTGCCACTGAGAGTATTAAAGCCGTACAAGTGGCGCGAAAAATGGGATTGTCAGTTAGCTTCGATTTGAATTATCGGCGCAGCCTATGGGCTGATAGCAGTCTCGCGCGGGACTACTTTAGTCAAATCTTAGCTCATAGCACATTGGCGTTTGGTAATGCAGGCGTGATGCAAGACGTGTTCGATTTTACCCCAAAATCTACAGACAATATCGCGGCGGCAAAAGATATTGGTTTATTCCTACATGAACATTTCGCAGTTGATGCTGCTATTACCCAGCGAAATCATCACAGCGCCAACCAAAATACGCTACGTGGTTTTTACTTAAGCGGCGAGACAGTCATTGCCTCAAACGATATCACAGTAGACATTCTTGACAGACTCGGCACTGGGGATGCCTTTGCCGCGGGTATTCTGCATGGTTTGTTCCAAGGCTGGAGCAAAGATAAAACTGTGCAATTTGCCAATGCCGCATTCGCCTTAGGGCATACCTGTTACGGCGATCAAAACTGGCTAAGTGAAGCGGAAATTATGTCAGTGGCCCAAGGCAATATATCCGGCCATATCATTCGATAATGCCGGGCTTTTTCAAACGTACCAGCAAGAAAAATGAATTTAATTTATCAGTAAGTGAGAACAAAGATGGCCATGCCAGACAACAGCCAGATGATTGAGACAATCGCACCAGCAAGTCAATCAAATACCATGACGCGAGACGAGGTGCGCCAGCGCCTTATCCGCGAAAAACTAGTGGTAATCATTCGAGTGACTGATCCAAACGATATTCCGCCGATTTTAGCGTGTATGCATAAAGCCGGTGTTGGGGCGGTCGAAATAACCAGCAACACGCCAGGTTATCAAAACGCCATTACTCAGGCACGTACACACTACCCAGATATGTTAATTGGTGCAGGCACGATCACCGACATTAGCTTGGTCGATGAAGCCACAAAAGCAGGAGCGCAATTTTTGGTGACCCCGAATACCAGCGCTGATGTGGTGCGCCATGCTCACAGTTTGGACGTACCTGTGGTGATGGGAGCGTTAACGCCCACTGATGTGGTTAATGCTACGCAAGCCAAAGCTGACATCGTAAAGCTTTTCCCCGCAGGGGCCATGGGCACTGGGTATTTAAAAGACTTGGCTAAAGGTCCGTTTTTAAACACGACCTTTTTCCCTGTGGGCGGCATCGATGAACATAATTACCAGCAATGGATGCAAAACGGCGCTGCGGGCATAGGGATCGGCGGAGCGCTGGCATCTCCCGTGAGCAGTGACGAAGAAGCAGAGACACTGATAGTCAAGGTATCCGCAATGGTTGAAACCTTAAAAAAATACCCTGTTAAGGAGGCAAAATGAATACATTTTCAAGCGCTAAAGGCTTCTTAATTGCTAATCGCTTTTTAAGCGCTAAAGGCTTTATGTTAAGCGCAATCGCCCTCGCATTTACGACAGTGGCGGGTTGCGATCAACAGGCGGCCGATAACACTGCTGCCCCTGCGAACAAGGCTACGGAAAAACTGACGGCAGTTACTGCATTACCATGGAATTTTTCCGATACCAAGGTTTTAAAAAGCCTGACTTTGACCGCAGCAGATACGCGCGTTATTGATGAAAACGGCGAGCAAAAGTTGGCAATCGATCTGCATTCGAAAAATAACAAAAAAGCAGGTTTTAGCTTCACCCCTAACAAACCGTGGGATTGGAGCCAAGAAGGACAGTTTGCCTTCGCGTTAGACATCGAAAACCCCGATGCACACTCTGTTCATCTCTATGTATCTGCCAAAGATGCAGCAGGGCAATCACACAATCGTAGTTTTGTTGTGCCCGCCAACTCAAGCGATACCTATTTTATGGCGCTTAATGACCCTGATTTGTCTATTGAGACCGGTATTCGTTCCAATCCGAATAATTGGCAAAGTGAATACACGCCAATGATTTGGCGTTACGGTACCAAAAAAATTGATTTAAGCCGGGTGAAAAGTATTGAATTTGATGTCAGAGGTGTCGCTGAGGATAAACATCTAATCGTGGATAACCTTCGCTTGATCAAGCCGCAAGCATTGGACGACCAATATCTGGTGGGTTTGGTAGACGAATTCGGCCAAAACGACAAACGTCAGTTCAACAACAAAATTGAAAGCGTAGGACAGCTGCGCGCATTAAACGCCCAAGAACAAGCCTCATTTAGCCACACCGTACCAGAAGGTCGCTCTAAGTTTAACGGTTGGGCAGACGGGCCGAAACTGGAAGCGACAGGTTATTTTAGGACCGCAAAATATCAAGGAAAATGGACCTTAGTTGATCCACAAGGCTATTTGTTTTTCTCAAACGGTATTGCCAATGTGCGTATGTCAAACACCTCAACCATTACCGGTTATGATTTTGACCAACAGTTTATTCAACAGCGCGCAGCGGGAGATTTTACCCCAGAGGATTCAATCGGTTTGAATCGCGCCCCAGAAGCAGCATGGCCAAGTCGTCACGTTAGCTCTGAGCTAAGAGCGAATATGTTCACCTGGTTACCCAGCTATGATGAACCGTTAGGAAAGCATTTTGGTTATCGTCGTGAAGTACACACGGGTGTGGTTGAAAAAGGAGAAACATACAGCTTCTACCGCGCCAACCTAGCGCGTAAATATGCCAGTGATGAGCCAAATGTCTTCATGTCCAAATGGCGCGACACCACAGTAGATAGAATGCTTGATTGGGGTTTTACCTCTTTTGGTAATTGGATTGATCCTAGCTTTTATCAACTGAATCGCATTCCCTATTTTGCGAATGGTTGGATCATAGGAGACTTTAAAACCGTCAGCAGCGGCAATGACTATTGGAGCCCATTGCCTGATCCATTCGACCCTGTTTTTAAAGAACGAGCGATGGTTACCGCGAGCAAGATTGCCCAAGAAGTGCAGGATAATCCTTGGTGTGTTGGTGTGTTTATCGACAATGAAAAAAGTTGGGGGCAAGAGGGGTCCATTGAAGGTAAATATGGCATTGTTATTCATACCCTTAATGTTGACGCAAACGAAAGTCCAACCAAAGCGCAATTTGTGGCGTATTTAAAAAGCCGCTACAGCGATATCCAGCAACTCAATGCAAAATGGAACACACAGATCCGCTCTTGGGATGCACTCGCCAAAGGTGTATCCATAAGTAAATTCAACGATCCATTGATTGCAGATCTTTCAGCTATGCTCAGTTTATACGCCGAAAAATACTTTGAAGTCGTGCACGATGCGGTCGCACAGACTCTGCCTAATCATATGTACATGGGAGCACGTTTCGCTGACTGGGGTATGACGGATGAAATTCGCAAAGCCGCCGCAAAATACGCAGACGTCATGAGTTACAACTACTACAAAGAAGCCATTACCGACGAAGCGTGGGGCTTCTTAGCCGAGATAGACAAACCGAGTATTATCGGAGAGTTTCATAACGGCGCCCTCGATTCTGGCTTGCTCAATCCGGGCTTGATCCACGCTGAATCACAAGCAGATAGAGGGAAAAAATATCAAGAGTACGTTAATAGTGTCATTGATAATCCGTATTTGATCGGTGCTCATTGGTTCCAATACATTGATTCACCCCTGACGGGACGAGCATATGACGGTGAGAACTACAATGTGGGTTTTGTTAGCGTAACCGATACGCCATATAAACCTTTGGTTGATGCGGCCAAAGACGTTAATCAGCAGATTTACACTAGGCGGTTTGGCAATGCTCAATCTAAATAAACGCTATGTAGTAACCACTATACTTAGTGCTATCACCCTGGTGGCGCTAGGCGGATGCACAACAACGAGTGCACCGTCAGGTAAGGGGGAGCAAGCTCAGGTTCAACGTACCCCGGCATCAAGGTTAGATGCTGCGTCGCTCAATGGGCCTGTGCGTGTCGGTGCCTTTGAAATTTTTGACCCTAAAGTGCTCAGTATTTTGGACCTAGAGGCCACTATTGACGTTTTAGCCAGAGGCTTTGAGTGGGTGGAAGGGCCTGTTTGGTCTGCTGAAGATGAGGCTCTACTATTCTCAGATATCCCAACGCATAAAGTTTATCGTTACAAAGCAGGGCAGGGTGTAAGCGAGTTGCTTACCCATAGCGGTTTTTCGAACGGCTTAGTATTTAACAACCAACAGCAACTTATTTTAATGCAGTCTCGCACTCGCCAAATTGGGTTGTTAAAAAACTCAATAAGTACGTTATTGGCTGACGGGAATAAGCGTGCCCGACCCGTTGCTTCAGCCCCAGACGGGCACACCGAGAAAAAAGTAAGCACAGGCGATGCGACGTTTGACGCAAGCAAGTACCTCGTTCTCGCTAGCCACTTCCAAGGCAAAAAGTTTAATAGCCCGAATGATGGGGTTTTCAGTCGTAAAGGAGGTACCAAAGGTACGCTCTATTTCACTGACCCGCCCTATGGGTTAGCGAAGCAATTAGAGGATCCGGCCAAAGAGCTGGCGTTTCAAGGCGTATATGCTTTGAGCCCTAAGGGAAATTTAACCCTGCTTGACGATTCCCTTGTTTATCCTAATGGCATTGCATTGTCTCCTGACGAGAAAACACTCTATGTATCGGCCTCTAACACTGCTAATCCTAGTTGGTATAACTACGTAATAGACGATGACGGTCGGGTACACAGCCGCAAGTTGTTCCATCAAGCGCCTGTTCAATCACACAGCCAGCATGGTTTACCCGATGGCTTAAAGGTGCATCGTAGCGGGATCGTGTTTGCGACGGGTCCCGAGGGAATTTGGGTTTTTGACCCTCAAGGCGTATTGCTGGCAAAAGTGCATTTGCCGAGTATAGCGGCCAATTTAGCGTTTAATGCAGATCAAACAAAAGTCTTTGTGACGGCTCACCATCAATTACTTAGTTTTAGTTTAAAACCTTAGGTTAGCTTCAGCCTTGAGTAACCGCACGTACTCATGGCTGAACAACCTATTTCACAACGGGAAGAACAAGATGAAATACCGACAATTAACCAAAAAGGCTTCCTTTAGTCTGAGCGCAATTGCCCTAGCCATTGCTTTGACCGGCTGTAGTAATGATCAACAAGAAGTGGCCCAGTCCAAGCGTGCCCAAGAAGAGTTTACTGGTAAAAATAGTCAACAGGGCGCAGCGCAAGACGCATTTGCTAACGAGCAAAGAATTGCTTCGTTGATTGACTTTGATAACAAAGAGCAATTTTCTTGGTTGCATGAAAGCGATATTTCCTTGACGCAGATCACCAGTAGCGACAGCATGGCTAATAAACAGCTAGCAGTGGAGTTTGAAAGTGCTGGTAATATTTCTACCTTGCGGGTGGAGCCTCCCACTCCGTGGAATTTGTCTGAGTACGAAAACTACAATATTGCGTTTGATGTACAAAACACTAGTCAAAGTTCGGTTCATTTGTATTTGTCATTAGAGAATACTCAGGGCCAGATACAAAGCCACTCTATTGCCTTGGCGCCTGATTATTCAGGAACAGTTTACTTCCCTCTTGATGGCATAGAAGCCGAAACTGACAGCGGCATGTGGGGCGATGTGCCTCATTGGCAAACCCAAGATGACTTAATGGTGTGGCGCTCTTGGCGCAAAGCAGACCAAGATTATAGCCAAATAAAAGCACTCAACTTTTTCACCATTGGAATATTGCAAAACAAATCTGTGATTTTAGATGATGTGCGTTTGCGTGCTAACCCAGTACATGACGCCAGTGTTATGGTCGGGTTAATTGATAAATATGGGCAAAACGCCAAACAAAGTACGCCTCTTGATGTGCATACCGACGCACAATTAAAACAAAAAGCTGACGAAGAGTTAGCTGAATTAGCCAAATCAACGGGCATGCCAGACCGCTCTCGTTTTGGTGGATATACTAAGGCGCCTAAACGTGAAGCAACCGGTTTTTTTAGAACCGAAAAAGTCGACGGAAAATGGTGGATGGTCGACCCAGATGGTTACCTGTTTTTCTCTCATGGCCCTGCTAACGTGCGCATGGCGAATATGACCACGCTAACGGGGATTGATTACGATCAGCCGAGTATTCGCAATCGCAGTAGTGAGGAAATTACCCCAGAAGATTCCATGGGGATAGTGCACATTCCTAACGAAATCAAAGACAAACGTTATGTTATTTCCGAGGCCCGGCATGACATGTTCCAGTGGTTACCTAGCTATGATGATGAGCTAGCAGAACATTACAGCTACCGCCGTTCAACGCATAAAGGGCCGATCCCCCACGGTGAAACCTATAGTTTTTATCGCGCAAACTTAGAGCGCCGATATGGTGATCATGGCGAAAAAAATGGTGTACCTTCCTACGTAGACACTTGGCACGACGTCACCGCCAAACGCATGCACGACTGGGGTTTTACCTCTTTTGGCAATTGGGTTGATCCGGCATTTTATCAATCAGAGCAAGTACCTTATTTCGCCAATGGCTGGATTATTGGTGATTTTCAAACCTTGTCAGGGCATACCAATCACTGGGGGCTGATGCCTGACCCGTTCGATCCTGTTTTCGCACAGCGGGCGAAAGTGACTATTGATGCGATTGCACAGAATATTCAATCTTCGCCTTGGTGTGCTGGGGTGTTTATTGACAACGAAAAAAGTTGGGGCGAACGCGAAGGCACGGTCTCTCAGCGCTATGGCGTGATATTAGATGCCCTATCTAAAGGAGTGAGTGAAAGCCCAGCAAAACAAGCATTTAGTCATTATATGCACGAAAAGTATCAGACCATTGATGCCCTAAACACAGCTTGGTCATCAGATTTTACTAGCTGGCAAGCGTTCGATGAGGGGGCGACTTTCGAAGACTACAGTGCCGAGCAAGTAAGCGATTTATCAAAAATGCTGGAAATGTTAGGAGAGCAATACTTTAAAGTGGTGCATAACACCCTAGAGGCCGCTTTGCCAAATCATCTGTATATGGGGGCACGTATGGCGAACTGGGGTATGCCTGACGAGATCATTACCGCTTCATTAAAATACTCAGATGTGCTGAGCTTCAATATTTATGAAGAAGGGGTGCAAGAACATTATTGGAAATTTTTAGAAGAGGTTGATTTACCTGTGGTGATTGGCGAGTTCCATATTGGAAGCACCAAAGAATCAGGTATGTACAATCCTGGCATTGTGCATGCTGCCAACCAGCGTGATAGAGCAAAGATGTATAAAGAATACATGCAAAGCGTACTGGACAAACCCTATATGGTTGGGGCCCACTGGTTTCAGTATATTGACGAGCCGATTACTGGGCGTGCCTTTGATGGCGAAAATGCCAATATTGGTTTTGTCACTGTGACTGATATGCCATATCCGCAAATGATTAAAGCGGTCAAAGAGGTGACATCCACCATGTACCAACAACGCCTAGCGAAGTAACATGCGTTAATCATTCGCGAACACGCCCAATGTTTATTGGGCGTTTTTCTTTATAGACATTTAGACGCAGCGCGCTTTCACATCAAAAAACTGGGTTTAATTAGCCTGTACATTCACAACTAAGCGACCTCGAATTTCCCCATCAAGTAATTTTGTTGCTGCTTCTACCACTTGTTCTAAGGTGATCTCTTGGGCGATATCATCAAATACGCTAGGCTCAAGAATGTCACTTAATCGCTGCCAAGCTTCTTTTCTGTCTGCAATGGGGCGCATCACGCTGTCGATGCCAGCTAACGTTACACCGCGTAAAATAAAGGGGGCGACACTGGCAGGAAAGTCCATACCTTGGGCCAAACCACAGGCTGCCACGGTACCACCGTATTTTGTACTGGCGCAGGCATTGGCTAACGTGTGACTGCCCACTGAATCAATGACGCCTGCCCAGCGTTCTTTTGCAAGTGGTTTACCCGGCGATGAAAGTGTTTCTCGATGAATCACTTCACTTGCTCCAAGTGATTTAAGATAGGGACTTTCATCTAAGCGCCCGGTCGAGGCAACAACGGTATAGCCCAGTTTTGACAAGATTGAAATAGCGAAACTGCCCACACCACCATTTGCACCTGTTACCAGTATTTCGCCTTTATCTGGGGTGACGCCGTTTTTTTCTAGGGCCAATACACACAACATAGCGGTGTAACCTGCGGTGCCTATGACCATTGATTGCTTAGGGCTAACATTAGCCGGCAGGGGAATTAACCACTCGCTCTTCATTCTTGCTTTTTGGGCTAAGCCTCCGCTGTGCTTTTCACCTACACCAAACCCATTGTTGATCACCACATCGCCTACGTTAAAATCTGCGCTGTCACTGTGTTCCACCACGCCCACCAAATCAATGCCGGGCACGAGTGGGAATTGACGTACGACTGGGCTTTTACCCGTGATCGCCAATCCATCCTTGTAGTTCAAAGTGCTGTACAACACTTTAATGGTGACGTCGCCCTCTGGTAGCAAGTTGTCATCAATTTGCTGTAGCCCTGCATGATAGCCTTGCTCATTTTTGTCGATAAGAATGCCGCTGAATGTTGAGTCTGTCGCTACTGAGTTGTTGTTCATGTTTTCTCCAATTTAGACCGATCGTCTATTAATAATTGTAAAAAAAACCTCACTCGTTAATGAGTGAGGGTGAGTAAAAAGTATTGTAAGAATAATCTGAGAGGTTTATCACTTTGCGTTAGCTTGGCGCGGCTGACTGCGCCTTCCCAACCTATCCAAAAATACTCAGCTAACGCGTGACAATCTGCTGCCGAGTGAATCTCGTGACGGGCTTTTGCCTCCTCTAAACACGTGGCTACCTTGTGCTGCCAGTTGGCAAACACTTTGGCGAGCTGTCCTCGAAAGCTAACGGGTAGTGCATCGACTTCTTGCCCCAAGTTGCCAACTAAACAACCACGCTTAAAATCGTGGCGGGCCATGCCATGAGCTGCGTCATTCACGAAATTTTCTACGCGCATTAAGGGGGCATATTGTTCATTACGTAGGTGAAAATCCAGCTTGGATGAAAAATAGTTGTCGTATTGCGTAATAAGCATTTCACCGTAGGCTTCTTTACTTGCAAAGTAATGGTAGAACGATCCTTTAGGCACCCCAGCCTTTTTCAATATGGTATCGATGCCTGAAGAGGCAAAGCCAAATTCTGTCAGGTGCTCTAAACCGACCCGGATAAGTTCTGCTTTAGTATCAGGGTTGTCGCGAGCCACTTTTGGTGGGCGGCCACGCCTTGGTTTTGTGATAGGTATTTTCATATGGCTATATTAGACCGATCGTCTAATTAATTGCAATGGCTTTTTAATGACCCGATCAGTTGATGCTAAATCGGTTGTGGATATACTGGGTTTACTCGCTTAGATTAACGGACTGTTTTCTTTGGAAAACCAATCGCAGATAAGGAAAAAACTGTGACATTAAAAAATGAATGTCTGGTTAATGAACCTCCAAAGGTCAGTGAGTTTTGTGTTTTGCGTCAAAGAGTAGGGTGGGGTGATACGTGCCCTGAAATGGCTAAGCAAAGTCTGCAAAACAGTCTGTATTGTGTGTATTTACATTGATAATAACCTTTGCGCCACCGGTCGCGTGGTAGGAGACGGGGTGATGTATTTTTATATTCAAGACGTCATTGTCGACCCTGAGTATCAAGGCCAAGGCTTAGGCGACAAAGTCATGTTCGAAATAGAAACCTACTTGCAAGCCACGTGTAAAACAGGCGCTACTATTGGGTTATTTTCGGCTGCGAACAAGGAAGGTTTTTACCTCAGATACGGATATTTAGCACGGCCTACTCGGACCTTAGGTTCTGGTATGTACAAAACAGTTTAAACTTGATATTTCAAATGCATTAAACAAGGGGGACTTTTAATTTGATGCCATAAGTCAGCCCATTGTTAAGGTATGTACTTGTCCCCATGTTAGTTAATTCTCAAGACTAAATGTAATTCATTACTACTACGTAAGGAGCTGTTTGTATGAGTCGTCATTTTGATAAGGCCGATGGCCTGTGTGAAGATAGAGATCCCGCCACGCTTGGCTATGTGTTTAACCAGACTATGTTACGTATTGCTGATCCCAAGCGTTCGTTAGATTTTTACACACGTGTGATGGGTATGACCTTGTTGAAGCGCCTTGATTTCCCTGAAATGAAATTCAGTTTGTATTTTTTAACTGCAGGAGACGACTTTTCTGATGTCAGCCAAGACACTAATACCCGCACAGTGCAAACCTTTGGCCGCCCAGCTATGTTAGAACTGACGCACAATTGGGCTGATACCGCGGACAATATCCAGTATCACAATGGCAATAGTGAGCCCAAAGGGTTTGGGCATATCGGCTTTCACGTGCCTGATCTTGAAACCTCGTGCCAGCGTTTTGAAGACTTAGGCGTGCCGTTTCAGAAGCGCCCCAATGACGGCTCAATGAAAGGGATCGCCTTTATAAAAGACCCAGATGGGTATTGGATTGAGATTTTTGATGCCAACAAAGTCGCAGGCAATATTGCAGACCACCTGTAAGTATATAACAGGGCGTATATTCATGCGCCCACTGCCTTTTAGGCTTCTAACTTCTCGACCTTTGCGCCTCTTAGTTTCTTAACCTCTCAACCTCTCAACCTCTCTATATCTTAGCTATTTGTTACACAGCAGCCTAGGTACTTGGCTCACGGTTTCGCTTGAGTGAAGTACCGCCTCTCATGCTCTGGAGTTCGTTAACGTTAATGTGCCGTTGCTAGCCTTGAACAACTGGCTGATTATATAGAATTAATTGATATTGTTTCCTTTCATAGCTTATTTATCCATTAAATGCGATGTAATAAATTACAGCTCTAGATTGCAAATATAAGATTTAGCAACATCTTAGGAATAACAATTATGTCAACGAATCAATTACATCAGGCACGTCACTTAACGTTACCCTCTCGAGAAGCCATGCTTCATAGAGTGCCTTCGGTACAGCAGTTTTGGACCCACAACTACCATCTTTTGAGGGAGGCATGGAAAGAGTGGGAAGAAAGCCAAAACGCGAGTCTTTCGCCTATAGGCAGCGCTTTGTTAGACAGTCGTTTACGCGAAGCGGTGGCGCACGCGTGGGAAGATCCAAGTAAAGAATCAGCCGTGTTAGAATTGATGCATGAAGTAGCACCAGATGTGTTTGAGTTTCAGTTTTTTGAGCCCCAGCGTTTGGCCGATTTACGGACTTACCTTGAGCAGGCCTGGGATGCGCAAATCCCACTTCGCCCGCCCTATGGTATCGTATTAAATCGCCGCGGTGCGATGCTCGACAGCCGCTCTGAAGGTTACTTAGCTGCCCCAGGTTTTCAGGCGTTTTATCGTGAATTGCTTAACACCTACATGCGCCCGATAGCACGCTTATTGTTCCCTGAAATTATGGGTTACGATACGCAAACCTTTGGTTTTTCGATTCATTATAAGCCCAATACAGATACGTCGATTCGACCCCATACCGATGCGTCAGCGGTGACATTGAACATTAATATCAATCTGCCGAACGAACCTTTTACTGGTTCAACTGTGGACTTTTATAACCCAAGTGCAGGGAAAATGATCCCACTGGCATTTACCTCAGGCAGTGCCATGATCCACCGGGGCAATGTGGTTCACGCCGCTCAGCCTATTACTAGTGGTGAGCGCACAAATTTAGTACTTTGGTTATATGGCGACAATGGCAGAATGCCAATCCAAGGCACCCAGCGCGACTTAGTTGATGCGAAGCTGCGCTGGAGAATGCCAACCGGCCAATTGGACAATTTTGCACCGTTTTAACAAGGATTCGGTTTGTAGGTGCCTAGACGGCCGCACACTAAACCAAGTGGTTAGGGTGTCTCCCCACTAGGGGTGGCTGATGTCTTTTTCGGTTCGATGTCTTTTGGGGTATCAATTGCTTCGATATTAATAATGTTCGAGCGATTGAGCGTGACTTTAAAGCGCTGGATCTGCTGTTGCCGGGCTTTATTAGTATGCATCATTACCACATTGATTTGATAGCGTCGTTCTACCGCTTGTTTGGTAATTTTTTGATTTTCGAGGGAATAGAGTCGTCCTTCACCTTTGCGCAAAAAGCGCACGAATGGGGTGAGGTTAAAGTATATTCTTTGTTGAATTTCATCGTAGCCAGGCAGAAAGCTCTTGGCGTTCACTTTGGTTTCGCTGCGAAAATGCAATAGTTTGGCTGCTTGTTTATTTTGCTGGCGTCTGGTTTGAAAGACCTTATCAATTTGCTTGGGTAAATCTTTGCTACTGATATATTCAAGCCAGATCGTTTGGCGCGCTACTTTGCTTTTTGTCACACTGTGGCTGTACAGCAAACGCCATTTAGGTAAACCTTTTTGGATCCGTCGCCAAATCAAGCGTGTAATGTCTTCTTTAAAGATTTCCCTGAGCCCGTAAATCACCCCTAACATACCCACTAGCGCTATCGTAACTTCGGTAAAGTTGGTGCGGGCGTTAAGGACCAGTAACATTACAAACGCCATGATAATTGCGGTGACAGTGCCTTTTACTAGCCGGTTTAAATAACTGTTTAAGTTTTTGACCTGCTTTTGAAATACCACTCCGTATTCAATCAGGCGCTGTAATAAGCGCATTTTATTGGTGATACGGTTGGGATCACTCAAGGTAACAGAGGAGTTATATTGGTTTTCTTTGCGGTATTGATTTTCACGCCGACAAAGACCAATTAAAAACTGGTGCTCGCTGGTAAAGTCGCTCGTTTTAGGCGCACGAGACAGCAGCTTTAAGAATGATTGTTCAACTTGCCAACTTAAGTAATTATCGGCGTTTTCAAAATAGGCTCTAAGTTTTTGATCAGACGGTGTGTAGCGTCTCAATTTTTTCAACAAGCCAGAGGTTTGCTCCGCAAGTTCAATCGCATGAGGATAGAACGCTTTGGGATCTTTAAGCTTAATGGTTTGCTTTATGTCAGTATCAAGGGCGGTACGTATTTGGTATGAGTACAGGTTCAAGTTCAAACGGTAATCGCTTTGTTCGCCTTTTTTTTGGCTGATGAAACGACTGCGAACCAAAGGCACATGGAGTTGATCAGAATAGTAGGCGCTTTGACACTGAATACTGTGATGAAAATACTGCTCTTCCGACAAGGTTTTCGCGTTAATGCCCATTTCTTCAGGGATAGAAAAATACAGATCGAGACGCTGCTGGTCACTGGGTAACAATTGGTAGCCCACTCGAATGGAGAGGTTTTCATCTTGAGTGAGTTTAATGTTATCCACTTATAGGGGGCGCTCCTTTTGGTGCAACAGCGATGAAGACATTAGTGATTATTATGCCTTATTTTGCTAAGTATGACTAATATGTGAAGTGCCTGAGCCGCTAAGGCTGTTAGGGCCTTTTTCGCGAAAGTCGCGTGCTATATCAGCGTTTTTGCGGTGAAAGGCTACTGCCAATTGACGCCACAATCACCAGCCCAATAGCGGCCCACTGTAGCAAAGTGAGTTGCTCACTCAAAATAACGAAGCCGGCTAGGGCGGCAACAGCGGGCTCTAAGCTCATCAACACACTAAATGCCTGAGTGGGCATATTTCTAAGGGCAACCATTTCTAATGAATAAGGCAGCGCGCTAGATAACACCCCAACTAGCAGCCCGAGCGGTAACACCTGCCAGCTAAACAGTTCAACTCCTTGCGTGACCACACCTACGGGGACGAGGACTAAGGCGGCTACCGTTATGCCTAAGGCGACAGTAATGCCACCAGATGCTTGTTTACCTGTACGGGTACCAAATAGAATATAACCTGCCCAACAAGCGCCAGCCCCTAGCGCCATTAATGCGCCAACCAGATCCAGCCCTTGAGCACTGGTTAAATCAGGCATGAGAAGAACAATTCCCGCTATAGCGCAGGCGACCCAAACAAGATCGCTTTTTCGCTTAGAGGAAAACAGCCCAACGGCCAAAGGCCCGGTAAATTCAAGGGCAACAGCGATGCCTAATGGGATACGCTCAATCGCTAAATAAAACAAAATATTCATGCCGCCCAAACATAAACCATAAACAATAACACTGCGCCAATCTCGCCCTTGAGGTAAAGCGCGCCAAGGCCGAAATACCAGCCACAGTACAATTGCTGCAAAACCTAAACGCAAGGCGGTGGTGCCATCTGGGCCGACAATAGGAAACAGCTGTTTTGCCAAAGACGCACCAGATTGGATGGTGACCATAGCCAGTAATACGCAGCCTATTGCCGTCAGAAGTACGCGGTTGATTTGCATAGAGAAATTGTCCGGAAAAACGAATCATTTTAGGGGCGGTATTCTACCTGAGGAAATGGGATTTCACACTGAGTTTGCTTGTGTCCTTTGCTGGGGTATTCGCTGCGCACACGTTATGCACTTTGTGCACCGAGCACAGCTTTATGTATCTTTATGGCCTGCGGCCACTATGCGCTGCGCTTACCGTCATCCATGACGGGTATGACTCTCGTCCCTACGAGCCAGTCCCTTCTTTCCAACAGCCAAAAGAAGTAACCAAGAAAGGCCGCCCTCCAGCCAATTTTGCCCCCCATAGTTTAAAGCGACTTCAATGCCAGAACGGCGAAAGGTAACCTCCATGTAAAACACTTCGCCTTGTCCAGACATCCCTGTCTGGTCATCTGACAAGCCGCTTTAAAATATGGAAAATTGGAGTCGGTATAAAAGACAAAAGCAAAGCAGCGACGTTGTCGCCAGAGCATGCGCTTCGCTTATCTATGCACTTCGTGCACCAGCATCCATGCTGGGTATGACAGACCATCCATGGTCAGCCAGTCACTTTTTCAAAAGACGACAAAGTAACCAAAAAGTCTTTTGCTCCAACAAACTTTCTTAACCGCTAAAAGTAACGGCTTTAATGTCAGAACGGCGTGAGGAAACATCCCTGTAAAGCAACACGCCTTGTCCAGACGTCCATGTCTGGCCATCTGTCAAGCCGATACTTCTATCGGGAAAGTTTGAGTCGCGTAAAAACAAAAGCAGCGACGTTGTCGCCAGAGCATGGGCTTCGCTTAGTCTTGAGCAGAAAATAATTCTCACTTTCTTCAACAATTCCGGTAAACAACAAGATCTTGGAAGTTTTCCGTGTTTCTACAAGAGCAAGTTCTATACATGGAAAAATTTTAACCTGTACAACAAGTTAGAGTGTATGCTAAAAAAGACAGATAAGGAAAGGCGGAAAACTTCCGTGATTAAATGCGGAACTTTTCCTGCTATTAATACTGTTAGAGCCTTAAGAAGTTTTTGTACTTGGTTTAGGCTGTTTCAATAATGAAAAAGGAATTTCAATGAGTAGTACAGCAAATTTATTCGAGCTCCATTATTACTTCAATAACGATTCACACTTAATAGATGCATCATTGCGAAATAGGTGTGAAGGTGAAGTATTAGCCATCCTCAATGAAGCCGCCTCAATTTTATCCATTGATGCTTCCTTATATTCTAGCATCCCCAGCGAAGGCGGATTTAGGGACTTTTGGAAAGCAATGGGTAAAAATAATAATCAGATCACAATCTTACTAGTAATCGCCACGATAGTTCTTTCTCGAGTCCCTACAACAGATCCAGAGATGGAAGCTTTAGAAAAAGAGATAAAAAAGCTTACGATTGAAGAAAAAAAGTTAAATATAGAAAAGCTTAAACTTGAACTCGAAGAAAAGGCAGTTGCAGAAGTAGATAAAAATGTAATAAATAAAGCTGCAAAGGTAATAGATAAAAATCTCAAAATAGTGAAAAGAAGGTCAAATCTTTACAGCTTACTTTCAAATGAGCATACGATAGACAAGGTGGGGTTTACACTCTCAGATTCAGATAGCGGTGATTTTTTTAGTGATGAGCGCCAGATATTGAGGGAAAATTTCACTAAGTTCATTATATGCTCCGATACACTTCGTGCAGAAGTTGATGAAAATGCAGTCATTGAAATTATCTCTCCAGTACTTAAAGAAGGCCGGTTTAAATGGAAGGGAGTTTACGAGGATGCCGTGATTTCATTCGATATGAACGACGCAGATTTTAAAGAAGATGTTCTACTTGAAAATATTGCATTTAAACATGGTTCATGTATCAGATGTGTATTGAGAAAATCCAGAGAAATAGACGAAATTGGTGAGGTTAAGGTGACGGGCTATGCCGTCACAACTGTTGTAGAAGTTATTGAAGGCGATGAAGTGCATAAAACTAAACAGGGTATTAGATATCGCCATACGAAAGCTCTTAAAGATTCACAGCAGGATTTCTTTAGCTAACGGCTCTAACAAGCGCATTAACACTCGCTGCGCTCGCAAGGGACAAAAATACGTAGGCTAGCATTTCACAGGGAGTCATTGTGTCTATACCTAAAAGGAAATTACAGTAAAATGGAAATTTATAGGGCTGATAAAACTAAAGTCGAAGCTGCCTCAAAAGTTTTTGATTTATATCGTCAATTTTATGGGCAAAAGTCAAATTTCGACGCTTCTATTGAATTCTTATCTGAGCGTTTCGAGAAAGTGGATTCAAGATTCTTTATTGCACTCAGCTCAGATGGAGAACCTTTAGGGTTTATTCAGCTTTATCCTTCATTTTCATCTGTTGCTATGAAAAAAATGTGGTATTTAAACGACTTGTTCGTTGTGCAAAGTGCTAGAGGTAAAGGTGTGGCTAGTGCATTGTTAGATCATGTAAAAACTTACGCTAAAGAAAATGACAGCTTCTCTTTAAAATTAGCAACGGCAATTGACAATGTTCCAGCAAAAGCGCTCTATGAAAAACACGGTTATAGCAAAGTAACTGCATTCGACCATTATGTTCTCCGAACAGATACGGTATAACAACCCAGTCAAACACGCTCACTGCGTTCGCTAGGACGCATACATGCGGGGCGACTCCGCCATTATGCCCTAGTGCCTGCGCCCGTTATTGAAAAGTTAGAGTAACGTCATTCAAGAGTTTGAAACTAGGTATAGACCTTTGAAAAGTACCTGATGACTACAAATATGTCGCATTCTTGGATGTTCTTGGTTTTAGTAATATGGTTATTAATAAATTCGAACAAACGCTCGAAATATACGAAAAATTAATTGATGCGATGCGGATGTATGAGTTGTAGAGACACCCATGTTAACCGTTTACTCAATTTCAATGGGCTTGGATAGGCGATATTAAATTTGATTCTTAATATTGGGCCTTTATCAATCTGGGGGCTACCGTTGTCGGTGAGGTCCTCTAGAAAGCGATATTGAGGGGATTATGCTGGTTTCCGCTGACGTTTAAGGGGAGATTTGTTAGAGTCAAGCTTAGACTCTTCATCTACCTTGGAATCATTTATGGGACTTAAAAATACGCCCAGTAACTATGGCGCTATTGCGAAATGGTTACATTGGACAACCGCTTTATTGTTTTTAGGCTCGTACGCCACTTTTTATTATAAGGAGTGGTTTACGCAAGCGAGGGCCCCTGAGGGTTTTACTGCACTTCAGTTGCATTTTTCTATTGGGATTACGGTCGCGGTTCTTGTTGTTTTACGTATTCTCTGGCGAATGACTAATCGTATTCCTGACTTGGAGCCGGGGTCAAAATGGGTGCATTTCTTTGCGCACTGCGGTCATTATGCGCTGTACGCAATCATGATCATTATGCCAATTACTGGTTATATGGGCACAGGTGGTAGCACTGACTACTTTTTCCTGTTTGAAATTCCAAAATTTGAAGACACGGCGCTTTTTCAGAATATAGTCAGCGGAGGACTCGGTTTATCTTTTGAGGAATTCGAAAAGCCATTAGATTTCATTCACAAAAAGATATTAGGTGAATGGCTCCTGTGGATTTTGATTTTAGGCCATGCTGGGGCTGCGCTTTTTCATCATATAGTGAATAAAGACCGTACGTTATTGAAAATGACCACAGGTAAGTAACCAAACCGTTTATTTGCTGGGGCAACCTTGGCTAGCTTCTGCGTAAATAGCCAAGGTTTGTTAGTTTGAAGCAGGCAACTGCTAGATGCGTTACCCTTTAGGGGCTTTACTCTTTGAGTGCCAGTTCGGCCATTTTCATTGTGCTTTCGAAGGATGCGGTGCCGGCTATGAATAAGCCGTTGTGGCAGAACATGGCGTCTTCTATGCCTGTTTCTGCTTGTAGTTCTGCATCTGATAAGCCAGCCCATGGTTTGGGTAACGATTTTCTATCTTCGAATGAGCCAGGTTCAACTGGCACGGTTTGGATCATCCATTGCCCTGATTGTGACGGGTAGACCATATACAATGCTTGCTCTGATAGGGTATGAACAGTTTTCTTCCATGGGGTGTATTTTTCTAGCACGATCACTCTTGGGTCTTGTGCGTTTTTTATCGCTTCGGCGACGATGGCTTTTGCGTTTAACCCACCGCTGGCGGCTGCTATTGCACGGGCTAATATACGTGCTGCGAAATCAACCGCTTCATTAAAGCCGCTATCAAAATCACCTTCTTCTTGCCATGTTGGGTTGAACATTGAAATGGTTTGGCTAAGGCTAATGCCTTCAGCGACCCCTTTAACATGGCCGCAGTCGATGGCGTCAATGGTGGATACCAGACCGGCATCAATCGCGTTGGCTAGCTCTTGATTGTTCTCGCATATGGCGAGGCCGTATTTCTGCCAAATCAAACCAAATGACGAGTAGGGCACGCCATTGTCGCGCTCGCCCGCACCACCGCGTTGGTGATGATCGAAACGGTCTGTTGCTGCATCGTGCTCTCCACCTACATCAATCACCACATCCGCCTTGGCGATAATGTCTTTATCACGGGTGCGAATGAGGGTAAACGTAGGGAACACGCTTTTAAGGGCTGCGACACTGAATACATCGTCAGCATGAAAATTGCCGCTGTGGGTGACTACTATTTTATCATTCATTAATTTGCGTCATTTATTGAGAAGAAAAGAAAGGCGTCGTTCGCTATACGTTAAGCATAAAAACGACTTAGCGCACTATTATTTATACAAGAGAAAACATGTATTTATACAAGAAAAAACTTGGCGCGATTCTATCTGAAAACAAAGTGAAATTTTGAACTAATTAGCAAGTTGCCAATATAAGTTCGCCCTTGGGGGGTGAACACTTAGCGCATGGCGGTGGGGTGATAGGATTTTTATGTGGGTGTTTCGCTGCATATCCAGTGATACAATTTTTAAAAAGTATCGCCGCGCGTTCTGCCAATTCCGTGAAGTGGTATTAGAAAGCACGGTAAATCGAAATTTAATGAGGGATTATGCGCTATCAAGGAAAGGTATTTAATTGGAATGACGATAAAGGGTTTGGTTTTGTTGAGTCAAATGGTGGCGGCGAAAGAGCCTTTGTGCATATCAAAGCATTTAATCCGCGTTCAAGACGGCCCATTGATGGTGACATTATTATTTATGATGTTGTTCAAGGAGATAGTCATCGCGCTAAAGCGGCTAATATTCAGTTCTCTCGGGACGCAACAGGTGCGTTAATCAAAAGACCGAATTTAAAAAATGTACATAGTAAAAACAGTGGCAAAAATAGCCAAACCGGTCAAAGCCGCCGATCTAAAGGCAAAGCACAAAGTTATACCTTGGCAAATACGTTTATCTTGCTGTTTTGTGTAGGGATAGTGCTATCTGTATTGCTTGGCCCTTTACCGCCTGTGGTAGGTGGTATTTATATGGTGATGAGCGTTATTGCCTTTCTTGCCTACGCGATTGATAAAAACGCCGCACAAAAAGGGCGTTGGCGCACCAAAGAAAGCACCTTACATCTGTATGCATTACTTGGCGGCTGGCCCGGGGCATTACTGGCGCAAAATAAGCTCAGGCATAAATCAAGTAAAAACGAGTTTAAGCAGGTTTATTGGCTCACTGTGGTATTAAACCTAGGCGCTTTGTACTGGCTGCACACAGAAGAGGGCATACAGTTTTTGAACCGCTATATTGTGCCGATTTTCGATGGCCTATTGTAACGATTTACACGGGGCAAAGTGTCGAGTACATGGTACGCAAAGCCGTGCATTATTCGTTAAGCTAGCCGCAAGGTTCAACACAAGATGCAACACAAGGTGCAACACAAGGTGCAACAACCTAAATTATTCAACAAACGGGTGAGGCAAAGATGATGACTAAAGGGGCAGTTTTCTTACTGTTGCTATTTTCGTTTGATGTTTTAGCAAACAACAAATTTAGCAACCTACTATTTTTAGACCATAACCAGCCGTCTCCAACTGCAGATTTGAGCGTGATCCAGTGGCTTTCAGGCCATTGGCGCGGCGAAGCGTTTGGCGGGTTAGTGGAAGAAGTGTGGTCACCAGCGCTGGGTGGCAGCATGATGGGCGCATTTAAGCTGGTGGTTGAAGATCAGGTACAATTTTACGAAATCGAAACCATATCAGAAGTCAATGACTCGCTTATATTCAGGTTAAAGCACTTCAATAAAGACCTAACCGGTTGGGAAGAGAAAGACGCAACGGTCGATTTCAAATTAGTCAAAGTGACGGACAGTAAAGTGTACTTCAACGGCTTGACTATTGAGCGGATTAGCGAAAAAGAGATCAATATTTATGTGGCGATTGAACACGAAGGTAAGACCACAGAAGAGAAGTTTAATTATAAAAAGGTAGAGTGAAATGCATCTTGTGTCGTCGCAGGGGCAAACCCAAATTCACGACAAGGTTCACGCTCAGGGCACGGCTCATGAGCTATTACACGTGAAGGTTGACGGCATTGAGATGGCAGTTGCTTCTGGCGCAATAACTTCTTACTAACCCCCTGATTTAGCGCTTAAATCTCAAGGCTCAAACACCCAGCCCTTGGCTCGTAGCCCTTAGTTGTTCACTCTAGCACTCAACTGTAAATCTCAATCTACCCGTTCCCTAGCTTTGTGTCTTTACTCCCTTAAGCAGACAAGCGCTGGGGAGATAGCGTACGCTGTGCTACTAGCTCTCGGGGGGCAAGTTGCTGCTCTTGTTGTTGATGATCTGCTTCCTTGATCGCATTTAGCGCACTGTTCTCAAAGGCGCGGCTCTCAATCGCGTCAAACGCATTTTGCTGTTCTAAATAGGCATTACCAGCTGCCACACCGATTTTATGGTCGTGCCTAAGATCGCTGTCTGTACTACCGAGCAACTTACTGCGTAGCTTTTTACCGGCAAAAATCTGCACTATTTCCACGTCTGTTGGTGGGTTGACGATAAACGCTAATTCTTGCTGATACGCCCGTTCGTGCTGCACCAAGTAATCAAGGGTTTTCGGGCAGTAGCCTGCTTTACACACGACTGACCTGAGTTTGTGAACCCAAGCTGACTGTGCTTGAAACTGTGCATCGGCAGTGCGAATAACCACAATTTTACGCGCGCCGCGTTTATACGCCTCAATCACAGGTAACGGGGCTGCTAAGCCGCCATCGAGATAAAAATCAGCTTGCGGCGTACCTGACTTTTGCCCATTTGCTAGGTCTGACGCTGACTCGTTCGCGGCTTTCGCAACTGACTCATTGGCAGCTCTCGCGCCCAGCCAGGGCGTGAGTTTAACTCCCTGTTTATATAAAAACGGTAGTGCGCTAGAGGCTTTTAGCAACTCTCGCCATTGTTGACTTTCCCCTGTGGGGCTTAAAAAGTAGGGGTTGCGATCCCGGGCATTGGTGGCGGTAATAAACAGCTCTCTTGTACCTAAGCTCCGTTTAGCAGTTTCAAAATCAAGGATGCGGTTTGCTTCAGTGGTCTTATCAAAGTACCAATCTAAATCCACTATGTGTTTGCCCACTAAGCCTCTGCCTAAGTGGAAAAAACGTTTATGTCGCGATAAGCCACGTATCAGCCGTTTGGCATAGCCTTTTTGCCGAGCAAGGTAGCTGGTGAGGTTTTGTGAGCCTGCAGAGGTGCCAAAAAACATATCGAATGGGTCATAGCCGTCCTCTAGCCAAGCATCAAGCACACCGGCGGTGAATATCCCTCGCTGCCCGCCACCTTCTGCAATCAACGCGAGCTTAGGCTGCGCAGTTTTGTTCAGTTTGATGGCGTTGGTTGAAGCTAGGGATTTCATGGTGACTTTCTCGCGTTAAGGTGGCAAATTTGGGTAGAAAATTTAATAACGCAATTCTAAACAAAGCAGTGGCATTGAGATAATTGAAAGAATCAATCGCTCTGATTCATAAATGCAAACCTAATTGCACTGTCTTATGGGGTAGGCGTATATGTTGCAAAGGGACGTTGTTACTCGAACAAGAAAAGGTACTTGCTCTATAACAAAATAGCCGCGGTTAGCGGCTATTTTGCAGTCGATTTAAACGTTGTTTTTCTAGTTATTTTTGCATTATAACGTTTATGTAGGTTGGTCGCGCTAAAGCTACTCGTACTCATAATCGACAAAACTCGCTCGATGAATATCTACTATTTCTACCGACACAAATACGCTAGTTAAGGTTAGCTTTTTAAGCTCAGCTAACACAGCGTTAGATATTTCGCTTTTTTGTTCATCCGTGCGGCCGCTAAGAATATGCGCTGAGACATGTAAAAAGTCTTTTTGCTTGCCATGTAAACGAAAGCCCTTGCGTTTTTGTGTTCTAAGCTTGATTGCTTCAGGTGGAAAGTGGCCACTGTTTTTTGCCCCTTCAAACACACTGTCCATTAGTCTGTCTTCATCAATTTGCTGGCTGAGCGTGGCGCTATATTCGATAACAAAATTTGGCATACGAGGGTTTCCCTTATAACAATTAATGAGGTGCTACATTGAGCGCTGAACGTGATGTATACAGATTTTTATTGGCTTTGTTTTTCATTATAACGTTTTAGCCATTGCTGACGTGCTGCTTGACGCTCTGCGTTTGTCGGCGTGTTACCGCCCGCTAATTCGGTGGCAATTTGCTCGATAAGGGTGTCGCGCTCGGCAATGAGTTTATCGGCACTGGCGTATAAATCCGTCGCTTGAGGGTAGGCCGCTTTGATAGCGTCAATACCTTGTAACTCGTAATATGCTTGTTCAACCGCCTCGTTAAACTGACTGCGCTTGGCTTGAAAAATGACATAGTCCCGGGCGGCATCGGATTCAATATAATCTATATCGTCTTTTGAGATATCTGCTTCTTTAGCCACTGACGCGGCTTTACTCATCCATGTGTCTATCACTTGGTCATCATCTTGTTGTAAGCCTTGCTTAACCCCCTCAACCAGATCCGTGGCAGTCAAAATTTGTTGACGAGAAATAACAGGTAGTGGGGCGGCTGGTGCGTTGATATTTTCGTTATGTGGTTGGTTTGAGAACCACAGGGTTGCTCCAATAGCGACGAAGACGACAAGGGCGACAATAACTTTCATGAATTAACCTTACTCTGCATTTTATGTCCCAGCGAACCATTCTGTTTGGCTAGACTTTCTCGGGCGCAGCGTACCACAGACGTTGCTTTATTTGCCAATAGCCTAGCTGGTGGCGCACAAAATAATGGCTGTCGACGATGTTTTATTCACCTGTTGACTGCTTACGTACATTATTTGTTCATATTTTTGTCACTGCTAGGTCATATTCGGGCGCCATGCTTTTTCCCATTATATTGCAAACAGTAAAGGGAAACGCTCATGAGCTTAAGCGTATGGCAACTGGTATTGGTGGCTTTGTTATTTATCTTGTTGTTTGGTCGGGGGCGCATCCCTGCCTTAATGGGTGACTTGGCGCAAGGCATTAAGAGCTTTAAGCAAGGGATTAGTGACGATGACACCCAAGGTGGGCAGTCTGCTGACAAAAGCAGCGCTGATACCATAGACAAGAAGTGAGTCGTTCTGTGAACCGTCATTCTTCATGGACAAGAACCAAGTTGGTTATTGGAGTGTTTCATGTTCGATCTTAGCTGGATAGAGTTAAGTTTTGTCGCGGCTTTGGCTTTGATCGTTATCGGGCCTAAAGATTTACCGCGATTATTTTCGATGCTCAGTCAGGTTATGAACAAATCTAAGCGCATGCTCAATGATGTAAAAGGTAGTGTTAAACAGCTTGAGAATGAAATTAACATCAGTCAAGGGCAAGATAGCAGTCAGTGGAAACAATACTTACCGAAAGAAATTCAACATCTACCCGATGATTTTACCCCAGGATCGCTGCCAGCGAAGGTACATCATGAAAGGCGTCAAGCGCATATTGCAGCCAAAGAGGCACAGAACAATCAACAGGTCAGTGTAGGCGAGGAGGCAAAACCTCATGCAAGCATCGACGCTGAGTTGCCATTGCCAAGCACTGAAGCAAAAAGAGATAACATATGAGCAGCGAAGCGAACGCCACAAAAGCCCCATTGTTAACCCACTTGCTTGAATTACGTCGGCGTTTATTGTACTGCTTTGCCTTTTTCGCCGTAATGTTTGGTGTTTCTTATTTTTTTGCGGAACAAATCTACCAGTTTTTGCAGCAGCCTTTGTTGCAAATATTTGGCCCTGATAGTGGCCGTCGTATGATTTATACAGGCTTACACGAAGCGTTTTTTACATACCTTAAACTGGCCTTTTTTAGCGCGACGTTTTGTACGCTACCTATTAGCTTGATTCAAATCTGGAAATTTATTGCTCCTGGTATGTATCAGAAAGAACAAAAAGCCTTGTCGCCACTTTTTATTGCGACCCCTATTTTATTTGTGGCTGGGGCGGCGCTCGCTTTCTACTTGGTGATGCCATTAGCGTGGGAGTTTTTCATTAGTTTTGAATCATTGGGCCAAGGGGATGGCATCAATGTTGAGCTTGAAGCAAAAATGAGTGAGTACCTGACCTTAGTGATTCGTTTGATACTCGCGTTTGGTCTATGTTTCGAGCTACCAGTGTTGCTATTAGTACTTGCAAAAGCAGGGGTAGTGGATGCACTTATGCTAAAAACATATCGCAGGCACGCCATAGTGCTCGTTTTTTTCGTGGCTGCACTGATAACCCCACCAGATTTGATTTCTCAAATCGTATTAGGCGTGCCAATTCTGCTGCTATATGAATTATCGATTGTTTTAATTCAGCGCAGCGAATCGAATAGCAAACGTGTACCACCGACCCAAATGGATCCTTCTGTATAACGGAGCTGGGTTGTCATTTTTACGCCATAAATATGCCATAAAAACATCGCTAAATCGTAAAAAAAACGCTAACAAAATGTAATTAACTATCGCTAATTTAGTCGAGCAGGGTTGCCGTCAACAAACCGTTGAGCCTTTGTATAACGAAAATTAACGCTCAGGAGATAACATGTTAGACCAAGACTTAGGACCAGCAAGTGAAGAGAAAGTCGAACCAGCGTTTAGTCGCAGGCAAGTATTAAAAGGTGGCTCAGTAGCAGCTGCCAGCACAGCCTTTATGGCGCTATCTAGTAAAGCGCAGGCAGCTTCATTACCTTTTACAAGCGGCTATGGCCCACTAACGCCAGCTATCGATAAGGCAACAGGCTTAAGCTTGCTTGCGTTACCCGAAGGTTTTGAATACACCTCGTTTGGTTGGACTGGCCAAGTGCAGGCTGACCGTTTACCAACCCCAACTGATCATGATGGTATGGGTGTAGCAGCGGTAAAAGGCAACGTGATCGCTTTGGTGCGTAATCACGAATGTTCAGAGGGCGAAGGATTCCCTTCGTCTCCTCGCGGTAATCGTGGTGTTTACAATGCAGCACAAAATGGCGGTACCTCGACCATTATGTTTGATGTGCTAAAAGGTGAATTTTTATCTTCGTATAACAGCCTAGGCGGAACGATACGCAACTGTGCTGGTGGAGTTACTCCGTGGGGCACTTGGTTGTCATGCGAAGAAACGTTCCATTCATGGAATGGCGGTCCTCAGGGTATGAATCATGGTTATGTATTTGAAGTGCCTGGGTTTGGTATTTCGGATGGCCAACCAATCCGTGAAATGGGGCGTTTCTCCCATGAGGCTGCTGCAGTTGACCCAGCTACTGGGTTTGTTTATGAAACAGAAGATGCTGGATCATCGGCTTTTTATAAGTTTGAACCAGCCGGACAGTGGGGCGATTTGAAATCAGGCGGTAAGCTGTATGCCATGGTACTTAATAACCAGTCTCGGGTTGATTTACGTGGTGGTTTAGTTGTTGGCACAGTGTGGGATGTAACCTGGCAGGAAGTGCCTGACCCAGACGCTATGAGCGAACGTTGTTATAACCAAGCGTTTGACGCTGCCATTGTTGAACGCGGTGAAGGTTGCTGGTATGACGATGGTAAAATCTATTTCGTTTCGACTTCAGGCGGTGCAGCTAATCTAGGGCAAGTATTCTGTTTTGATCCTAGAACACAAACGTTAACGATAATTTTTGAATCTGAAGATGCTGTGGCACAAGTTGATGGTCCAGACAATATAGCTATCAGCCCTCGTGGCAACATGTTGTTATGTGAAGATGGTGGTTCAAACCCTAAACGTCTTATTGGTCTAACTAAATCGGGTGAAACTTTCCCATTTGCTGAAAACCGAATTGCCTTAGATGAAGGTGACTTGGCGACAATTGACTCAGTATATGCCGGTACACAAGCCAACTTCTGGGATAGCGTAGGCGAATCGATTGATGGCAGTGCTCGTCGCAGCTTTACCAGCAGCGAGTGGGCAGGGGCTTGTTTCTATGGCCGTTGGTTGTTCGTCAATGTGCAGTCACCTGGCGTGACGTTTGCGATCACAGGACCATGGGAAAACGGCGCGCTGTAAGCAGTGTCACTCCCCTATTTATTGATGTTTTTATCGTGGTGCGCTGATGGCTTTCATCAGCGCTATGACGCAGTGAACCTCGGTTTATCGGCTTAACCACAGAAGTAATACAAGGAATAAAAAATGAAACGCTATTTTACTTTACTCATGATGATGGTGACGCTTTGTACTGGCACATTCGCATCAGCCTCTATTATTGCTTTACCAAACGATGGCAACTTAGCTGACTCAGTAGTGGGTGACAGCGGCTGGCTGAATGAAGACACTTTCGGGGACGCATTGGATTTTGTTACGTTTGAGGTCACGACAGATTCACTGCTTTCTGTTACCAGTTCTGCGTTAATTAACCTCGGCGTCAGCGTGTATCAAGGTACGTTGGTCAATGATTTTGGTATTCCATTTTCAAACAGTGGAGACTTTACTGATCTGTTTAGTCAATTAACGTACATCGTTGGCAACGACCCTTTCTTACCTAGTTTGGGCGGTAGTTTAACTGACGTATCTTTAGTCGCTGGTGCATATACGTTAGCAATTGGAGGAAACGAAGGTTTTTTTGATACGTTCACGGATTTTACCTACAACCTGACGGTAGCGCTTGATGAGGTGCCTGTTCCAGCACCAAGCACCTTGCTAATATTTGTGCTTGGTTTAGCAGGTATAGCTATTCGTAAACGTGCTTAAGTCTTGGCCACTTTATACTGTTGTGATGTTTGGGTACCGTTAGGGGTGCCCTATTTCATTGACGGTGTGCTGAGGTTAGTTGATGTGTTTCCGCGACGAACACTATCATCGAACTGTTTATTGCTGCGTCATTGTTGTTTTATGCCTTGTCTATTTAAAGCATAACGAGTTCAAATCATTTCAGCTGCGTTATGTGAGTTAGCATGCTCGAGCAATTTGTAACAAAGCGCGTTTTATCGCATTGAAATCTCGACCACTAAAATCAATACTGTTATGTTATAACGTATGTTGAGTGCGATGCCTTCCCGATCATTAGTCAGTGCCACGATGTTGAAATATACTGTCGTGTTGGTGCTATTGCTTTCGTTTGCTGGCAAGTTTCCGGTTGAAGGGCACGATACATTCCATCAGGCAAACGCGGAGCATCAATGTGCTGTGTGTCTGGTTATGGATGACGTCGATGATGCGTGGTCATTCTTTTCCCCCTCGCTACCTCATCTGAGTATTACACACTACGCAATTGATTTACTGCTCCCTCAAGTGATTGCACAGTGCAGCAAAGCCGCTGGTAATCGCGACCCTCCTTCTCTTCATTATTCTTTCAACTAGTTATTTGGCCAATTCTCAATGCGGGAATTGGTGTGTATTGATTGTTTTATGCAAGAGACATCCCTATGAAAACGAAACTCTCCACGTTATTGGTCGCGGTTATTGCGGCACTTACTTCTACGGCGCATGCCCAAGAAAAAAATTTACACAAAGACGAAGCTGATTTAGAAACCTTATTAATAACGGCTTCACCCTTAAGCAGGACCGTATTGCAATCAAGTACGCCGGTTTCAATTTTAAGCGGCGAAGAACTGGATCAAAACCAAGCGGCAACCTTAGGGGATACCTTGGCAAATGTGCCTGGGGTGCATAGCTCGTACTATGGGCCGGTAGCGAGTAGCCCGATTATTCGCGGACTCGATGGGCCTAGAATTAAAGTGGTGCAAAACGGCTTGGATGCATCTGATGCATCACGAGTGGGGCCTGATCACCAAGTGGCAACTGAAACCTCCACTGCAAGCCAAATTGAAGTACTTCGAGGCCCTGCAACATTACTGTATGGCAGTGGTGCAATCGGCGGTGTGGTGAACGTGGTCGACAATCGATTGCCGGCGCAGCGTCAAGAAGGGTTAACCGGAGAGATGTTTGCTCAATATGACAACGTGGCAGATGCGAAGACTGTGTCTACTGATCTGAATATGGGAAGTGGCGATTTCGTCTTTCACGTGGATGGCTACAACCGAAAAACCGATGATTATAAAATTCCGGTTCCTGCCAACGTGAATGAAGAAGGGGGGAGTGGAGAGCTCGATAATTCGTCAGTTAGTGCCCACGGTTTCAACTTAGGTGGCGGCTGGATAACAGATGATACTCGCGTTGCATTATCCTACGGGCGTATGGATTCTGAATACGGCCTGCCGGTAGAAGACGATGTTTATATCAAATTGAAACAAGACCGCTACCAAGCAGTGGTCGATTGGAAAAACCTTGATGGCTTTTTTGAGGCGGTGCATTTTCAAAACGGTTTTACCGACTATGAACATACTGAGTTCGAAGGCGAGGAAGTCGGTACGAGTTTTAAGAATCAATCCATAGAGTCTCGTCTATGGGCAGACCATCAGGCTGTTGCAGGGTGGAAGGGCACAGTAGGCGTTCATTACAATTACATTGATGCCTCATCCATAGGAGAAGAAGCCTTTACACCGCCGACCAAAACAGATTCCATTGCCGCTTTTGTCATGGAGGAGCATGAAACTGGGCCATTGCTGTGGCAACTAGGCGCTAGGGTTGAAACTTTGTCCCATGATGTCGACAACAGCTTTTACGACCTACTCGATTCGAGTAATACCCTTGGTTTTAATAACATAGACTTTACCTCCGTGTCTGGCTCAGCTGGTGTGGTTTGGAGTTTGAACAATCAACACTCGTTAGCGCTTAATTATGCCTACTCACAGCGTGCGCCATCTGCCTCTGAAATGTTCTCATATGGTCCCCATGTGGGCTCGCAAACATACGAAATTGGGGGCGATTTTAGCATAGACGAACAAGACGGCATTTATTCCGTTCACCAAGCCGATGAAGATCTCCACAAAGAAGAGTCGAATAATATTGACTTGACCTATCGTTACCAAAACGACAGTTGGAATGCCACTGTGAGCGTATTTTACAATGAGGTAGGTGACTATATATTTGAGCAGAGCACTGGGTTGGTGTATGCCGGTGGTGAGCTGATTAGCGCGGAGAATTATGCTGCAAACGTGGCGTTAAATGGTGAATACGATGAAGAAATTGATGGCCTATCTGTGATCAATTTCGAACAACAGGATGCCAAGTTGTATGGTTTTGAAGCGCAGGTCGATATGCACCTTAGTGAAGAACTACGCTGGGAAATTTTCAGTGATTATACCCGAGCTAAGTTGGACGAAGGTGGCAACGTGCCGCGTATACCGCCCTTGCGTGTAGGGAGTTCACTACATTATGAACGGGGGAATTGGCACGGCGAGATTGAAGTCGTGCGCAACAGCAAGCAAGATAAAATAGCAACTTATGAAACCGAGACTGACGGCTACACCATGTGGTCAGCTGCTGCGAATTATTATTTACCGCTGGATGCGCTCGACATGACTTTCTATTTAAAAGGCAGCAACTTAACGAATGAAGAAGGGCGAGTACATTCATCTTATGTGAAAGACGAAGTTCCTCTTCCTGGTCGTTCTGTTAGTTTGGGTGTCAGAGCTAGATTTTAAGCCATTGAGCAAAAAGGTAACGGATATTTCGCGGTATCTGTTACCCATTTTATAAGCTGTATCACTCGGGACAGGGAGCGCCAGCATTGGCCCAAAGTGTTACAAAATCAGCCGTTTCTTTTGCTGAATAAGGGGCTGGCTCGCGACCTTTACCTGGGGCCCAGCCCCAATGTACAAGCTCATCTTCTTTTATGTGATGAGCCACTTCTTCAAGGGTGCGCCCACCATTTCGCGCAGGATCTTTAATTTGCTCACATATCTGTTTTGAGCTCTGTTGCCACCAGAGCATTTCCACTGGAGCAAGCATCCACACTGGTGCGCCTGGCGGACCGTGAGGCTCGTCTGAATTACTCTGTGCATGACAGGTACTACACATGACCGTTTCAACGCCAATACGGCTTTGCCCACCAGAAATATTCATACCATGCACACTGGTTTCACCGTAGCTTGGGCCTGACCAGCGAGGTAGGTTGTCGTCAGGTACATGGCAGTTCGCGCAGCGCGGGTGGGAGAACACTTGATATACCTTGCTCCAGGCGTCAGCGGCTTTCGATTGGCTAATCGCGTTTTGTTGTTCAGGGTTAGTTTGGGTAGCGGCATAAAATGCAGGTATGAGTATAAGAGCAGCGGTTTGCAGCAAAAATACGTTGATTTTCATGATGTTGCTCCTAAACAAATTGTATGTGTTTGTTAAACGGCATTTCACGCATGCGCAGGCCTGTTGCAGCATATATTGCATTAGCAAGGGCTGGGGCAGCCGGCGGTGTTCCTGGCTCACCGATACCACGAATTCGTTCGCCATTTTCAAGTATTTTGGTATGTATAACAGGGGCTTGGTGCATACGAATAGCGTCATAATTGTGAAAGTTAGTTTGCTGGACTTTACCGTCAAGCAAGGTGATTTCGCCCATCATGGCCCCAGCTAAACCAAAATTAACAGCTGATATTAACTGCGCCTCAATATTCCGTGAGTCAATGGCAATGCCGACATCTGCAGCAACGTACACGTTGACTATTTTGATACCGCGCGGGGTATTGACCACTTCAACGATTTCGGCCACGGGAACGCCGAACGAGGTCACCAGCGCGACCCCTAACCCATGATTTTCCGGAACGTCACGTCCCCAGTTAGCCATTTTGGCAACTGTTTCAAGCACGTTTCGAGTCGGTTGATGGGTGATTAGGCTCAAGCGCATTTCAATAGGATCGGCGTTGGCTTCAATGGCTAATTCGTCGATCATGGATTCATTAAAAAAGCCGTTTTGTGAGGCCCCCACCGAGCGCCAAGAACTGACCGGAATGCCCATTGGTACTCGATACCCAGTCACGCGGTAGTTTTCTATCGTGTAAGCTTGGTCCCATAAGGCCTGCACGATTGTGCTGTCTGGCCCAGGCAGTGACACCCCTAGGCGACCCATTTGCGATTCCATTACCGAAGGAGAGGATACTTGAACATCCAAGGCACTGATATTCTTACCCTGGGTAACGCCCTTAAAGCGCGCCACAGCGAATGGTCGGTAGCTATCATGGGTCATGTCTTCTTCTCGCGACCAGGTAACTTTTACTGGTTTACCTTCAAGCTGTTTGGCGACCATAACGGCATAAATAATAAAATCCATCTCCAGACGCCGGCCGAAGCCTCCGCCTAAATAGGTGGTGTGAATACGAATGTTCTGTGCCTCTATACCTGACACTCTAGCGGCTTCAGATAGTGCATAGGTGGGCATTTGTGTACCGACCCACACATCAAGCTGACCATCTTTTATGATCGCGGTTGCGTTCATGGGCTCCATGGTGGCGTGGGCTAATAATGGCGCACGGTACTCACGATGTATTGTGGTGTCGCCCGCTGCGCCCGTTATGGCATCAACATCGCCATCATTGCGGTTTTGACTGTCTTGATGTTCTTCGTTAAATGCGGCAATGGCGGATTCAAACAGCTCATCTGTGGTTTGCGCATACTCTGTTTTGGCCCAGTCAAAATCAATTTTCTCAGCGGCTTTAAAGGCATACCAGGTATTGGTTGCCACCACAGCAGCGCCTACATCAGCCAAAGGTAAAATCGCTTTAACGCCTTTCATCTTTGCGGCGTTATTCGCATCAAATGCGTGACATTTTGCGCCCAGATGTGGGTTCACTTTTATGGTGGCGTAGAGCATGTCTTTTTGCAGTACATCGATACCAAAGGTGGCGGTTCCGGTACATTTTTCGACCATGTCGACTCTAGGAATTGGGCGACCGATCTGTTTCCACTCGCTTTTTGGCTTGAGCTTTACGTCATTAGGTAATTCAACGCTTGCTGCTAAACTCGCGAGTTCCGTGTATGCAATGCGTTGGCCGTCTTTTGATATGACTTCGCCATTGTCTGTACTTAGAGCGTTTTTAGCCACATTTAACTTGGCACTTGCCGCTAACAACAAGGCTTCTCTGGCCGTAGCACCTGCCATGCGCATCTTTTCAAATGCATCTACGGTGGATGATGAACCACCCGTAACTTGCACACCGAAGAATTTGGCCGGTACATGCATAAAATCTCGCGCCATTTGTGCTGTGCTACTGGTGTCTTGAGGAGGAAAGGGAACACCTTCTTCTAAAACCGCAGCGTTGTAATAGGCATTTGACGGCACGCCGTGTTCAATCTTGACGTTCTGTACGTCTACATCTAATTCTTCCGCTACTAATGCGGCAAGTGTGGTTTTTACCCCTTGGCCCATTTCAGCCCGAGGGGAGATAATCGTTACGCCATTCGCATTAATTAACACGTAAGGTGTCAGGGCGGTATCACCTTGCGCCAAGTCTTTCTCTAAAGGGTTGGGGTAGGGTTGCTTGTACTTATACACGCCAAATAATACACCGCCTGTAATGGCTGCAGAGCCGATAACAAAGGTACGTCGGGTGATTTTACCTAAAGTGCTCATGCGCTTTTCTCCCGAATGGTTTGCGCAGCCGCTTTTATTGCTGCACGAATTCTCGGATAGGTGCCACAGCGACATAAATTCGCAGACATGGCGCGATCAATGGCTTCATCATCAGGGTTAGGGTTCATTTGCAATAATGCGGCCGCCGACATAATTTGCCCAGGCTGACAATACCCGCACTGGGCAACTTGATGTTCTACCCATGCAGCTTGTACTTCATGCATGGCATCTGGTGTGCCAAGGCCCTCTATGGTGGTAATCAGGCCAGATACTTGCCCAACTGGCATAGAGCATGAACGCGCAGGCATGCCGTTAATATGCACTGTACAGGCGCCGCACATTGCAATACCGCAACCGAATTTAGGGCCTGTGATGTTTAGCTCATCACGTAACACCCACAATAGTGGCATGTCTTCATCTACATCCACGTCGTGCTGAGTACCATTTACGTTTAATTGCATGCGCGCACCTTATTTTTGCTTTGATATACCTAGAGTAAAGTAACTTGTCGCAAAAAAGTAATCATATCTCGTTATCGATGTTAATCATGGATGGGCGGTGTGCACCTTCTGCGAAAAATACGCAATTAAACGAAAATGAGTGCGAATTTCAGGGAAAATAAGCGTAAGTCTTATCATCGCTCGAAAGAGATACTGTAAACAAATAGGCGTGAAAGGAAGCAAAAATGTAAAGATGGGTTAAGAAAGATAAAGTTTGCGTAAAGCATTAACGCTGGGCAATGCCAGTCAGTTTATATTCAGTTTTCCAGCCTAATATCGCTATAAAACGACAGCGTTATTAAGGAATCAAGATGAAAACACAATGGTTATTACCGCTTACCGTCAGCTTAATGGTTGCTCCTTTATTAGGTCATGCACAACATCGAGATGAGCGTCAGGAGCAGCACCAGAATAAACAACATACTGCCCCTGTTGTTGTAAATAAAACAGTCGTGAATAAAACAGTCGTGAATAAAGCAGTCGTAAACAGAGTCGCGACGAAAAACCATATGGCGCATAAGCGTGTGGTGTATAAAACGGGCGCGGTCGTGCAACGAGCACCTGCCAAAGGAGTGTCGCTACATTTTGGCGGCTTGTCGTTTATTTTTCATGATGGCCTGTACTACCGCCATTATAAACAAGGCTATAAAGTGGTGCGTCCACCTGTTGGGCTAACCGTGCGCTATTTACCTGCTGGTTATGAGCGTATCGTTGCTAGAGGTCGAACATATTATTTCGCTCAGGGAATTTACTATGTGTTTGACGACGGTGCTTACCGTGTCATTAACGAACCTGACGATACGCTCATTTATCAATATGACACCGACAATGATGAAAGCACTATTGTTGCGCACTCAGTTGAGAGCCAGCAATATGCCAATCAAACAAGTGGTTTTGTGCTAGGTAAAACGTATGGTTCGCTGCCGCCAAGTGCGAACCCGGTGACAGTGAACGGCCAGCAATATTTTCAATACCGAGATATTTACTTTTTACCTCAATCGGCGGGCGGTGATGTGCGTTACTTGGCGCTAAAGCTGAATTAAAGAGCGACAGCTAAATTAAGCGTTGGGCATATGACGATAAGGTTTTTGTGCCGATGAGGCCCTTACTCTGTTTCGTTAATAGGTAAAGAAAAGCGAGAAATTTGCTGGCGCTCGTTATCTTCCTGCGCTTTATTGCTTATCAGTAATTGTTAAGCTGGATCGTTTTTGCTAGTTTCAGGCCATTGAAAACGAATAGTTCTGAAGAAACCATTTACTATGAAGCTTGCTGCTTTGATCCAGCCTCAAACCCAACAACAAATTGACGCCTTATACCAAGTTTTTTTAACTCTTGACGAAGCCCAGCAAACAACGCTGTTCATCTTGGCTGTGGTACACAAGCCGATTGGTGCGACTAAATTAGCGCAAGTGCTGGCCATTCTTAACAGCCGCGGTTTGCTAAGCGCCCCCAAAAAGGACTATTTGTTCACGAGCGAGCAAAAACACCAGCTGACATCCCAAGGGTTGCTCATCAACAACCGTGAAGGTTTGCAACTCAACCCATTATTAAGCAACTGTTTAATCAAAATAATCGACCAACTGCCCACAGAGGTTGAATTAGTACCTGGGCAAACATTACTTGAAATTATCATGGCCGCTGAGCAGGTAGTGCCTGTGGTAAACAGCTATAGCTGGCAAAACAAAGACGCTGACAGAGCGCGGGTGATCCGAGATCTGTTTTACTTGAATCACATTGACCAGCTTGAAGAGGCGTTGTCATTTCATAAAAATCCACAAATTATCGATCACGCTCAAAATAAAATATTGCTGGAGATTTTGTTCTTACCTTTTGATTTAGAGACATTTTTGCAACTACCTAAGCCTGTGCAGTATCAGGCGTTTGCCACCCTGCTAAGGTGCTTTCAAATTGAGGGGCAAAGTTGTGCGTATCCGATTGAACTATTAGCGCGCGTTTGCGCTGCCAATGGGGATAAAACACAGCCAACGTACAATATTGATTGCCATCATCTATTGGCTGAGCAATATTTGTATCAATTAAGGTTTGACGACTTTTTGCACATACACGACCCACTGGATAAGAGTAGTTATGGCTTGCAGTTGCAGGCAACACATTGCTTTTTAATGGGCAAAAATTCGCTGGCGATTGATTATTTTGAACAAGCGATAGCGGCAAAAAATAAGCTTACAAAACGCAAAAAACAATATTTAAATGAGCTTTTGGGTTATTTCTACAAATTGGCATTAATCGTACAGGCAAATCAGGATGATGTGAGTTTGTTTACCACGGCCTTGCAGCAAGTGGAATACGAAGAAAATGACCGTAAGGTTAATAGCGATTTTTATTATGTAGGGCAGGGCATTGTTAAGCCCATTATGTGTCTTTCTACGGGGGCGCAATATGCCATCAATATTGAATACAATAGTGTTGATGATGAACAAGATTTTTTTGCGCACCAACTGTGTTATTTCAATTACTTTTTAGCGCAGCTTTGGTGCAATCAAAGTAAAGACCCTGCAATGGCCTCATTAGCGTTAAAATACCAAGCATATTTTATGCAGCTTGATTACCCCTTGTTCGCTGAATTATGTGCACAAATGGCGGCCAGTTTTAACCCTGCAACGGTTGTGCAATCACAAAGCTCAGCCCAATCAGTACACACTTCACATTTAGTGGATATTACCCAGCTTATCGTCACCAAATCACAGTGGGAGCTCGCCCTTGATAAACTCATAGCGCTTAATCCCAATGCAGAAACTACTGCCTCTTCGACCAGTGAAATAGCAGACAAACCAGTGCGCTTAATCTGGGAGTTTGATGACACCTTCGATCATAGCCTTACAGCCCGAGAACAAAAATTGAATAAAGCAGGTTGGAGCAAAGGCCGCGTTGTGTCACTCAAACGCTTAAAAGAGCAGACCCACACTTTCGATTACCTAACTGATAGCGACAAAAAGCTCTGCCAGGCTATTGAGGTGTTTCAAAATTGGGGCTACTACTCAAAGGCTGAGTATTTGTTGCAAGGGTTGCCAGCACTGCAGGCCGCTGTTGGCATTGATAACCTTTATAAAGCCGACGATATAACCCAACACATAGAGATAGCCCAGCGCGAGCCCGAATTGTTGGTGAGTCAACTAGGTGAACAACTGTGTTTGAGTATTGCTGATTTGCCCGATGCGATGGGTGAATATGACGCCCCGCAAGCTTACAATTTAAAAGCTGTTTCTGATAGCCAATATCAGCTCACCGTTTTCGATACGGATCATTTGAAAGTCGCTGAAATCATTGGCGAGGCAGGCTTGCTGATCCCCATAAGTGCAAAACAAAAAGCCCTTGAAGGTATTTCGGCCATTGCGCCATTTTTGAACATTCAATCTGAGATCACTGAACTGGAAACTGGGTTAGAAAACCATGAATGCGACACACATTTGGTGGTCAATATTCAGCCAAATCAACAAGGCCTTACTTTTACCTGTGTGGTGATGCCGTTTGGAGAACAAGGCCCGGCATTTAAACCCGGGGTAGGTAATGCCAGTTTAACCACAGAGCTAGACGGCAAACGAATAGCCACTCAGCGCGATTTATTGCGCGAAGAAACGCTACTCGATCAGCTAGACCAAGCATGCCCTATGTTTTTAAATATGACCGACAACGTGTTAGCGCTAGAGGACTTACAAACCGCCCTGACCACATTAGAGCAACTCGAAAGTGCTTATAATGAAAGTCAATTTGATTTGGTTCTGCGTTGGCCGAAAGGCAAAAAAGTGACTTTATCTAAAACCCTGAGCAGTGAACATCTGCAACTGGCGGTGAGTCAAAAAAATGAATGGTTTGATATTACCGGTGACTTACAAATAGACAATGAACAAGTTATTGAAATTCGAAAACTACTAGAGCTGGTAAAAACCAGCAATGGTCGGTTTATCGCCCTCGGTGAGGAGCAAATACTCGCGCTGTCTGATGAGCTACGCCATAAGCTTGAGGCAATCAATCAAGTCACAGACGACGGCAAGTTTCATCCCTTAGCGAGCTTGCAAATGGAAGAGGCTACCACAGGCATGCGCATGAAAACCATTCACGCCTGGGAGCAGCAAACCGAAAAAATGCATCAAGCCAATGCGCTTATGCCTACCATCCCGTCAACGTTTCAAGCGCAATTGCGTGATTATCAAATGGTAGGCTTTGATTGGGCCTCTCGGCTCGCCCATTGGGGAGCCGGTGCGTGCTTAGCCGACGACATGGGCTTGGGTAAAACATTACAAGCCTTGGCCATTTTGTTGTCACGAGCAAGTGACGGGCCAAGCTTGGTAATCGCCCCTACATCAGTGTGTTTTAATTGGCAGCAAGAAGCACTGAAGTTTGCGCCTACGTTAAACATTAAGGTCTTCGCTGACTCAACTAACACGGTTGCCCGTGAAGTATTGCTCAGTGAATTAGGCCCATTCGATTGCGTCATCATCAGCTATGGTTTATTGCAAAGAGAAAGTGAAATTCTTAAAAAGGTGCATTGGCACTCAGTCGTCGCTGATGAAGCCCAAGCACTTAAAAACCCTTTAGCCAAACGTACCAAAGCCGCGTATGCCCTTAAAAGCGACTTTAAGATGATCACCACAGGTACGCCCATTGAGAACAATTTGACCGAGTTGTGGAGTTTATTTCGCTTTATCAACCCTGGGTTGCTGGGCAACATTAAACGCTTTGCACAGCGTTTCTCACTGCCAATCGAAAATGCACATGAAGACCCATTAGCGGCGCGAAAAGCCAGCCAGGCCCTTAAAGCACTTATTCAGCCTTTTATTTTACGGCGCATGAAAAACCAAGTGTTAATGGAATTACCACCACGAACTGAGATCAATATTCGGGTGGAAATGAGCCCTCAAGAGCGCGATTTTTATGAAGCGCTGAGACTAAACGCCATCGACAATATTCACCAAAGTAGTCAGCAAGCCAATGCGAGTGAGCAGCGCATAAGAATGCTTGCCGAATTAGTTAAGTTACGCCAAGCCTGTTGTCACCCGAAACTGGTCATGGCAGAAACGACTATCCCCAGTGCTAAGCTGGCCGCCCTCGATGCGTTATTAGAAGAGCTGAAACTGAACAATCATAAAGCGCTTATATTTAGTCAGTTTGTTGGGCATTTACAATTGATTAAGCAACATCTAGAAGATAAAGGTTTTGATTATCAATATTTAGATGGCTCAACGCCGCAAAAGCAACGGCAAGCAAGCGTTAACGCCTTTCAGCGCGGGCAAGGGGATATATTCTTAATCAGTTTAAAGGCAGGCGGTTCAGGTTTGAACTTAACCGCCGCAGATTACGTGATCCACATGGACCCGTGGTGGAATCCAGCAGTAGAAGAACAAGCATCAGATCGCGCCCATCGCATCGGGCAACTGCGGCCCGTGACGATTTATCGCCTGATTACCCAAAACACAATCGAAGAAAAAATTGTTGCGCTGCATAAGCAAAAACGCGATTTAGCAGTCAATCTGTTAGCAGGAAACGAAACAGCTGCGAAGCTATCGGTCGATGATATGCTGAATTTACTGAAGGAAACGTTTTAGAATAATGAGGCCTGCAGCACAGTGTAACTGCAGGGCTGGTTGCTTGATGTTAAGTGCTCACGGCAATCGAAGTGGATAAGCGCAGATATCTAATATTTTTCAAGTTCAAGTTTTAGAAGGTGCGCATTTTACATTAGCGGGGCTGGCACCTTGTCAATTAGGGAGTTGCTGGCGTACCTTCAATTAACTTTACGATTGCTGGGTTTCCTTGCTCTTTAGCCATATCGATAAAGTGACTTTTTTCTAGTTCATCAAATACTTCATTGGTAAGCAGCGCTTTTAAACGCGTTTCGTCGCCATTGGCAATAGCTGTTTTTATCGATTTCGTCGCGACTGCGGGGCTATCTTCTATGTTACTTTTATCATTGTAGTCAGTCATAAAGGCTCCTTGATTAACGTTTTATCGCTAGCTCGTAAACATAGCTTGTCTGGTTTGCTCGTTTCGCAAACCGTACCAATAGATATTTAGGTCATCAGGTCGTTATTCAACCCCAGCGGGTAAAGTGCCAACTGCGAACATTCGACTTTCCCTTTTTGTGCACTATAAGATCCCATTTCATTAAACTCTCAATTGGCTGGCTCGCTAATTAATCTCCGCTTACTCTGCTTAAATCACATGTGTAAAAACACAGGTAGAATGAGATGTAACGGAAAGTGCCGATATCGCTTCCTACTATGTAAATTTGTTCGGTCGCACTTTGCTTCCCACAAAAACGCTAAGTTATTAATTTAACCATGGAAAATATTTTCCACATCGCTTTTAATAGGAAGCAGAAAAGTCGCGCTATACACAGGTCTCCTTTTGCTTTTGTAACTCCAAGTGGTTTTACGCGCATGACAGTAAAAAATAGTCAATAGAATCAAAGGTAGGTGTTGGAAATGACGAGAGTTCATATCAAATCGCGAAGTTACCTATACGACATGCTCGATATAAGCGTTAGCTGCAAACAAGGAAGTTATGATCCCAAAAGAATTCGCAAAAAAAACAGGCCGTCTTTATCTAGTTGATGACTCAGATATAGAGTCTGTTCAAGAATACTGTGAAATGCTTTACCACCTTTTGACAGGCCCCTTTAGTATTTGGGAGGAGGATGGTGAACTTGTTGTAATTGAAATAAGACAACTCGTCGAAAAAATCGGCGGCTTAAAAATCGAGATATATTCAAACGAGCATCCACCACCACATTTTCACGTAAAATCTGCAAATATTAATGCCAGCTTCACAATTGAAGACTGCTTCAAATTGAATGGTAAGATTGACTCTTCAGACTACAAGAAAATAAAGTATTGGCATAAGCGAGCCAAAACAAGATTAATAGAAGCTTGGAACAATACTCGCCCAACAAATTGCATCGTTGGGGCATATGCAGGCACCTAACAAACACATTATGTTCATTCGCTTCGCTCATTGGGGCGCATACTCGCTAGCTCGGCTCATTCTTCGCAAGTATAGCCAGCAAGCCTCCGCTCCATATGTGAAGCGTTAGGTTTTGCGTTTAACGTCGGAGTTCGAATGAAAACATATATAAGCGCACTTTGTTGCCTTGGCTTAATTGGGTGTGCAAGCACTGAAAGTAACGTTATTTTTTCAGGTCAACTAAACAAATATCAGGAACCTAAAGATGGTCCGTTAGCGTATTTTGGTCTTGAAACAGCCAAGAAAACTGATGGTTTCGGATTCCAACCACATCCTCACACCGCAATTATCTATGAACGTTGCCCACAAAATGATAGGGGTAAAACTACATTTGGTTACGTAGGGGATTTACAAATTTCAACCGCTTTACCCTTGGGAAATCCAACAACAATTAAAGTTAAAGCGGGTAATCCCATTTTCTTAGCTTTTGGCCTAATTCATCCAGTAAATGGATATAAATGCATGTCTAAGCACCTGTTTACGCCCAAAAACGGAAAAACCTACAAATTTACAAATTCAACCAGTTGGTCTGCCTGCCCGACAGAGGCAGGAGTCATATCGCAAGATGGTATTGCTCCAATAGACAACATGGAGTCTCTAGATAGCGCTGCGGTTTCTGAATTATTAGAAAAAGGCATCAATATCAACCGGGAGCCATGCAAAACCTAACAAACCAAGTCAGCGGGACACTAATGAGATATACAGAGAGATATACAGAGACACCCATCTTTAAAGTGCCATAAAAACTTCCCTGCTTAGGGTGACAATTACCTTCAAAAAGCGTCAAGGTACTTGGGGTCTGAGTGATTGAGGATTTTCACTGAAATATTGCGCGTTGAGGAAGGGAAAATTGCGCAAAGTCAGTTTTTAAGGATATACAGAGACACCCATCTTTAAAGTGCCATAAAAAATTCCCTGTTTAGGGGACAATTGCTTTCTAAATGCGTCAAGGTACTTGGGGTCTGAGTGATTGAGTATTTTCACTGAAATATTGCGCGTTGAGGAAGGGAAAATTGCGCAAAGTCAGTTTTTAAGCAAGCGTCTTCCTTACAGGTTATGTAAAGGTTGTCTTGTTTGTGGGGCTTAAGCGCGTTTTAACAGTGCTTTTGCTTTGGTCATTCCTCGTATTCGTTGATGATGAGTATGGCGCTTAAAAGCATTCATCATTTGCTCCGCACCAGCAGCATAGCAGAAGTGTTTTTCAAACTCTGTAGTTAAGGTTAACCACTGGGCAGCGTCTAGTCCCAATCTTTGTAGAATAGGACTGTGAGTGTTATCTATATAACCTACCTTATCATCACGAATACAACGACCTGTGGTATCAACGAGCTCGCAATAGTCTTTGAGTGAATACGCAATACCTTTTGGTATATCTTCACGATGATTTTTCACAAAGGGCATTAAAACGCTCGGTGGTGATTGTTGGTTTTTAGCGGCTTGAATGCGTTTTTTAATACTGGTGTGCTTTGACGTTTCAGGTGTTTTTGCCATTTTTGCGCGAATGGGGTTTAAATCTACATAGGCCATACACGCCAGCACAGCACTTTCATCTAGTAACGCTTGGGACTTGAATCGCCCTTCCCAGAAGCGACCAGTGCAGCCGTCTTCTTTATTGGCTTGACGAGCAATATACTCATTCAAGTCACGCATAAACCAGCTTATGTCGTAAAGTCGTTTTCGATAGGTTTCAACGGTTTCATCAAAGGTGATTAGCTCTGCTTGGTTAAGCGTATCGCCGTTAACAAACTTCTGAGTCAGCAATGTGCCTCTGTGTAGATTGTGGTAGCGCCTCAACACTTCATCAGCATCCCATTTGTCCGCCATTGATTGATTTACACATAGCACCACATGCGTGTGATTATTCATGACTGCATAGGCACAAATGTCTATTGCGAATACTGTCGCTAGAAATAATAAACGCTCTTCTACCCAGCCTCGGCGATGCTCGTAACTTTGCCCAGTAAGCTGGTTCGTACCACATAAATAAGATTGGCGAACGCAGCGGGACACACAATGGTAATAAGGCGTATCGATTAAACTAATTTGGCTTTTTCGAGATTGAGGCATAATCCATTTACCTGACAAAATAAGATACAAATCAAGTATAGATTAGGCCTGAAAATTGACCATTTTTATCATGGGTGTCTCTCTTTTTCCTTTTCTTATTCTGATTATCCTGATTACAGCACAGCCGTTTTCTTCGGGTTATTGTGTTCAAATCAGCGCATTCTGTCACTTAGTAGTCGGGAAATTTACCACGCAATAAATCGTTAGTGTACTACCAAATATTACATTTTTATGACGGTGTTCCACCTTTCAATTATTAGGCTTAATTTATTTAAAAACGGTGTTTTTAGCTGGTTTTAGCGATTTTTAATTAAAAAAAGTGATTGTTTTTAATTCTTTCGTTTGCGCTTTACTGACGCGGTATTGGGACGAGTTAGATTCAGTTCTACGTATTTATCTGGCGTATTTACAGTTTGTCAACGTTGAATTATCAAGGCTATTACCTTAACCTTTATTTTTATTGAACGTTCAATTAACAAAAACGTTAGCGAGAACTATGCCTAAAGTTGGAATGCAGCCTGTACGTCGTCAGCAATTAATCGACGCTACCATTGAATCTGTGGCGGAACTTGGATTACGTGCGACCACTATTAATAGCATCAGCAAAAAAGCGGGTTTGTCGTCGGGCATTATCAGCCATTACTTTGGTGGTAAGCAGGGCCTGATCGAGGCAACCGTGCGCTATTTATTATCAAACTTGAAGCAAGTGCTGTTAGGTGGATTAAAGGCGGATACCACACCGGAGCAAAGGCTAATGTTAATTGTTGAAGCCAACTTTTCGCGGCTTCAACAACAAAGTAACGCAACCAAGACCTGGTTGAGCTTTTGGGCGCAATCCATGCACGACATTGAATTGCATCGCTTACAGAACGTGAACAGTAAAAGACTTAGCAGTAATTTAGCGTGTTCATACAAGCAGCTGATGAATATTGAAGACGCAAGAAATGCCGCTCAATTGAGCGCGGCAATGATCGACGGCTTGTGGTTAAGAGCGGTACTAAGCAAGTCGGATGAAGATGAATTTGAACACTGTGAGCAACTTGCAAAAGGCTATGTGCGCTCACTTATCAAACAATATGGATCCTAACGTGACAACACCTGTTTACCAAAATTTTATTCATGGTCAATTTCTCGCTAATCAAAGTGGCGAAACATTTGCGGTTAAGAACCCAGCGACCGACGAAGTGATTTACCACGTTGAAGTGGCAGACGAGACAATTCAACAAGCGGCGATAAAAAGCGCTAAAGAAGGATTTGCACAATGGTCGGCAATGGCGCCTATTGAACGCAGCCGTATTTTACTCAAAGCCGTTTCGTTATTACGAGAGCGCAACGACGCCTTAGCAAAAATTGAAGTACTAGATACCGGTAAGCCTTGGCAAGAAGCTGAGTGTGTGGACGTAGTAACCGGTGCTGATGTTATCGAGTATTTTGCTGGTTTAGCTCCAACGCAAGTAGGGCAGCAGCAAATGGTCGGCGATGATTTTTACTATACCCGCAAAGAACCTCTTGGAATTTGTGCAGGGATTGGCGCTTGGAATTACCCACTACAAATAGCGTGTTGGAAATCAGGGCCTGCACTTGCCGCAGGTAACGCGCTTATTTTTAAGCCGTCAGAAGAAACACCGTTAGGAGCAATCAAATTAGCCGAAATATTTGTTGAGGCAGGCGTACCCGCTGGCGTATTTAACGTAGTGCAAGGCGCTGCGGAAGTCGGCCAGTGGCTGACGCAAAGCCCTGATATTGAGAAAGTGTCATTCACTGGCGAAGTGGGCACAGGCAAAAAAGTGGTTGCCATTGCAGCTGGTTCACTTAAAGACGTGACCATGGAATTAGGTGGAAAGTCACCTCTATTGGTATTCGATGATGCCGATATATCGCAAGCGGTGAGTGCCGCCATGCTTGGTAATTTCTACACCCAAGGTGAAGTGTGTACTAATTGCACCCGAGTTTATGTGCATAAAGCTGTTTATCAGGCATTTATCGAAGAACTTAAAGCCCGCACTGAGAAGAATATTATTGCTGGTGATCCACTTGATCCGAACGTCAATTTGGGCGCGTTGATTTCTAAACATCATCAAGACTTGGTGATGAGTTACATCAATAAAGGCGTTGAAGAAGGCGCGACGTTACTAACGGGCGGGTCTACGCTTAGCCCAGCGTCGGCACCAAATGGTTATTTTGTCGCGCCTACAGTCTTTACGGATTGCACTGACGACATGACCATAGTCAAAGAAGAGATCTTTGGCCCAGTGATGAGTGTGTTGGTATTTGACGATGAAGCTGATGTGGTTCGCCGTGCAAACGATACCCACCTAGGCTTGGCCGCTGGTGTATTCACGAAAGATATCAAGCGAGCTCATCGCGTTATTCATCAATTACAAGCCGGTATTTGCTGGATCAACAGTTACGGTAATTCGCCAGCAGAAATGCCGGTTGGTGGCTATAAACAGTCAGGTATTGGTCGTGAAAACGGTATCGAAACACTCGATCACTATACCCAGACCAAATCTATTTATGTGGGTATGACTGATATAGAGAGCCCATTTTAATGGCAGAGCAAACTTACGATTACATCATAGTCGGCGCAGGCTCAGCAGGGTGTGTGCTAGCAAATCGTTTATCTGAAGACGCCAGCAATCAAGTGTTGTTATTGGAAACAGGCGGCAGTGACAAAAATATCTTTATCAAGATGCCTACTGCGCTGTCTATTCCTATGAACACGGACAAACTCGCTTGGCAGTTTCACACCGAAGAAGAGCCCTATTTAGACAACCGTAAAATGCATTGCCCAAGAGGTAAGGTGTTAGGTGGCTCATCGTCAATCAACGGTATGGTTTACGTGCGTGGCCATGCTAAAGACTTTGACGAGTGGCAAGAACACGGCGCTCAAGGGTGGGATTACCAGTCTTGTTTACCTTATTTTCAAAAAGCGGAAACGTTTTACTTAGGTAAAGACGCATACCGTGGTGATAAAGGCCCCCTTGGCGTGAATAACGGTAATGAGATGGCCAACCCCCTTTATACCGCCTTTATCGAGGCAGGTAAGCAAGCAGGTTATGCTGCCACCGCTGATTACAACGCAGCACAGCAAGAGGGCTTCGGCCCAATGCACATGACGGTAAAAGATGGTGTGCGTAGCTCTGCAAGCCGAGAGTATCTTGACCCAATTAAGTCACGTAAGAATTTGACCATAGTCACAGGTGCGTTAGCTGAAAAAGTGCTGCTCGATGGCAAAAAGGCCGTGGGGGTTGAGTACAGTATTAATGGCAACAAAACCTATGCTAAAGCGTCAAAAGAAGTGGTACTAAGTGCGGGCTCTATTGGCTCACCTCACTTGTTGCAGCTTTCTGGTATTGGTGATAGCGACACGCTCACCGCTGCGGGTGTAGAGGTGAAACATCATTTACCTGGGGTAGGGCAGAACTTGCAAGACCACTTGGAATTTTACTTTCAGTACAAGTGTAAGCAGCCCATTACCTTAAACGGCAAACTTGGACTTATTTCAAAAGGCTTGATTGGCGCGCGCTGGTTGTTTACTCGCAAAGGTTTGGGCGCCACCAATCACTTTGAGTCTTGTGCGTTTATTCGCTCAAAACCCGGTGTAGAGTGGCCAGATATTCAGTACCATTTTTTGCCTGCTGCTATGCGTTATGACGGGCGAAGCGCGTTTGCAGGGCATGGTTTTCAAGTACACGTGGGCCACAACAAGCCGAAAAGCCGCGGGGCGGTCACGATCAAATCTGCTGATCCGACTGAGGCGCCAAAAATTCAGTTTAATTATTTGCAGCATCAAGATGACATTGAAGGCTTTCGTGCCTGTGTGCGCTTAACCCGCGAAATTATTGAGCAAAGCGCCTTTGATGAATACCGTGATGATGAAATTCAGCCGGGTAAGCACATTCAAACCGATGAAGAAGTTGATGCATTTGTGCGCCAAGCCGTTGAGAGCGCTTACCATCCTTCGTGTTCTTGCAAAATGGGTGAAGATCCCATGGCTGTAGTGAATTCCAGCACTCAGGTTCACGGCATTCAAGGGTTACGGGTCGTTGACTCGTCGATTTTCCCTACTGTGCCAAATGGTAATTTGAATGCACCCACTATTATGGTGGCAGAAAAAGCGGCAGACATGATTTTAGGTAAGCCCCCGCTTAGCCAAGCACAGGTTGAGGTGGCTACGTCAAGCAATTGGCAAACTGAACAGCGTAATACAACGATTTAATCTGGCCACCTGACGCGCAGCAAAACCATGGGTTTGTTGCGTAATGCGAGTCAATAAACAGGAAGAAAGATGAAGCATTATCGCTTATTTTGGGGAGGCACAAATGACCTTATGGCTTAACGCTGGGATCATTTTCACCCTATTGGCCATTGTGGTTATTTTACTTAAATGGGGAAATGTTGTTTGTGTCGGTGTGACGCCGGTTAGACTATTTACCTTTATTGCTATTTTATTTACCTCTGGCCTAGATGTTGGCTTGATCATGTTTCCGCTGACAGAGTTTGGTGGTTATGAAAACCTAAAGACCAATCCTGAGTACGCCTTCACTAACCCTATGGCTATCGAGTTCGGCTACTGGGGGTTTCTTATTTGGGGATTTTATTTCCTAACCTGTTTTTATTTCTGCGTGGTTGAACCCAAGGTTAAATTTTTCGAAATCCCCTTGGTCAAACTTATCAATAATGTGGTGATTATCGGCACCTGTGCATTCACCGCATTTCTGTTGTTGTCTAATTTACCTTGGTATCTGCCAGCTATTGGTGACGGTGAATCGGTCATCCCTACCTTTTATTTTATTGTATTTGCAGCAATTTGCTTTGCGGTGTACTCCAGTACTGACATCAAATACGTGCGTTTATTAAGTATCTCTACCACTTGGTTATTTATCGCGTTGATCGCGTTTATGTGGGCGGGGGCGTTTTTAGGTAGCGATACCCAAGTGGCGGCGTTTGTTCATAATTTAGAACTTATAGGCAGTTACTTTGGCAACCTTGAAGATTTTGTTTTGCCATTGAATAAGTACCACGAGTTTTACTTATTTTGGTGGTTTGCTTGGAGCATCATGATTGGTCAATTTACCTCGCGTTTTGTTGGGGGCTTGAAAACCTATCAGGTGTTGGGCGCTATGTTGATTTTCCCTTCTATTCCAATTGCGGTGTGGTTCAGCGTTATTTATCAATACCACGAAGCGGGTATTCCCACAGCAGGGCTGAAAAACTCCGCCATGGCCTTTGTGGGTATTGTGTTTGTTATTAACTCGCTCGATTCCCTCATTCGTTTGTACACAGATAACCTAAAACTCACTGTTAAACGCTTAGGCAAGTTTAACTACATGGCACTGAACATAGTCGCGCTCTCTTTGTTGACATTGTTGTTCAAATTAGAGTTTTTGCAAATTCAGTGGGTCGGGGCATTGGTCATCGGTTTGTTCTTTAGCTGTGCAATTTTCATCGCCTATAGCAAACCTAAAACCGTCAAAAATATTGATAGCTCACCGAAAGATAATGAGATCGATTTTAGCAAAATAGATGCGGCAGATTAGCGCTGTAGACGTTTAAACGTGACGCAAATATGCAATGCATTACTAAGGAATTAACCATTAACACACTTAATAAAAACACAACACACAAAACAGGACTACTTATGAATACCTATGTGCCAAAGAAGCAAAGTCTAATCGCTTTGTCTGTGCTGTCAGCCATGTCAATGACGTCATTGCCAGCCTTTGCTCAAGAAGCCGATACTCAAGCGAAAGCGAAAAAACAACAAGAAGACGTTGAGTCTATCGTGGTAACTGGGCGTAACGTGTCTTACGCCAACAGTGCCGCTTCTGAAGAAATGAAAAAGCAGCAAACCCCAATGACTAGCGTGTTGGCTTTGGTTGATAACCTACCTGGCGTATTGGTGACTGAGGGTGACCCGTTTGGCTCTGATGAATGGTCTACCAGTATTTCAATTCGTGGTTTTCAGTTGAACTTAGAATCACAACAAATTGGTATGACGGTCGATGGCATATCAAACGGTAACTCTAACTACGGCGGTGGTACAAAAGCCAGTCGCTATATTGATACCGAAAATTTACGTGGTGTGGAAGTATCTCAAGGTACGGCTGACATTAGCTCGCGTTCAAACGAAGCGCTAGGCGGTACCATGGATTTCACCACCATTTTACCTGCGCTAGATGAGCAGTTAACGGTTAGCACGACGCTTGCTGAGCACAATGCACGTAAATTCTACGTTCGTTATGACACTGGCGAAATTGCGCGCGACACATTCGCTTGGTTATCACTATCTAGTCAGCAAAACGATGACTACATGGATGGGTCAATCACTAATAAACGTGATCACGCCGAAGGTAAAATTATCAGCACCATAGGTGAAGTGGATATTACGGGTTACGTAAGTTATGACGATGCCGAAGAATACACTTACCAGCGTGTTTACGGTTTGGCGCAGTATGCAGAAAACTCCCAATGGGACGGCTTAACTGAAGATTGGTCTGGTGTACCATACCAAGATCAAGTGTTTCGTGAAGGTTGGGTAACAGAGCGTGAAAATTTCTTTACCTATTTAAAAGCAGACTTTGCTGTAGGTGAAGTTGATTTTAGCACCAATGTTTATTACCACGAAAACGAAGGTGCAGGTAAGTGGATCCCATATTACATCGCAGATGTTACCGATGATGGTGCAGGTAACCCTAACTCAGAGCTAGATTCATCAACCACTGCACTTGGCGGTGCTTCACAAGGCTTGATTTACTTCGTTAATCGCGCCGGTGAAACCCTGTCACCAATCGCTGGTTGTGAAAGCTCAATCGGCTTCCCATATGGCGGCGGCGGTGCTGAAATTGACCCAGGTTGTTACGAGCAAGGCGCTATTCCTGTTAGCTCAAACCGTCATACCCACTACGACAAAAAGCGTTATGGCATCAATGGCGACTTCACTTGGCATACCAGCATCTCTGATATGGACAACGTATTGCGTGGTGGTTTCTGGTATGAAGATTATCACCGCGAAGAGTATCGTGATTGGCATAAAACCATCGATGCTGCCACAGGTCCTCGTTATGACGAAACGCCGTATTGGATCCAGTACGACCGTGAATTTCCTGTCGAAACCTTGATGTATTACGTTGAAGACGAACTTGACACCGGCTTTGCTAAATTCCGTCTAGGTGCCAAGCAGTTCAAAGTTGATGTAGCGAAAGACGACCAGTTCGTACCAGAGAACGACTTGGATGTGTCATCTGACTCAGACGTACTTATTTCAGCCGGTTTTGTTGCACCCTTACCTGTAGATGGCCTAGAAGTCTTCGGTGGTTATGCTGAAAACTTCGCGGCGGTAAAAGATGCAGTACTGGAGCGTGATGATGCTGACGTGAGCGCAGTTGAGCCAGAAACAGCAGATAACATTGACTTCGGTTTACGTTATTCAACGCCTGGTTTTAACGCAAGCTTGACTTATTACAACATCAAGTTTGAAAACCGTATCACCTTTATCAGCAATGAAGATGTTGACGGTATCGACTTCCTAGAATCTGCTGCTGGTGGGTATGTTAACGACGGTGGTATTGAATCTGACGGTATTGAAGCATCAATCGATTATAAGATTAATGAAAACTTCGGTGTGTATGTGTCATACACCAAAAATGAATCGACCTATACCGACGAAGATTTCAACGGCAAAACCGTTATCGGTAGCCCAGAAGATATGGCCGTTATCAGCTTCGATTACGCCAAGAATGACTTCTACGCTGGTTTTAGCACCAAATATGTAGGTGAGCGTTTCCTAGACCAAGCCAACACTCAAGAAGTCGATTCTTACGTAGTGAGCGATTTGTACATGGGCAAAACAGCTTACGATATCGGAGGCAGCATCGAAAGCGTAGAGCTTAGCTTTACCGTGAACAACGTATTTGACGAAGAGTACTTAGGCTCAATTGCGCCAAATGCCGGTTGGATTGGAGCGCCGCGTATTGCATCGTTCAACGTTAGATTTGTAATGTAAAAATAGCGTGTGAAAAGGCCACATTCAGACTCTCTGTTTGTGGCCTTTTTTGTATTTATTTTCTGCGCGTTAACATGCTCTTTATCGATTTACTGACATAAAACGAGCGTATGTTGTTATTCCGCGCCTACGTGCTATTCGAACACTTTTTCAATCAAGGGCAGGCATTATGCGCTGCCAAAGGTAAACAACAATGAACGTACCCAAGCTAAATTCGCATTTCATTCCTGTCATCATGGCGGTTGTTGGCTTAACGGTTGCCCCGCAAAGTAGCGCTGCTGTGAGTATTATTAAAGGCAAAACGATCATTCCCCATGGCAACGCGACGTCAGACAGCGACATCACCATTAAAAACGACAAGCTGGCCTTTTCATTGGCCATGGGTTCGGCACCGCCTTGGGGCGTAGCGCGAGGTTGCATTGTGGATATCGCAAACGTTGAAGCCGATGGGGCGCTTAGCCTTGACCGCGTAGCATTTGCGGATTTCATACCGAATGATTGGTCAAGTTGGCCCAACACCTATCAAACCCTTGATGTGATAAAAGACAGCCCTGATGAAGCCATCGTTAACATTACCCGAGATTTTGGGCAGGTTGAAATAAGCACTACATATAGTTTGCTTTCAGGCTCTGACATTATTCATGTACAAACCACTATGACCAATCAAGGTGAAGCGATCCCAGACATGCGTTCAGGATTTACCTTATGGCCCGATGGGGGATACAAGTTTGCGGTACCAGAACATAAATCGAGTGATAAAAGGGAGCAGGCTGCGAATTTTATTACTGATCGCTTTGTGGGCTATGCCGCCGATTGGGCGGTTGCCTTACACGCCCCTTATATGAGCGAAACCAAACACCAATCAAGAGATTTATATACCCAGCATAGTTTGCAAAAAGGCCAAACGGTGACGTTCACAGGTGACTACCAAGTATTGGCCAGCGGCGATTTAGCCCCAGTGGTGCGGGCTGAAATTACCCGTAAAAACGCGAAAGCGGGCACGCTCACAGGAGAAGTACGCACTCAAAGCGGAAATTTGCTCACACAACCTGCCATTGTAGTGACCAAAGACGATGTACCTTATATGTGGGGGTTAGGCCAAAATGGCCAGTATCAATTTGATTTACCAGTTGGGCAATACCAAGTCTATGCCACAGGCAAAGGCTATTCTGCGAGCAAAATTCATGACATTGAAATAACTGAAAAGCAAACGCAAACATTGTCGTTTCATGATCTTCTCGCCCCCGGTAAGGTCAGTGTTCAGGTAACCGATGCCAACACCAACGCGCCCCTTGATGCGAAAATTAAAATTGAAAAAGGTAATCAGCCGTTGATCGAGTTTTTAGGTGCGCGCACCTTTTTCACCGAACTTGATAACAAAGGCCAAGCCACGTTTCCTTTAGCGCCGGGTGACTATCAATTAAGCCTTTCTGCTGGTGGCGGTTTTAACGCGATACCTAAGCTGGTCAGCACGACAGTAAAAGCAAATGCCACTACGAGCATAGACAGTGAGATTCAGATCAGCACCTATCCGACGCAAAACGGCTGGTACGCCGCAGACTTACATCATCATGCTGACGTGCTGGAAGGCTCAACCTCGCCCGAGTATTTAGTGCGCTCGCAACTGGCTGCAGGTTTAAACGCATTGTTTGTCAGCGATCATGACTCCACTAAAAACAATGCTGAAATTCAAGCGCTGGCTGATAAACGCGGTGTACCCTTTATTCCGTCAATTGAAGTGTCGCCTTCTTGGGGGCATTTTAACGCCTTTCCGATAAACGCAGGAGCAAGCTTGTCTGTCGACCCAGGTATTGATGATATTCACACCCTGATTAAAGACATGCGCCGCATGGGGGCGACAGTGATTGCATCGAACCACCCGTACATACCCTACGGTTACTTGAGCAGTTTAGATAAAAACACTGCCCCAGGTGGGTTCAACCCCAGCATTGACTTGTTTGAGATAAACGCCGCCGTCGATAACCAGCCAACCATGGATAAAGCCCATCAGCTTTGGTCACAAGGTTTGCCTTATTATTACACCGCAGGCTCTGACACTCATGACGTGTGGAATCAAACCAGCGGTTTAAATCGCATGTTCGTTTACACAGGCAGTAAACCAAGTGCCCAGGCGTATGCACAAGCTATGAAAAACGGCCGCTCTTATGTGTCATATGGCCCGATTATTTATCCGCAAAACGTCATGTTTGGTGACACCATTAAACTCGCCAAAGATCAGCCACAAGCCATTCGTTTTGATTTAGTGGCAGTCAACGGCCTCAAATCAGTGCAGCTAATTGGCGTAAATAGCCAGACTAACAGTGCGGCTCAAACTCAGAGCGAAGGCGCAGGCATCAGCCCACAGCCAAGCACAGACACAAACACCGGTGCTAATAGTAAGGTGATAAGAAAACAGGCACTAAGTGGTGATAGCGCATCTATTACCTTTGATGTGCCAAACACATCGGGCTGGGTTGCACTGGTGGTAGAAGATAAAAAGGGACATAAAGCCTATTCCAACCCGATTTGGCTTAAAGAGGTAGAGGAAAGTCAGTTCTGACTGAGGGAAAAGGAGCGCGCGGCAGTTTTTAGATACAACGGCTCCTTCAACAAAAAAGGCTCTTCATTTCTGAAGAGCCTTTTCATCGCGATGTTTGGTGGAGCTGGCGGGAGTTGAACCCGCGTCCAAAAAACGTCAACCGTCGGTACTACATGCTTATTCTGTCTTTTATTTAACTATTTCGAACTCCGGCAGACAGGATTTCTCATAGCGGGCCTAATACTGTTTCGCGGTTCACCCTTAGACAAGGTTCCCTCGCTATTCTGCTGGGATGACCTTCCGAACCTCTACTAGCAGAAAGAGTATGAGTGGAAGGGCTTAGCCGGTTATTAAGCGGCTAGAGCGTAGTTTTCGTCGTTTGCGACTATTTAAATGCGGCTTTTTAAGAGGCAAACCGCTCCTCTGCATGCACCTAAAGCCTCAAGAATCTTGTCGAATCCAAAATCAGCCCCAAATGTGGTTGGTTGCAAACTACCAACGCTGCGCATTGTAACATAGACACAGGGGAAATCACTAATATGCGTCGTTAACACCGTTAATAATTTGCTTCATTTAACAGTTTGCTTAAAGTTTGTTCAGGTAAGCATTGTCCATCTGCGCTGTTTTCTTTCAATAGGGCAATGAGTTTATCAAGTCGTTCTGTTTTAGCTTGCATTTGGGCGAGTAAAAGGTGCGCTTCTTGTCGTTTTGCTTCGAGTCGTTTAAGGATTAGGTCGTGCTCAAAGCCTTCTTCTACTGTGGCGGCAGAAGGCATTTCATCTAATGAAAAGCCAAGGCTTTGAGAGAATCTAATTAGTTGTATTTGGCGCACACTCTCTGCTGTGTATTGACGATAGCCATTACTGTTTCTGGTGCTTGGCAGCAGGCCTTTGCTTTCATAAAAACGGATAGTGCTAGTAGCAACACCACTTTGCTGGGCGAGTTCGCCTATTTTCATTGGGTTACCTTGGTGAGTATTGTGATTGACGCAAATGGAATGCTCATAAAAAATGAATCCCGTAAAAAGGCTGTTGACCTTAAAGCTAACTTTAAGGTTATAGTGAGTTCAATGTCAATTTAATAAGCTTTTTTATGTCTGCTAAACCCAATGTGTTAAACAATGTTCAACAAGATAGCGCCGAAGCGCCCACCAACAAGAGTGTATTTTCTTCTTTTTGTTTCCCTAGTGGATTGGCGGTTAAAAACCGAATTGTCAAAGCGGCCATGGAAGAGAATTTAGCCACAGAAGAACAAACGCCATCTGGCGCATTGATATCCCTTTATCGTCAATGGGCCGAGGGCGGCGTGGGACTCATTTTAACGGGCAATGTCATGGTGGATCATCTGGCTATGACCGGCCCAGGGGGACTCGCGTTAGAACAAAACAGCAATATAGCGGCCTTTGCCCAGCTTGCCAGCGTCTCAAAAACAAATGGTTGCAAAGTGGTGATGCAAATTAATCATCCTGGAAGGCAAGTGTTTAGCAAAATGGGTGGCAAGGTATTATCCGCATCAAACGTACCCCTTGATATGGGTAAACATTCACATTTGTTCGGCCAACCAAAAGCAATGGCTGAAACGGAAATCGCTGATGTGATTCAGCGGTTTGTGCAAACGGCGCTAAGGGCGAAAGAAGCAGGCTTTGATGGCGTTCAAATTCACGCCGCCCATGGTTATTTACTCGCCCAGTTTTTATCGCCCTTAACCAATAAGCGACAAGATAAGTGGGGAGGCAGTCTTGAAAACCGAGCTCGGTTACTCTTAAACCTTGCAACTGAGATAATACAAGCCTGTGGTGAACAGTTTTCTGTATCAGTGAAACTTAACTCAGCGGATTTTCAGCGCGGTGGTTTTGAGCCAGCAGATGCGCAAATGGTTGTGGATATGCTTAGTAAGCTAAACATTGATTTTGTCGAGCTCTCAGGAGGAAGTTACGAAGCCCCAGCCATGCAAGGCAATACTGCAGATGAACGTACATTGGCCCGTGAAGCCTATTTTTTGGAATTTGCCCAAACAATTAGTGCGCATTCATCTGTGCCAATCATGACAACAGGTGGTATCACGCGCTTGCCTGTGGCCCAGCAAGTCGTTGAGACAGGTGTAACATTAGTGGGAATGGCTACCGCATTGGCGTTTAACCCTGACTTGGTTTATCAATGGCAACAAGACTCTACGGCTTCTGCTGTGCTACCAAGAGTGACATGGAAAGACAAGACCCTGTCTGGCCTTGCTGTAATGGCGATGGTCAAGAGGCAAATGCGTAGAGTCGGCGAAGGTAAAAACACACCTAAGCGGTTTTCACCTGTGGTGAGCCTGATTGTGGATCAAATTCGCGCGGCGAAGCTTACAAAGCGGTATCGAAAACGTTTTAGACACGAGTTGAGTTGACAAGGCGCGGTAAGCCTTTTCGACTAATTATTCAACCCTGCTCACTACATGAAGCATAAAGCCTAGACTTTATGCTTCATCATACGTTCTTTGTCTCGTGCCCAGTCTCGGTCTTTCACGGCGTCTCGTTTGTCGTGCTCGTGCTTACCTTTACCCAAGTAAATTTCGACTTTTACCCAGTTTTTCTTCCAGTACATGGCAGTGGCGAGTATTGAGTAGCCTTGACGCTCAACTGAGCCAATCAGCTTGTCGAGCTCACGCTTATTCAGCAGCAACTTACGTTGGCGCAAAGGCTCGCATACTACGTGGCTTGATGCTTGGTTAAGAGGTTGAATAGTACTACCGACTAAAAAGGCTTCGCCTTTGTGTAAGGTAACGTAGCTGTCAGACAAATTGACTTTGCCTGAACGAATGCTTTTCACTTCCCATCCTTGTAATTCAATGCCCGCTTCGATTTTATCTTGCAAGATATAGTCGTGCCGCGCCTTTTTATTCAATGCGATGGTGTTGTTGGTTGATTTTGACTTCTTTGATTTCATGGCGCCGTATTATAATGGTTGTCTAACGGGGTACAACAAAAATCACTGATATTGAAATAGATATCTGATTTTATGCTAGTATTTTGCCCCTATAAAAACCGACTGACTCAATTCAAGGGGAATTGATGCCTAATGTGACCCGCAGCGCTTTGGTAGCCTTTAGTGCTGAATCAATGTTTGATTTGATAAATGATGTGCAAAGTTATCCTGAATTTTTACCAGGTTGCGCGCAAACGAAAGTGACTCATGCTGATGAGTACAGCATGGAGGCATCTTTGCTTATTTCAAAGGCAGGGATCAAGCAGTGGTTCAGTACACGCAATGAATTGTCTCGCGGCGAGTATATTAAAATGAACTTAGTCGATGGACCATTTTCCGAGCTGCGCGGTGGCTGGACCTTCAAAGCGTTATCTGACAATGCGTGTAAAATTGAATTAAATTTAGACTTTGCTTTTTCAAGTCGATTGGTTGAAATGGCCTTTGGCCGTGTATTCAACGCGATTGCGGCCAACATGGTCGTTGCGTTTACTGATCGCGCAAAAGAGATCTACTCATGACGGACAAACAAATTAATCTTGAAGTGGCCTATGCGTTGCCAGAGCGCCAAGCCTTACTTGAAGTGGTGGTAGAGAAAGGTCACACCGTAGAAGAAGCTATTCGCGCATCGGGAATTTTACAGCGCTTTAGCGATATTGATTTAACCACGAGTAAGGTGGGCATTTGGAATCGCACGTGCAAATTGACTGATGTGCCACAAGATGGTGACCGAATCGAGATTTATCGCCCGTTAATCGCCGATCCTAAAGAAGCGCGTCGCCGCCGCGCTGAAAAAGCCAAAGAAGAAGGCCGCGCCAATAAAGTGACTGGTGGGCGCGCGTAACCGTTTAAAGGTCGACCAATCGGCCTAAAATATCAGGCCTAACGCATCGCACAAAAATTTCTGTAATGGCTGTGCTCGGCCATAGCGTGTTGCCGCTAGTTCACATACGTTACCTTCTAATAGCTGCTTTCTATCAAGAGGGCAGATAGCAATAAAATCCTTACGCTTAATTTCTTCAATCATTGGAGACTCAGTATCGTAGCCCTTTGGCGGGCGAACTAATGAGTCGCCTGCCATATGGTAGAATTCCGTAAAGGGTTTGTGTTCAATGGCATCTTGATAGGCAGCTGGTTTACGTTGAATATGTTCGCGAATAGCACGCAGAGCATCTGGCTGTGGATGCCATGTGCCCACTGCTAAGAAACATTCTTCGCTGGCTATGTGCATATAAAAACCGGGGGAGTGGACGTCTTTGCCTATCTCATGGCGAAATTGAATACCCACATTGGTTTTATAAGGGGATTTGTCTTTTGAAAAGCGCACATCGCGATAAACCCGCATTAATGAACCACCCATTTTTTTGGGAGATGCCTCATAGTGTGGGGAAATCATCGGGATCCAATTTTGCATTTCAGTGATAAATTCAAGCGCGGGTCCGCGCACTAAATCTTCGTATCTTTGTTTATTCGCATTGAACCATTCTCTTTCATTGTTCTTTTCTAGTTGCTGTAAAAACGTAAATAGGGAAGGATCGAAGTGAGTAAACATAAGCTGGCCTTATTAAATAGTGAAGGCCAGCTTACTCATTGACATCAACAAATCAATAACCGGCAAGGTGACAATTGTTACAGATTCTTTTAAAAGTGAAGATTCTCTATAACGCTGTTTAGTACTTCTTACGTTTCAACCCTGTGGTGGCCAAGATTTTGGCGGATATTTCCTCAATCGAGTAGCGAGTGCTGTTTAGAAACGGCACTTTTTCTTTGCGATATAAATTCTCTACTTCGCGCAGTTCCATGCGGCATTGCTGTAAAGAGGCATAGCGACTGTTGGCACGGCGCTCAGAGCGAATTTGATGTAAACGCTGTGGGTCGATGGTTAAACCGAACATTTTGTCTTTAAAGCGTTTGAGGGCAGCAGGCATGCGCAGAATATCGCCCATGTCTTCTTCGGTGAAGGGGTAATTTGCGGCTTTTATGCCATATTGTAGGGCTAAATATAAGCTGGTGGGGGTTTTCCCCGAGCGTGATACGCCAACAAGAATAATATCGGCTTCGTCATAATTTTGTAAATTTGATCCATCATCGTTGGCTAGTGCGTAGTTAACTGCTTCAATTCTGATGTCGTAGGTCTTTTCATGGATGCTGTGGGTTCGATGTTTTTCCGGTTTTGAAGGCACGCCCAAAACGATTTCTAATGGGGCAACAAATTGGTCGAGAAAGTTGTAGTTAATCCCCACTGATTTAGAAATGATCTTGCGAACTTCAGTGTTAACTATCGTGTAAAAAACTAACGGGCGTTGCCCGTCATCTTGAAAACTTTCAGATATTTTTTTAACAACTTGTTGCGCTTGTTCTTCAGTTTCAACAAACGGAATCGTGATATGTTCGAACTCTATCGTGAATAATGACAGCAAAGCATGGCCAAATACCTCCGAAGTTATCGCTGTTCCATCTGAAATATAATAAGCCGTTCGCATAACATTTCCTTAACAATGTAGTAATATAATTACATAAATAAATTAAATTTTACTTTCTTCTAAACTGCATTCTAAAATCCCTCACGTAAAAAGCTAGGCACTTGAGAAATATAATTTTTTTCGACGTTTAGCGAGCGTCATTTTGACTAACTATCTGGGGTTGTCATCGTTGGCAGCTTTTACAATTAAGTTCATCTTGGAGACGAATTAAATGCAAGAAAATGTGCTTTGGTATCAGCAATTGGGAATGGACGACGTGGGCGTTGTCGGTGGAAAAAATGCATCCCTTGGCGAAATGATTTCTAATCTTTCAAATGCTGGTGTACAAGTACCCGGTGGTTTTGCGACAACGGCATCAGCGTTTAATCTTTTCTTAGAACAAAGTGGCCTTGAGGCGCGTATTCACGAATTACTTGACAGTTTAGACGTGGATGACATTCCTGCCTTAGGCGAAGCGGGGAATACAATCCGTCAGTGGATCATCGAAACCCCGTTCTTACCGGAATTAGAAGCAGACATCACGTCAGCCTTTAAAACCTTGCAAGGAGATGCAGGCGATGAAGCATCGTTCGCTGTACGTTCCTCTGCGACTGCCGAAGATATGCCTGATGCATCGTTTGCCGGCCAACAAGAAACATTTTTAAACGTAAAGGGTATTGATGCCGTGATGGTTGCCATCAAGCATGTTTATGCCTCTTTATTTAACGATCGTGCCATTTCTTATCGCGTGCACCAAGGTTATGACCACAAAGGCGTGGCGTTATCTGCAGGTATTCAACGCATGGTGCGCAGTGACTGTGCGTCGTCAGGTGTTATGTTTACCATTGACACTGAATCCGGTTTCGAAGACGTGGTGTTTATTACATCGTCTTACGGTTTAGGTGAAATGGTAGTACAAGGTGCCGTTAACCCGGATGAATTTTACGTTCACAAGCCAACCCTTGATAAAGGTTTACCTGCGGTAGTACGCCGTAATCTTGGTAGTAAGTTAACTAAGATGATTTACTCGGATGATACGAGTCACGGTAAACAAGTGGAAATTGTTGATATCGACCGCACCGACAGTGTCGTTTTCTCATTGACTGATGACGAAGTTCAAGAGTTAGCCAAACAAGCGCAAATCATCGAGAAACATTATAAACGGGCGATGGATATCGAGTGGGCCAAAGACGGTATCGACGGCAAACTGTATATTGTTCAAGCCAGACCCGAAACCGTGCGCAGCCGCGAAGACATTCAAGTGATTGAGCGTTTCCGTTTGAATGGTAAAGCCAGTGTTGTTTGTGAGGGGCGTTCGATAGGTCACAAAATTGGCGCGGGCACAGCGAAAGTACTTGGCTCGATTGAAGAGATGGACAAAATCCAAGCGGGTGACGTATTGGTTACAGACATGACTGACCCTGATTGGGAGCCCATCATGAAAAAGGCTTCAGCGATTGTTACAAATCGTGGTGGCCGAACTTGTCACGCTGCGATTATTGCTCGGGAATTAGGTATTCCTGCGGTTGTTGGTTGTGGCAATGCCACTGACCTTATCAGCAATGGCGATAAAATTACTGTGTCTTGTTCAGAAGGCGACACCGGCTTTATCTATGGTGACGTGCTTGATTATGATGTGGTGACATCTCGCGTTGATGCGATGCCCGATATTCCGCTCAAGGTGATGATGAATGTGGGTAACCCAGACAGGGCATTTGATTTTGCTCGACTGCCTAACGAAGGTGTCGGCTTGGCACGTTTGGAGTTCATCATCAACCGTATGATTGGTGTGCATCCAAAAGCGTTACTTAATTTCGAACAGCAACCTTCTGAACTTAAAGAAGAAATCAGCGAGATGATTGCAGGTTATGAGTCACCTGTTGAGTTTTATATCGAGAAGTTGGTTGAAGGTATTGCAACTATTGGTGCCGCTTTCTCACCTAAGAAAGTGATTGTGCGTATGTCTGATTTCAAATCGAACGAGTACTATAACTTGGTAGGTGGTTACCAGTACGAGCCAGATGAAGAAAACCCTATGTTGGGTTTCCGCGGGGCAAGTCGTTATATCTCTGAGGAGTTTCGTGATTGTTTCGCGCTTGAGTGTGAAGCGATTAAACGAGTTCGCAACAAAATGGGCTTAACCAATGTAGAAATCATGATCCCATTTGTACGTACGCTTGAAGAAGGCCGCAGTGTGATTAAGCTGTTGGCAGAACAAGGATTAGTGCAAGGTGACAACGGTTTACGCGTCATTATGATGTGTGAGTTACCGTCAAACGCATTGCTTGCAGATCAGTTCTTAGACATTTTTGATGGCTTCTCGATTGGTTCAAATGATATGACCCAATTAACCCTTGGTCTTGACCGTGACTCAGGCGTTATTGCGCATTTATTTGATGAGCGAGACCCAGCTGTGAAAGCGTTACTGGCTATGGCGATTCAGGCTGCTAAAAAACGCGGTAAATACGTGGGTATTTGTGGTCAAGGCCCATCTGACCACGAGGATTTAGCCGCATGGTTAGTTGAACAAGGCATCGACAGTGTATCGCTAAACCCAGATACCGTTGTTGAGACTTGGTTGTACTTAGGGGAAAAACACGCGAAGTAACAGGCGCTAAAATACACCACTGACTAACAATAATAAAAAATCAGTGCCCTACAGGTAAAAAGGCTGTCATATGACAGCCTTTTTTATGAATTGATTCAACAGGATAGACCGATACTTTTCTAAGACTACATCAGTAGAATGGAATGAGCGCTGGTCCCTAAACAGCTGACCTTAGCTGTTAATGGCGAAGTTTGCGATTAAGAAGGACTCGGTCAAGTTTCGCCGATGAACGCGCCATACTGTTTTGGCAGCGTTTTAACCAAGTTCGCGCGAGTGGCACATCTACACTTAGTAACAGCAAGCCAGCGATGACTAACAGCATTGAGCCTGGGATTATAAATAATACGATACCCGCAATGACAAGTAACGCACCTAATCCGATACGAATATTTTTCATGGTGAACACATTCCTCATATAGTGACTACCTTTTAGGGCAACCTAGTTAAAAATGCAATATTGCACATGTTACTGGGTGTGACGAAGATACCTACGTGCATACTGGATATTAGCGAAGAGCGTTATAAAAGTGCCAAAAATGGCATAATTAATCGACATAAAACATAAATAAATCCCTTCACCTATTAGAAGTTAGTAGTGCTTAGGTTGTACAATAGCGCGCACTTGTTAAACCGTGAGAAAAACCAACGTTATGCCCAAGCACGAATTACCTGCTTTAGATGTAGAGTCCGGCCCGCAATCCCAATACCAAGCTTTTTTCTCGGCATTGAAGCGCAGTGAGTTTAGTGGCGACATAGAATTTAGTTATGCTAGTCGATTGTCGGTCGCGACAGATAACTCTATTTATCAAGCGTTGCCCCAAGGTGTGGTGTTACCTAAATCTGTTGCTGATTTACAAGTGATTGGCGAGTTGGCCAGTCAATTCGAAGACGTTGCATTTAGTGCGCGAGGCGGCGGTACGGGCACTAACGGACAATCTTTAACCTCGGGTATTATTGTTGATGTATCCCGGCACATGAACAACATTCTTGAAATTAACCCACAAGAGCGTTGGGTTCGGGTACAAGCGGGTGTAGTGAAAGATCAGTTGAATGATGCGCTACGCCCCTACGGTTTGTTTTTCGCACCGGATTTATCCACCAGTAATCGCGCGACTATCGGTGGTATGGTGAATACTGATGCCTCAGGGCAGGGCTCTTTGGTGTACGGCAAAACCAGTGATCACGTACTTGGCTTAACGTCGGTGTTGGCGGATGGCACTCTACTCGAAAGCTCGCCAATGAGTATAGATGAAGCTAAAAAAGTCGCTGAGCAGCAGAGCACAACCGGTAGGTTGGTGAAACAGATCTTGACTACCTGTGTGGAGAAACGCCAGCAAATTCTCGCCAAGTTCCCGCGCATGAATCGCTTTTTAACCGGCTACGATTTAGAACATGCTTTGAGCGATGATTTATCGACGGTAGATATTAGCCGCGTGATTGCCGGCTCAGAAGGATCGTTAGCGTTTGTGGCAGAAGCAAAACTGAACGTTACTCCAATCTCTAAACACAAAGCCTTGGTGAACATAAAATACGACTCGTTTGAATCTGCGCTGCGACATGCGCCGCATATGGTGGCAGCTAAGGCAACATCGGTAGAAACCGTTGATAGCAACGTATTGAATTTAGCTAAGCAAGATATCATTTGGCATCAAGTTAAAGAGCTCATCAAAGAAGTTGAAAACAAAGAAGTACTCGGCCTTAATATGGTTGAGTACAACGGTGACTCTGAAGATGAATTACGCGAAAAGATCACCCTGTTGTGCGCCAATTTAGACTCTGCGCTTGAGGCCAACGAAGGTGGTGTTATTGGTTATCAAATCACGTATGACAATGCCGATATTGGCAAAATATATGCGATGCGCAAAAAGTCGGTGGGTTTACTAGGTAAAACTAAAGGCCGTAAAAAGCCATTAGCATTTGTCGAAGATACTGGTGTACCGCCGGAAAATTTAGCCGATTTTATTATGGAATTTCGAGCATTGCTTGATGCACGGAATTTACATTACGGTATGTTCGGCCACGTGGATGCAGGTGTTTTACATGTGCGCCCCGCGCTTGATATGTGCGACCCTGAGCAAGAGGCCATGATCCCAGATATTTCAAACGAAGTGTCAGCGCTGGTTGCTAAATACGGCGGGCTATTGTGGGGCGAGCACGGAAAAGGCTATCGCAGTGAATATGCTCCCGCATTTTTCGGAGAAGAGCTATACACCGAATTGCGTAAAATTAAAGCTGCGTTTGACCCACTCAATAAAATGAACCCAGGAAAAATCTGCACACCTATCGACAGTCTCGCTTCTTTGGTTAGGGTAGGGGATGTTAAGCGTGGTGAGTTTGATCGCCAAATCCCTATTTCCATGCGCGATGCTTTCGCGCCTGCCATGAATTGCAATGGTAACGGCTTATGTTTTAATTACGACACGACGTCGACTATGTGCCCTTCAAGTAAAATTACCTCAGACAGGCGTCACAGCCCAAAAGGGCGAGCAGGCGCCATGCGCGAATGGCTGCGTTTACTAGCGAATAAACAAGTGGATGTGAATATTCTTGAGGTGCAGGGTAAAACGCAAAACTTTCTTAAGCGCATTAACAACACCATGGGTAAGACACAATCTAGCGATTTTTCACATGAAGTGTTAGAAGTCATGAACGGTTGTTTAGCGTGCAAGGCTTGCTCCAGCCAGTGCCCCGTCAGTGTAGATGTACCGACATTCCGTGCGCGCTTTTTGTCAATTTATTACCAACGTTATATGCGTCCCGCCAAAGACTATTTGGTAGGAAATATCGAAATTATGGCTCCTTTAATGGCTAAAACCCCTCGGCTGATTAATGCTTTTTTGAAACAACAGTGGATGAACAAGCTTATTAAGAAAACAGTCGGTTATGTTGATACGCCATTATTGTCTTCTCCTTCGTTGAAGAAACAACTTGCGGGACATGAGGCGAGTCAATTTGATTTAGGCTCATTGCAAGCGTTGAGTGCGAGCGAGCGAGCGCGAAAGGTACTGATAGTGCAAGACCCGTTCACTAGCTTTTATGAAGCGGATTTGCTCTACGACTTGGTGAAATTAATTGAATGTTTGGGCTATGAGCCTATTTTGCTGCCCTTTATGCCAAATGGTAAACCTCAGCACGTAAAAGGTTTCTTGAAAGAATTTGCAAGCACAGCAAAAGACGGTGCTGACTTTTTGAACAAGCTTGCTCCGCTAGGTATACCTATGATTGGAGTCGACCCGTCATTGGTGCTGTGTTATCGGGATGAATACAATAAAGTTTTAGGGGAGACCAGAGGAAGCTTTGAGGTGAAGTTGGTGCACGAGTGGCTAGCAACTATTACCCTTCCCGAGCGCGTCCGCTCAACTGATAGTCAATACGCGTTTTTCGGCCACTGCACTGAGAAGACTGCGTTGCCTGAGAGTGAGCAACACTGGCAACAATTATTCCAAAAAATGGGGATGTCACTGACCCCTATTTCAGTGGGATGTTGCGGCATGGCAGGTACTTTTGGCCACGAAGCGAGCCACTTGGAGCAATCTAAAGGAATTTACGCTTTAAGTTGGGAGCAAGCAGTCGCTAAGTTTGATACCTCGAAAATTCTTGCAACTGGTTATTCGTGTCGCAGCCAAGTCGCCCGAATTGAAGGTGAAAAACCCAAGCACCCATTACAAGCGATGCTAGCGCATTTGTCTTAAATGATGCTTTTGTAAACAGAAAGACAGTGAACGAAGTGATCCTATAAAGCTAGACTCTAATAAATTAGATTCCAAGCAAATACAAAGGCCTGAATTCGACAACTGATCGGATTCAAGCCTTTTGGTTTCAGCCTAATGCTTTTCTAAAAATATCTATTTTTATAAATAATTTGATATGAATGCATTTATGTGGACACCCAAGCTTGCATTTATGTGGACACCCAAGCTTATATTGAATAGTTGTTCTCAGTTCCACAACGAAATTTACATGGACATCCGTAACAAGCGACAGAGTGTTACGTGCACTATCAGCTCAAGTATTCACTTCATTTTATATGGACACCCATTTTAAAATAATTCTAAAACGGTTTTTAATCTTGCTAGGTTATTAGCTCTAGCGAAGCCATGTTGTGGTCTGTAGCCATCAACAAATATGAAACTTGTTATTCAATATGAAAGATAGGCTTTCGACCTACAAATTTAATAAACGTCGTTGAGAATTTGAGAACTGCTTTGTCGAAAAGTTTTACCGATCCTGTTCGATTGGGCGCTTTTGAAAATGTCGTTTGTCGGTAGAGACCGAAATAGCATTACACTTTTTTTAGCAATTGCCTTGCATTACCCATCCCGCGAATTCGTTGATGGTGGGTATGGCGCTTAAAGGTGTTCATCATTTGCTCGCCCCCAGCGGCGTAGCAGAAGTGTTTTTCAAACTCAGTGGTTAAGGCTAACCACTGAGCGCTATCTAGTCCCAATCTTTGTAGAATAGGGCTTTGAGTGTTATCTATATAACCTGCCTTATCATCACGAATGCATCGACCTGTGGTATCAATAAGCTCACAATAGTCTTTGAGTGAATACGCAATACCTTTTAGCATGTTTTCTTTCAGGTTTCCCGCAAAGTGCATTAGCGTACTCGGTTGAGCTTGATGATATTTAGCAGCGTGAATACGTTTTTTAATACTGGTGTGTGTTGCTGTTTCAGGTGTTTTGGCTATTTTCGCTCTAATGGGGTTTAAATCCACATAGGCCATACACGCTAGCACGGCGCTTTCATCTAACAGGGCTTGTGATTTAAATCGTCCTTCCCAAAAACGGCCCGTACAGTCATCTTCTTTATTCGCTTCACGGGCAATATATTCATTTAAGTCACGCATAAACCAACTGATGTCGTATAAACGTTTTCTGTAGATTTCAACAGTGTCATCAAGGGTGATGAGCTCCCCTTGAGTTAAGGTATCGCCGTTTATAAATTTTTGAGTGAGTAACGTGCCTTTATGAAGTATGTGATAACGCTTTAGTACCGATTCGGTATTCCAGTTATCAGCCAACTCTTTATCCACACAAAGCACCACATGAGTATGATTACTCATCACTGCATAAGCACAAATATCAATCGCGAACACGGTCGATAAAAACAGTAAACGCTCTTCCACCCAGCCACGCCTGTGCTCGTAGCTCTGCCCAGTAAGTTGGTTTGTGCCACACAAATAAGACTGGCGAACACATCGGGACACACAATGATAATAAGGGGTATCGATTAAACTGATTTGGCTTTTTCGTGACTGGGGCATAGCAGTCGACTCAATAAATTGGAACACACAAAAAGTGTAGTTTAGGTCTGAAAATTAACCACTCTTAACATGGATGTCTGTATAAAATACTGATTTCAATTTAACTTGGGTGTCCATTTAACAGGTACTGATTTCAATTTAACTTGGGTGTCCATTTAAAAGATATAGTTGCTGATAACTGGGGCGATCTGAAAAAATTGAAAAACTTTCTCAAGACAGACCAAGGTCTTAATGTATCGTTCGGTATCTCTATGGCATAGTTGATGTGAGCAGACCTACGGAGTGACTATGGAAACCGCCTTACCTAACCGACCTGATTGGCACACATTACTAAAGTCGGGTAATCGTATTTTTATTGGCTCGAATGCCGCGGTACCTAACGCCTTGATTGATGATTTGATTGCCAATAGCGGAGATTTGAAAGACATTGAAATCGTACAGTTTAATACTTTATCAGAAAGTCGCTGGGTTGAACCGCAATTTAAAGATCTTTTTAGGGTCAATGCCTTATTTATTGGGGGCGAAAAGATCCGGCAAGCGGTAGCGGAAGGTCGCGTTGACTATACACCCTGTTTCTTATCTGAAGTGCCCTCGTTATTTGAACAAGATATTTTGCCATTAGATGCAGCGCTAATCATGGTGAGCTTGCCTGATAAGTACGGATATTGCTCTTTAGGCGTAGCCGTCGATGTGAATCTAGCCGCAGTGAAAAAGGCTAAGTACGTTATCGCCCAAGTAAATCCTTTAATGCCACGAACCAGTGGACACACATTTATTCGCATTGACGACATTGCTGCTTGCATACAGGTAGAACAACCGTTACCAGAGTTGCCCCATTACGAGCCAGACAAAATTACCGAGCGGATTGGCCAATATGTGGCTATGTTGGTAGACGATGGCGCAACGCTGCAACTTGGCGTGGGGAAAATTCCC